>NZ_JBIUVO010000012.1:102284-106473 GCF_044742995.1 Pseudomonas sp. NPDC087803
TGGTGCGGCTGGGCCGGCCGATCAGCACGAACCCGCCAAAAAAGGGCGGGGCGCGGCATTTTGCAGGCGAACTTTATGCCCTTCAAGGGATTATGACGGGTGACGGAAAATTAACTACAAGTCATCCCGTGACCGAATGTCGCAGATGGCCAGCTGAATCCCTTGCAGGCCGTGCCTTGTAAGGATTCTGGCTGAATTTGAAAAAATTTCTCATCGGCGACGTGAATAGGCCGTAATGAGTCGTGAATGGAGGCTCAAAGCCACGCCCGCAGGCGCTTGTGGGACGTCTGTACGACTTTCGGATACAGTCTGCGATTTTGCGACAAATACTTATATCTGTAGGGCTTAAATTATCCTGACTACCGGGTTAGTAATCGCTGTAAGCCTCTATCCTTCTAGGCTGTAGCTGTTTGCCTGATTCACCAGCCAATCGCTAAAAGCCTTGAGTGATGCCGATTCGACCTTTCGCTCCGGAATCATCAGGTAATACGCCTTGATGCTGGAAAGCGCATTCGGGTTGGCGATCACCAAGCGTTTCTCGGCCAGCTCGCGCTGAATCAGGAACGGTGGAATCAGCGCGATGCCCATGTCGTGCATGGCCGCCTGGGCCAGCATGGAGAACAGCTCGTAGCGCGGGCCTGTCATGTCGCGGGGGATGTTCAGGTGCCGGGCGTTGAACCACTGGCGCCAGGCGTAGGGGCGCGTGGTTTGCTGCAACAGAGGCAGTTCGGCGATCTGGTCAGGAGTCAGATGGGTCCTGCTGCCGAGTAGGGTGGGGCTGCACACCGGCATCGGATTTTCACCCATCAGCCTGTGGGATTCGGTACCCGACCAGTCGGCGTCGCCGAAGTAGATGGCCGCGTCGAAATCAGTGTCGGCAAACAGGAACGGGCGGGTGCGGTTGGTCAGGTTGACCGTCACTTCCGGGTGTTTGAGCTGAAAGTCCTTGAGCCGTGGCAGCAGCCATTGAGTGCCGAAGGTGGGTACCACTGCCAGTTCGATCACGTTGGTGCCCTGTTGGCCCATGACCGAGAGTGTGTCGCGCTCGACGGCGTCCAGTTGCGTGGCCACCCGACGGCTGTAGGAAAGGCCGGCTTCCGTCAGCTTCACTCCGCGTCGCGAACGTCGGAACAGTTCCACGCTGAGGAAGTCCTCAAGGCTGGCGATCTGTCGGCAAATGGCGCCTTGGGTCAGGGAAAGTTCTTCGGCAGCCTTGGTAAAGCTTTCGTGGCGAGCGGCGGCTTCGAAGCTGATCAGGGCTGTGGTGCTGGGAATCTTCCTGCGCATGTACGTCAACCTCACTAATGCGCCGCATAAAAGGCATTCAGCGACGGTTCGGAGTGAGAAATTAGCACAACAGGATGCGAAATCCTCGTTTGCCGAGCCAGTGAAGCGGGCCTAGGATCAATGCCACGTTAATTCACCGATTTGCGAGGACACACTCATGGGCGGTAAAGCTAGCTTCAACTGGATCGATCCCTTGCTGCTGGATCAACAGCTCACTGAAGAAGAGCGCATGATCCGTGACACCGCGGCGCAGTTCGCTCAACAGAGCCTGGCGCCACGCGTGCTTGAAGCTTTCCGCCATGAGAAAACCGACCCGGCAATCTTCCGCGAAATGGGCGAAGTCGGCCTGTTGGGGGCGACCATTCCCGAGCAGTACGGCGGCAGCGGCTTGAACTACGTCAGTTACGGTCTGATCGCCCGTGAAGTGGAGCGCGTCGATTCCGGCTACCGTTCGATGATGAGCGTGCAGTCCTCGCTGGTGATGGTGCCGATCAACGAATTCGGCACTGAAGCACAGAAACAGAAATACCTGCCGAAACTGGCGTCTGGCGAATGGATCGGCTGCTTCGGTCTGACCGAGCCAAACCACGGTTCCGACCCGGGCGCGATGATCACCCGAGCACGCAAAGTCGACGGCGGCTACAGCCTGACCGGCGCCAAGATGTGGATCACCAACAGCCCGATCGCCGACGTGTTCGTGGTCTGGGCCAAGGACGATGCCGGCGACATCCGTGGCTTCGTGCTGGAGAAAGGCTGGAAGGGCCTGAGCGCTCCGGCGATTCACGGCAAGGTCGGTCTGCGCGCATCAATCACCGGCGAAATCGTCATGGACAACGTCTTCGTTCCGGAAGAGAACATCTTCCCGGACGTACGCGGCCTGAAAGGCCCGTTCACCTGCCTCAACTCTGCGCGTTATGGCATCTCCTGGGGTGCGTTGGGCGCTGCCGAGTTCTGCTGGCACACGGCGCGCCAGTACACCCTCGATCGTCAGCAGTTCGGGCGCCCATTGGCTGCCACCCAGCTTATTCAGAAGAAGCTGGCCGACATGCAGACCGAGATCACTCTGGCCCTGCAAGGATGCCTGCGTCTGGGGCGCATGAAGGATGAAGGCACCGCTGCGGTCGAAATCACTTCGATCATGAAGCGCAACTCCTGTGGCAAGTCGTTGGACATCGCCCGCATAGCTCGTGACATGTTGGGCGGCAACGGTATCTCCGACGAGTTCGGTGTGGCTCGTCACCTGGTCAACCTGGAAGTGGTGAATACCTATGAAGGGACCCATGACGTTCACGCGCTGATCCTCGGTCGCGCGCAAACCGGTCTGCAGGCGTTCTATTAACAGGAGAGCGACCATGGGCGCGCTGTCGCATCTGCGGGTACTGGATTTATCGCGCGTGCTGGCCGGGCCGTGGGCCGGGCAGATTCTCGCCGACCTTGGCGCCGAGGTGATCAAGGTCGAGCGCCCAGGCAATGGTGATGACACCCGCGCCTGGGGGCCGCCCTTCCTGAAAGACGCATATGGTGTAAACACCAGTGAGGCGGCCTATTACCTGTCGGCCAACCGCAACAAGCAGTCGGTGACGATCGACTTCACCCGACCCGAAGGGCAGAACCTCGTACGGGAGCTCGCGGCGAAGTCGGACATCTTGATCGAGAACTTCAAGGTCGGTGGGTTGGCCGCCTATGGGCTGGACTATGCGTCGCTGAAGGCGATCAATCCGGATCTGATCTATTGCTCGATCACCGGCTTCGGTCAAACCGGGCCGTATGCCAAGCGCGCCGGTTATGACTTCATGATCCAGGGGCTGGGCGGGCTGATGAGCCTGACCGGTCGCCCTGAAGGTGATGAAGGCGCCGGGCCGGTGAAAGTGGGTGTGGCGCTGACGGACATCCTGACGGGGCTGTATTCGACCGTGGCGATTCTGGCGGCGCTGGCGCATCGTGATCACGACGGTGGCGGGCAACACATCGATATGGCTTTGCTGGATGTGCAGGTCGCATGCTTGGCGAACCAGGCAATGAACTACCTGACTACGGGCAATGCGCCGAAACGTCTGGGTAATGCACACCCGAACATCGTGCCTTATCAGGACTTCCCGACGGCCGACGGTGATTTCATTCTTACCGTTGGCAATGACGGCCAGTTCCGCAAGTTTGCCGAGGTGGCGGGCCAGCCGCAGTGGGCGGACGATCCGCGATTCGCGACTAACAAGCTGCGGGTGGCTAACCGTGCGGTGTTGATTCCGCTGATCCGTCAGGCGACGGTGTTCAAGACCACCGCCGAATGGGTGGCTCAGTTGGAGCAGGCGGGTGTGCCGTGTGGGCCGATCAATGATCTGTCCCAGGTGTTTGAAGATCCGCAGGTGAAGGCGCGTGGCTTGGCAATTGAGTTGCCTCACGCACTGGCGGGGATGGTGCCGCAGGTGGCGAGTCCGATCCGGTTGTCGCAGACGCCAGTCGAGTACCACCGTGCACCTCCTTTGTTGGGCGAGCATACGCTGGAGGTTTTGCAGCGGGTGCTGGGTCTGGGCGCGGGTGCGGTGGATGCGCTCAAGGCTGATGGAGTGCTTTGAGTATCGCTTCTATATAGAAGGAATCGTGTCCCTCCTTCTATATAGAGGGTTTTGTATGTTTTTTAACCGATCTGTAAGTTGTTGAAAGAAAAGTGAAAAAAGCGGTTGACGGCAGATTCTGGAGGTCTATAATTCGCCCCACTTCCGGCGCAGTCGAAACGGAAAACTCCTTGAGATTCAATGAGTTAAACGGTTTTCGGCGGCGGGTTGCTTCAGTTCATCGAAGCCTGGAAAGAGTTGAAAGGGCGGTGATGTTTGGCTCTTTTAACGGTTCGATCTTCTCGGTCGAAAGCGGAGAAAAAGAGGTGTTGACAGCAGCGTGTAACGCT
>NZ_JBIUVO010000013.1:0-101380 GCF_044742995.1 Pseudomonas sp. NPDC087803
AAGGCGCCCGCGTAAAACCGGTCGCCTTTTTTGCTGACTTCCTTTGCTTTTGATGGAAATTGAGATGACCGACCAGACTACCCGCCTGCCGATCCGCCGCGCCTTGATCAGCGTTTCCGACAAGACCGGGATCCTCGAATTCGCCAAGGAGCTTGAAGCCCTCGGCGTCGAGATCCTCTCCACCGGCGGGACGTTCAAGCTGCTGTGCGACAACGGTGTTGCTGCAGTGGAAGTCGCGGATTACACCGGTTTCGCGGAAATGATGGACGGTCGGGTGAAAACCCTGCACCCGAAAATCCACGGCGGGATCCTCGGTCGTCGCGGTATCGACGACGCGATCATGAACGAGCACGGCATCAAGCCGATCGACCTGGTTGCGGTCAACCTGTACCCGTTCGAAGCCACCATCAACAAGCCAGGCTGCGACCTGCCGACCGCGATCGAGAACATCGACATCGGCGGCCCGACCATGGTCCGTTCGGCAGCGAAAAACCATAAAGACGTGGCGATCGTGGTGAATGCCAGCGATTACGCCGGCGTTCTGCAAAACCTCAAGGCCGGCGGCCTGACCTACGCTCAGCGTTTCGACCTGATGCTCAAGGCGTTCGAACACACCGCCGCGTACGACGGCATGATCGCCAACTACATGGGCACCGTGAATCAGGCTGCCGACGTGCTGAGCACCGAAGGCCGCAGCGAATTCCCGCGCACCTTCAACAGCCAGTTCATCAAGGCTCAGGAAATGCGCTACGGCGAGAACCCGCACCAGAGCGCGGCGTTCTACGTGGAGGCCAAGCCTGCCGAAGTCGGTATCGCCACCGCGACCCAACTGCAGGGCAAGGAGCTGTCGTACAACAACGTGGCCGACACCGACGCCGCGCTGGAATGCGTGAAGAGCTTCGTCAAGCCGGCCTGCGTGATCGTCAAGCACGCCAACCCGTGCGGCGTGGCGGTGAGCCCGGACGCCGAGGGCGGCATCCGTCAGGCCTACGAACTGGCCTACGCCACTGACACCGAGTCGGCCTTCGGCGGCATCATCGCCTTCAACCGTGAACTGGATGCCGAGACCGCCAAGGCGATCGTCGAGCGTCAGTTCGTGGAAGTGATCATTGCGCCAAGCGTCAGCGAAGAGGCTCGCGCCATCGTCGCCGCCAAAGCCAACGTGCGCCTGCTGGCCTGCGGCGAGTGGTCGGCGGATCGCGCTGCGGCCTGGGACTACAAGCGCGTCAACGGTGGCCTGCTGGTGCAGAGCCGCGACATCGGCATGATCGGCGCCGACGACCTGAAAGTGGTGACCCAGCGTGCACCGACCGAACAGGAAATCCACGATCTGATCTTCGCCTGGAAAGTGGCCAAGTACGTCAAGTCCAACGCCATCGTCTACGCCAAGAACCGTCAGACCATCGGTGTCGGCGCCGGCCAGATGAGCCGCGTAAACTCCGCACGTATCGCTGCGATCAAGGCTGAGCACGCCGGTCTGCAAGTGCAGGGCGCGGTCATGGCTTCCGACGCATTCTTCCCGTTCCGCGACGGCATCGACAACGCGGCCAAGGTCGGCATCACCGCGGTGATCCAGCCAGGCGGCTCGATGCGTGACAACGAAGTGATTGCCGCTGCTGATGAAGCGGGCATCGCCATGGTCTTCACCGGCATGCGCCACTTCCGTCACTGATTCAACGCTCCCTCTGTGTAGGAGCTGCCGCAGGCTGCGATCTTTTGATCTTGTTGTTGAAAAAGAGCAAAAGATCGCAGCCTTCGGCAGCTCCTACAGGTTCAGTCCGCAGAGGTTTGGAAGCGCCCCACAGAATTCGAGGTTTTTGAAATGAATGTTTTGATCATTGGCAGCGGTGGCCGTGAACACGCCCTGGCCTGGAAAGTGGCTCAGGATCCGCGCGTGCAGAAGGTTTTCGTCGCGCCGGGCAACGCCGGTACCGCGATTGAAGCCAAGTGCGAAAACGTCGCCATCGACGTGCTGGCCCTTGAGCAACTGGCCGATTTTGCCGAGAAAAACGTTTCCCTGACCATCGTCGGCCCGGAAGTGCCGCTGGTGGCGGGCGTGGTCGATCTGTTCCGCTCCCGTGGCCTGGACTGCTTCGGTCCGACCGCCGGTGCCGCGCAGCTGGAAGGCTCGAAAGCCTTCACCAAGGATTTCCTCGCGCGCCACAAGATCCCGACCGCCGACTACCAGAACTTCACCGAGATCGAGCCGGCCCTGGCTTATCTGCGTGAAAAAGGCGCACCAATCGTGATCAAGGCCGATGGCCTGGCCGCCGGTAAAGGCGTGATCGTTGCCATGACCCTGGCCGAAGCCGAAGACGCCGTGCGCGACATGCTCGCCGGCAATGCGTTCGGCGACGCCGGTTCGCGCGTGGTGATCGAAGAATTCCTCGACGGCGAAGAAGCCTCGTTCATCGTCATGGTCGACGGCAAGAACGTGCTGCCGATGGCCACCAGCCAGGACCACAAACGCGTCGGCGACGGCGACAGCGGCCCGAACACCGGCGGCATGGGTGCCTACTCCCCTGCCCCGGTGGTCACCGCCGACGTGCACCAGCGCGTGATGGATCAGGTGATCTGGCCGACCGTGCGCGGCATGGCCGAAGAAGGCAACGTCTACACCGGTTTCCTGTACGCCGGTCTGATGATCGACAAGGCCGGTAACCCGAAAGTCATCGAATTCAACTGCCGCTTCGGTGACCCGGAGACCCAACCGGTGATGCTGCGTCTGCAGTCGAGCCTGGTGCTGCTGGTCGAAGCCGCTCTGGCGCAAGCGCTGGACAAGGTCGAAGCACAGTGGGATCCACGTCCGAGCGTCGGCATCGTGCTGGCCGCCGGCGGCTACCCGGGCGACTACGCCAAGGGCGCGGCGATCAACGGTCTGGACGCCGCCGCAGGCCTGGAAGGCAAAGTCTTCCACGCCGGTACTGCGCTCAAAGATGGCAACGTGGTGACGGCCGGTGGTCGCGTACTCTGCGCCACCGCCATGGGCGCCAGCGTCAGCGAAGCGCAGCAGCAAGCCTACAAGCTGGCCGCCGCCATCGACTGGGCAGGCTGCTTCTATCGTAAGGACATTGGCTACCGCGCCATTGCCCGTGAACGTGGCGAAACCCAGGAATAAGCTGTCCTTCAAGTCCGGCGCGGGATGCAGTCCCTCGCCGGGCTGTTCCGCCGCCGCGCATCGTTATATTCTGGCATCAACCTACGAAGGGATTTCGCCGTGCGCTGGCTCAGGATTGCCATAAGCTTCACCGTCACGCTGCTGACCTTGCTCTGCATGCTTCCGGCTCTGGCCGCGCAAGGCAGTGGCTGGTCGGTATTGCTTGACGATCAGGGCAATCTGCAACTGAGCGACATCCGCTCGGCGCGTTACACCAATCAATTCAGCCCCATCGAACTGGATCGCCTCACGGCGGCCGAGCCCGATGGCGCACTCTGGCTGCGCTTCAAACTGGCGCCGGGCAAGCATGAGCAAGTGCTGCGAATCTTCGCCCCGGACCTGTCCAACCTCAGCCTCTACGTGCTGGACGGCGACAAGCTGATCGAGCAACGCACCTCCGGCACCCAGCAGCCGCAGGTCGAGCGGCCACTGCCGAGCAGCGACTTCCTGTTGCCGCTGCCGCAAAGCGACAAGTCCCTCGACGTCTACCTGCGGATGGTTTCCGACCATCAGCTACGCCCGCACATCACCCTGCAATCGGCGGTGATGAGCGCCGCCAACCAGAACCAGACGCTGATCTTCGGCCTGCTGTTCGGCTGCCTCGGCATGTTGCTGCTGCACAACCTCGTGCGCTACGCCTATTCGCGTTCGCGCAGCAGCCTGTGGCTGGCGGTCTGCGAAGGCTTGCTGGGCCTGAGCCTGTTGCTGCTGCTCAACCTCGCCGGCCCATGGTTGCCGAACTGGCACGCGATCCAGACCCCGGGCGCGTATCTGGCCCTGCTGCTGACCGCCCCGGCCGGGTTGATGTTCGCCCTGCGGTTCTTTGCCCCGCTCGGCCCGCACCCGCTGAACAAACTGCTGCTGGGCGACATTCTGTTCATCGTGATTTGCAGCCTGCTGCTGTTGTTCGTCAACACCCTGCCGCTGAACATCATCACTTACGCGCTGGTGGCGCTGGCCGGCCTGAGCATGCTGTTTGTCGGTTTCTATCACTGGCAGAGAGGCTACCGCCCGGCGCGGTTGTTCGTCGCCGCGATGGTGGTGTTCAACATCGGCACGCTGATCATTTTGCCAGCCCTGCTCGGGCTGACGCTGGTGGCGCCGCAAGGCCTGATCATGACCCTGATGGGCTTCATCTGTATCAGCGGCCTGCTGATGAGCATCGCCTTGGGTGAACGCCAGCGCAGCATCACCGAAAGCCGTTTCAGCATCAGCCGCGACCTCGCCGCGAGCAACGCCGAGATCAACGCCAAGGCCGAATTCCTCGCCAAGATCAGTCATGAAATCCGCACCCCGATGAACGGCGTGCTGGGCATGACCGAGCTGCTGCTGGGCACGCCGCTGTCGGTCAAGCAACGCGATTACGTGCAAACCATCCACAGCGCCGGCAACGAACTGCTGACCCTGATCAACGAGATTCTCGACATCTCCAAGCTCGAATCCGGGCAGATCGAACTGGACGATGTGCAGTTCGACCTCAACGCACTGATCGACGACTGCCTGAGCATCTACCGGGCCAAAGCCGAACAGCAGAACGTCGAGCTGATCAGCTTCATCCAGCCGCAAGTCCCGCGGGTGATCAGCGGCGACCCGACGCGCCTGCGCCAGACCCTGCTGAGCCTGCTGGAAAACGCCCTGAAGAAAACCGACGAAGGCGAAGTGCTGATCGTCGTCGCCCTCGACGAGCGCAGCGTCAAGCCGCGCCTGCGCATCGCCGTGCAGGACAGTGGCCAGCCGATGGAGCCGGAAGAGCGCGAGGCGTTGCTGCACGCCGAACTGCACAGCAAGCATTTCCTCTCGGCCAACCGCCTGGGCGGTAACCTCGGCCTGGTCATTGCACGGCAACTGATCCGCCTGATGCACGGTGAATTCGGGATCAAGAGCGGCGCCAATCAGGGCAGCACCTTGTGGCTGACCCTGCCGCTAGACCCGGATCGCCTCGAACACCCGACCTCCGACCTCGATGGCCCGTTGCAAGGTGCGCGGGTGCTGGTGGTGGACGACAACGACACCTGCCGCAAGGTGCTGGTGCAGCAATGCAGCGCCTGGGGCCTGAACGTCAGCGCCGTGCCGTCGGGCAAGGAAGCGCTGGCGTTGCTGCGCACCAAGGCGCACCTGCGTGACTACTTCGATGTGGTGCTGCTGGACCAGAACATGCCCGGCATGACCGGCATGCAACTGGCGGCCAAGATCAAGGAAGACCCGAGCCTCAATCACGACATTCTGTTGATCATGCTCACCGGCATCAGCAACGCGCCGAGCAAGATCATCGCGCGCAATTCGGGGATCAAGCGCATCCTCGCCAAACCGGTGGCCGGCTACACGCTCAAGACCACACTGGCCGACGAGTTGAATCAGCGCAACAAGGGTCAGGTGGTGTTCCAGCCGCAAGTGGTCACCCCGGCCACGGCAGCCAAGGTGCCGAGCGATTTCCGCATTCTGGTCGCTGAAGACAACACCATTTCGACCAAAGTGATTCGCGGCATGCTCGGCAAGCTCAACCTGCAACCGGACACCGCCAGCAACGGCGAAGAAGCCCTGCAGGCGATGAAGGCGCAGCGTTACGACCTGGTGTTGATGGACTGCGAAATGCCGATCCTCGATGGCTTCTCGGCAACCCAGCAACTGCGTGCGTGGGAAGTCAGCAATCAGCGCATCCGCACGCCAATCGTTGCGCTGACCGCGCACATCCTCGCCGAACACAAGGAACGCGCGCGTCAGGCCGGGATGGACGGGCACATGGCCAAACCGGTGGAGCTGTCGCAACTGCGCGAGCTGATCGAACATTGGGTCGCCCAGCGCGATCAGCAGAACCGCACGGCTTCGACATTCTGACGATTGCCGTTCAACGCCCGAAAGCACTTGCAGCCATCGGGCAACCCGCCTCAAACACCGATATCGATTGCTTCAGCCAATGGCGCCACGTTCTGCGCCAGTCGATCTCCGAGCTTGCGCGTCACGGCCTGACGGGATAATGCGTAGAGCGTTTGCGACAGTGTCGCTCGCGCATAACGCACGCAGACCGGACCTTCCACTTCAGCGCTGGCGAAACGCTGCGACCACGGATTTGCAGCCAGCGTCTGCCGCGTCTTGAACTCAAGATACAGGCTGCTGATCGACGTCGGACTCTGCGCCGCAACGGTCAGCAGGCGTACCCTCTGAAGCGCAGGCCGCGGCGTCTGCATCGGCTCTTCGCCAGTCGGCTCGGGCAACGTCTGAACCGCCGAAACACCATCAGGCATTCGCGCCGCATACGCCACCAGCCCGGCAAGTACCGGATCGTTGCCAGCATTATTGGCCAACACCGTCGTGGCCCACCCCAGCGCCGAACCTGTACCTGCCTGAGCGACAGAGAAATCCTCGCGAAACTTCACGCTTCGCACCCAGAAATCATCCAGCACGGCGATGTAAGCGTCGTACCAGCTTTCAACTTTCGCGTCTTCGATTTTTTTATTGGCGACCAGTTGCGCCAACAGATTTGATTGAACGAGATCGTCATAATCCGCGCTGCGTCCAGACTTCGACAACGCCAAAACAGCATGCCCCACTGTCAACAACTTGTATAACCGAGCCATTATCAACCCTCAATGAAAAAAGGGCGGACCGATAACGGCCGCCCTGTCAATAACACTCAATCAGATCTCGTAATCTTCGATCTTGGTTTTTGCATTCAAACCCAGTTTGGCGCGAATGGTATCGCGGGTTTGCTCGACGATGGACGGCACTTTGCGGAACACCGAATCACCCCGATAGAGTTTCACTTCGCGCGAATCCCAATCCATGAACAACACTTGTTTCGCCGTGTTCTTGCGGATGAAACGAACAGTCCCCAAGGCCATGGTGACCTCGCCATTGATCTCGGTGCAAGTACCGGCTGCCATACCGCCGACACCATGTTCAAGCATATTGCGCTCATACAGCGTCAGTGCGGTTTCACGCTTTTTCAGGGCGGTGATCGCGTCGCCTGCCACTTTCAGCATCAACACCGACGCCGAGCCCGGCACAGCAAGCCCGGCCACGACGCTGCCGAGGATTTCCAGCACCAGTTGATCCATCCGTACGGTATTACCGCCGATGTTCATGTCGTTATAGTACTTGCTCGTTGGCAGCCAGCCGGCATTGGTCATGACTTCCAGAAACTGGTAGTACCATTCCTTGCCCTGATATTCGTGCGGATACTTCTTGTTGGCGACCAGCGTGGCGAACAGGAATGCGTGTTGCACATCTTCGCGATTCTGTTCACTCAAGTTACCGGTAAAGGACAGAATGCCCTCACCGACGATGGAACCCTTGCCCGGCTCTTCGATGGCCGGCAGCGAAAGACCGCGAGGACGAATAGCCGCGCCGTCCAGCTCATAATTCTGTAAGCGGTGAATACATTCGGCTACGGAGCACTCTTCAACACTATGAACATTCATTATCAAATCCTTTTCAATTAGAACGGGCTCCTCTTGAACCCGCGGAAGAACAATAACCAGAAGAACAACAAACTTCAAACCAGAACATGTAACTTGCCAATAACGAACCCAGCAAGCAGTCACTTCAAATAACAACTTGCTTAGTTATTCACGCGGTATCTGTTTACGTCATCCCCCCAAAAATTAAACCGGCTGATAGACTCCGCTCTGTCCATCTGCCGCCGCGAGCCAACACCATGCTCCACGTGTTATTCAGCGTTTACCTGAAGATGCTGGTGCTCTACAGCCCATTCTTCGTGTTGTCCTGCTTCATCAGCCTGACCCGCGGTTATTCGCGCAAGGAGCAGCGGCGCCTGGCCTGGAAAGTAGCGATAGCCACGCTGGTCTCCAGCGTCTTGCTGTATCTGTTCGGACGGGTGATTTTCGATGTGTTCGGGATCACCGCTGACGCGTTTCGCATCGGTGCCGGCAGCGTGTTGTTCATCTCGGCGCTGGGCATGGCCCAGGGCAAACCGGTGGTGCAGAGTGACAACGTGCAGCAAGACGTGACCATCGTCCCGCTGACCATTCCGTTGACGGTCGGTCCGGGCACCATCGGCGCCCTGCTGGTGATGGGCGTCAGCCAGCCGCACTGGGACGACAAACTGACCGCGATCATGAGCATCACCTTGGCCAGCTTCACTGTCGGGGTGGTGCTGTACCTGTCCAATCACATCGAACGCATCCTCGGCGATCAAGGCCTGCAGATCGTCAGTCGGTTGATGGGATTGTTTGTCTGCGCATTGGCGGCACAAATCATCTTTACCGGGGTGAAGGGCTACCTTTCCTGAACATGAAAAAGGGGCTGTGGTTGATCACAACCGCAGCCCCTTCTACCAACTCGTCGATGTTGAACTGCCGCTTTACACCTTCTCGGGTATCGAGATCAGCGCGCCGAGTTCACTCAATGTTTCCTCCTGCAATGCGTTCATCAATTCATCCAGGTAGACCGTCAGCACGATGTCTCCAGCCAAGGGGATGCTGAATGCCACTTTCTTTCGAGACTCCGCGTCGATAGCAACGACATTGCGCAAGATGATACTGCGCCCCGTGTCGGCGTCGGTCAGCAGCAGGTGCCCATCCTTGTGCGTGACCAGCCACTGCTCCATTGATGCCAACTGCAACAACAGATGACTTTTAAACACGTCGGGAAAACCGAGATCGACAATCAGGCAATCGAGTCGTGCCCAGGTCCGCTGGTCGATCACAAAGGAAGCACCATCCGCCGCATACCTCAGGATCAACGTATCAACACCGTCCGGAATCGGCGCAATCCTGCCAGATGACTGATCGCTTTCGATGACCAGCGTATTGGCTGCGCGGCTGACGGTTTGCGCCGTCATCCATACGTCACTGAGCCTTCCATCTTCGCTGCGGTTGCTGAAAAGTTGCCGGCTCTGCAAGTCATGCAGCACCAGGGTTTGACCGTTCGCGACGCCCAGGTAACCAGGCAAGTCTTTCCCTGGTGCCGTTGCACTGAGCAAGCGGCCCGCGTCGACGTCGTACCAACGACACAGATCATCAATCCTGCCTGCAGTCAGATACGGAGCAGAATGCTGACCAGCCAGCAGCTTCGCCATTTTCCGTTCCTGCGCCTGATGCGAGTCCACGCCGTCAAAGAACTCGTTTTCCACCCCGACAATACGCGGTGGCTCGCCTTCGAACAGGTCGAACAATACGTGGTCATGTGTCCTGGCGCGCAGACCGGAGGCGTGGGGCATAGCCCAGGCAAACGTGCGCTGCGGCAGAATCCGCTGCAATGGCGGGATCAAGTCAGCCCGCAACAGACGAGTTCCCGCGCCAAACGCTGCGGACAAGCTTTCGCCGGGCATGAACGCTTGTCGGTAGATCCGCCCGGTAGTCCAATCGATCATCAACACGGCTTTCTTGTCCACGGTCTGCCTCAGCAACCCAAAGCTTTTCCCCGCTGTGTCGGCGATAAGAAGTTGCTGATCCAGACACACGACATAGAGCGGCGAATGATTCGAAGCAGCGCTTATACCGCCGACCTCCGTAGCCCCGGCGGACCACATTGCGGCAGTGCCAAGAACCGAATCCCACCAGCGGAAATTGCCGCCTGAGCGCTGCTGGCGAGCGACCAGCCAATCATTACTGAGGCCTGCCAAACGCGCTTCACCCGCGACATCAAGTCGAAACACCATGCCATCTTCAGTGAATACAGTGTGTTGCCGGTCCCGACGATGAATTTGCTGCACCTCGAGCGGCAAGACCGATTGTGCGAATACCACCGGCGACTGATCTTGCGCACCGATGTGTTGTCGATAAAGGAGGCCAGAGCGCAGGTGATGAAACAGCACCGTATCGCGTGCCGACTGCTGTGGATCCAGGAGCACCCAATCGAAGGAATCGGCTCTGTTGTCCTCCTCTTCGAGCAGTGGGCTAAAGACCCTTCCGTCGTCGCAACGCACCCAGACCCTGCTGAACGCTTTTAAGTCATAGTCCATGTAATCAACGGTAATGA
The DNA here is from genome assembly GCF_044742995.1 of Pseudomonas sp. NPDC087803. NCBI lineage: Bacteria > Pseudomonadati > Pseudomonadota > Gammaproteobacteria > Pseudomonadales > Pseudomonadaceae > Pseudomonas > Pseudomonas sp. NPDC087803. Next base: position 10,097 of record NZ_JBIUVO010000013.1, read on the forward strand.
ACCTGGACCAAACGGCATTCACAACGTGCTCGTCATCAACGCCTGACTCGTCTGGAATCAACTGATACCACGCGAGGAAATCGTCAAGGGTGACAGACCCGTTGCGAATGCCCCGACCTTCCTGATAGCTGAGATAGCCGGACACAGAAGTAATCGAGAGTTGATCTTCTTCGATCAGGTAAGTCATTTTCACAAACCGGTCTTCATCGAGTTCGATACGCCGAACCACTTGCAACAGACCGCCCGGCGTCTCCTGGATCGCGGTAATCCAGGCTTTGGATTCCGTAGGCACCAACTGGAAAACCCGCATGATTTTCCCGGTGACAACATCAACGCGCCAGATCAATGCATCAGCGGGGCAGTAGTAGTAGATGTTCTGGCCCATCCTTGGGCCCATGCAAATATCCGCGGCATGCTTCGGGTCCAGCCCGCGAACCAACAGGAAAGAATCTTGCCCCCGGTCATACCAGGCGCTGGTGCGCACACCGGTCAGAGCGTCCGGGTAATTGCGAATGACCGTGGGGCCATCCGCCAGATGGCTTGAACGTGCAAGTTCGCGCACCCGCTGGCGTGTCATCGGGCCGTCTTCATCCGGGCCGGCCTGCAGTTCATTGAGCAAAAGGTTTCCGGTTGCCCAGTCCACCTGCAACGAATGCCCGTCGAGTTGCACAAGCACAGTATGTTTGCCAGGCACCTGCACAGTTATCGCGCCCAGTTGCAGAACGTCGCCCTCAATTTTCACGTCATTTTTATTCAACCAGGCTGCGCGTAACGACCAGGTCATTGCTTCGCCAGTCGAGACCTGCAAACGCAAAGACTTGACCCCCACGGCCAAGGTGACCGAACAGTGCCCGCCCAGTGCATCGATGTCATAAGAAAGGTGACCGTGCACTTCTCGCGGCAAGGTCGGTACATGAAGAAAACGGTGTTGCCTGCCCACCACCACGGCGACTGTGGTTGCCACGTAGTTGGGCACCATTTTTTCAATGATGTATTCGGTGGGCACTTTGTAGAAGGAGAACCAGAATTGCCGCTTGCCGTCACGGTCATGCTCAAGTGCCAGTGCCGTTTGCAGATCTTCGCGCAGGGTTGTCGAGAACGGCAGTCCGCCAAACTCATAGGCCAGGAAGCAATCCGGCAGGCTCGGCAACACCACGCTTTCAATGTTTACTTTGTCACTGATGACAAATTTTTCCGGCAGATCGAGTGCCTCTCGAATGCTGAACGCATGCTCACGATCCGGATCGATTTTCGGTGGATGCAAATCGGAATAGTCGTCTGCCGCGAAGATTTTCTGACTGCCAAAGGTGATCGTTCCGTTGCGCAGGTTCAGTTGCGAGTAAACAGCATGCGGGTTGGCAAAGAGGGTATCCCCCCTTACCGAATAGCCTCCGGTACGATAGGCCTCGTTGACCCGATTCAAATACCTGCCGATCTGTTTGCCACGCTCCGTCCTGGCGCTGAAACCTTCGACCAATGCACTGATGCCGATAGCCAGTCCGCCCAGAATGACGTTGGCCCCGCCAAGAAACGCAGCCGCCGTGCTCGCTCCGGCAATACCTGCACCAAGTGTTCCAACGCCCAACACCAGTCCGGCGGTATCGAAAGCCAGCTGGGTGGCGAACATCGCACGCTGGGTATCATTTTCCGCGTTGAGCAACAGGTAGATGTCGAAACCGATACTCGCCAATTGCAGTGCATTCCCCACACCTTCATTCAATACGCTGCCCAGCGCATCGCCGACGATCGAGGAGGTGGTGTTGGCCACACGCACACTGTCGGTGAACGCATGACGAACCACTCCCACCAGTTGCACCGCGTCAACCACGAGTCCGTGGGCCAGTTGCGCATAGGTGAGATAACCGTGAATGCGCACTGCGGACGTCAACGCCGTAGAACCCTCGGCGCTTTCCGCCTCCTTCAGCCCAAGCAACAACGACTGAATGGCAAAACCGGCATTGAGTGTGTGCACCGCACCAACGTCGGTCGGATCGACCGCGGATGAACCCGCGCGTCTACCGGATAACTCTTCAAAGGAATCGCTCAGATAAGACTTGATCCCGGACAGGCGGTTGTCATCAGTCAACACCGTACGCGTCTGCTGCGGGTTTTTCGCGTTGACCAGGGTGATTTCACTGCGCCCTTGCGCGGCAGGTTTCAGAGACTCGAACACCGGCACGAAGTCACGGCTCAGTTGATGTCTCTCATGCAACTGATCGGTGGCACCTTTGATGATCCGTGCCCACTTGCCGGCGTCCGCACTGGCGAACGCCTGGCCAAGACGCGCGTTCTCCGACAGCGACCGTAGTCGCAACTGCGCATGATGGCGCCACGGCTCGACAGGCGTCCCGCCAGCGATGGGGTCATTGCTCAGCAGTTTTCCAACACTGATTTCAGAGGGTAAAGCTGTGTCGGCAATGTTCACGCCAATGAGCTCTACCACATCGAAAGTGGCACCGGGGCCCTCTGCGATGCCATACAGCCTGGCTATCACCTCATCCTGCAAAAAGCCCTGGATACCCTTGTGCAGTTCATCTATTCGACTGAACGCATACAGGCCGAAGTTCGGATCGTAGAACCGATAGGATGTTCCATCTGCCCCCGCGACTTTGCTCACCAGCATCGAATGATGTTCGGTATTGAGCAGCAAACTGCCGCCGCTGGTTTTCGCATTCAGCGTCTGTATCACTGCATCCAGATTCGCCACCGGCGTCTTTTTGCCGAACTGCGCCATCGGGATGCCACGCAAGTCATCCAGCACATGCAGCAATGCATGGGTTTGCGCCGAGTCAGGGGCGATGTTGGCCAGCGCCAGTCTACCGATCAGGGCGCGCTCGGCAGCAACGCCTTTTTCCAATGCTGCCGCCATGGCCAACGCCAACGGATAACAGCGCCGACCCGGATCTCCCGCACCCTGCACCAGCAACCCTTGAGGAAACTGTTTGGCCGAGCTTGCCCCGGCCTGGAAAAACAGCTCACGTACCGAATGGCCGCGCGTGAGAATCGACGCCCGTTGTTCTTTTTTGGCCACGGTTTCTATCTGGCTCACGTACTCGCGCCATTGCCGTACGCTGATCGGTTCGGCAAATGCCTGCGCCTTCAACACCCTGGAGTTCTGCCCGAGCGATTCACGCTCCGATGCATTGACTCGCGCCTCGACCGGTGCTGGATCGCGACTGAGCAGTGTCTGTTCGATCACTTCGTAGCGCGCGACCAGGCCCCGGTCTCGCGTATCTTCGGCAAAGGCAACCGTGGTTGCCCATGCGTCGGCGAACCCGGCCTGATCCAGCGTCACGGCACCGAACAGGCCGCCAAACATCACCCGGTGCAACGGGCTCAACTGATCCAGCGGCAACTTGCCCGCGGCGATGCGCGCCAAGGCCTCGTTGAGATTGCCCAGTGACTCGGCCCCCATGGACGTTGGAGCTTTGTCGACTGTCTGGTTCAGCACCTGCTGTCGAGTATCAAAGTCGAGGTGGATGGGAACGTTGAACGTCACATCGCCGGTCAAGCGGTCATTCATGGCGCGCACAAACGGCTCACCCAGATCATCCAGCAGTTGCTGCAGAACCGAGGTCAGCAACACGGATTTTCCTTCTATGACCGGCCAGCCACGTTTGAACGTAAGAGTCCGCTCTTTCAGCAAATCGGACAGATTGCCGGCGTAGCGCGACTTGAGCTTGCCCGAGTTCCACTTCTCATATTCTTTCGCCAGCCAGTCTTCGGGGGTACCTTTCACTGCCCAACCGGAGATCATTTCCTCTTCGGTGAAGACGTTGAAGCCCTCGACCTGCTTCAGGTGTTTGCGAATCGTGGGCAGTTGCTCATGCTGCATGTCGCTTTCGACATAGCCGACTACACCGCTTTCAAGCGCACCTGGTCCGGTCATGTCGATAGTGCCCAAGGCGTCGAGACGAATTCCATCCTGGTAATAACCGGCGATGGCCCTTACGAGTCGGTCCGGGGAATAGCCAGCCGAACCTGGCAAGCGCCCGTCAGCCTGGGCTTCAAGTACGACCTTGACTGTAATATCCAGGACTGCCGCCACATCTGATGGCGTCACGCCTGCGAGGCCCATGCGGCGCTCAACCTCATACAGGCAGTCATAGTTCGTCCGGATCAAGTGCATGCTCGCATTGACCATGCCGCTGCCAGGGTGAGCCAGAACATAGGCATTCATTTCACTCGCCGACGGATTGCCCATGGCCGCGCCGCGCCCGATGGCATCCTGGGGCAAAGAAGTCGGCAAAGGTGCAGAAAAAATCTTCTCCACACCCGGTTTGCTCCGGGCGAATGCACTCAGTGCCTCAAGATGTTCGGCGGGGATCTTTCCGACTCTGTCGACATAACGTTGCCGATCGCGCCCCGGCATCAAGGCATCGTCATGGTTGAGCAGTAACTGCAGAGCACCGATCTTCGCATCCTCACTGAAACCACTGATATCTACGCCGCCCGGCCTCTCGATCAGCGGCGGCAAATAATCCATGTCGCTGTAACGCCCACCCTCGAGAAACTCGGCCTGCAACCGCACCACATCACTGGCTGCAGCAAAGTTGCCGCGCATGGCGACTTCGCGCTGGTAGACGTCCGCCAGAAAGTGGCCGGAAAACTCCTGGCGAACATCGCGCAGGCGCAAGTCCTCACCCACCATGGCCTGATGCGAATGCAGACATTTCTGGCGGAAGGCTTCGAGCGTCGCACGGTCCTTGCCATAACCGCGCACCATCAGGTCGATCCGCGCCTCGTCCGCACGCCCGTCCCAGCGTGGCTGCTTCAAGTGGTCGAACATCTGCTGCTTGAGTACCCGGGCGCGGTCTTCGATCATTCTCGACAGTCCCGTCGGGGTTATCTTTTCGTCCTTCAATACCTTCATTGTGTCCGCACGGGCACTGTCGAGAATCACCCGGTTCATTTCAAAGGCCAGCAGTGCGTCACTGTCATACCAGAGATTGAACGCATATCCCTGCGACGCCAGTACCTTGCGCCAGATGTTCATGTAGTCGCGCTGATTCGGCCCGACCTCACTGCCTCCGACCCAGACAAAATGCATGATGCGCGGTATCGGTTTGCCTGCCGATAGCATCTCCACAGTGGCGCTCAGGCGGCGATCGTAGTCACCCAGTTTCAGGCGCAGCGCCTTGACCTGAGCATTCGCGGCGTCCAGCTGTGGTGATTCAATCGCGTCCTTGAGCAACCTGATCGCTATCAGTTGCTCCGGAAGACTGGTGGCCGCAGCGGCCCCGTCGTAGTAGCGCAAAGGAGCCTCTCCAAGGCTACCGCTGACGGACTCCAATTCAGTTCGCGCAACAAGATCGGCGAACACACTGCCCATCGTGACTTCATCCATAATGCTCAATGCAATTTCCTTTTTTTAGCCAAGCGAATGCATCACGACGACATGAGCCATCGCGACACAGAGAAAAAACAAACTTCAAAAAAAACCAACGAAGACTTGCGTCAGGCCGGCACCGCTCCCAGCAACTGCGCCAGCGTTGCACTGCCGTCGGCATCATCGGCTTCGACGACTTCACGCAGCCTCTGCACCAGATTCGATACCGCATAAGAACGCCCGCCCTCGAACCCGAGGAAGACGTCGCCGCGTATCGCCGGATCAGCCGAGCACACATCACGCAGGATCAGGCTGTGCTGGCAATCCGGATCAACGATGAGCAAATGCTCGCCGACCACCGACAGTTGCAGTTTCCCCGGCGCATCGACCGTCCAGATCAACTTGCCGGGAATTGCCGAGCGCTCTCCAGGCCCTGGCCGACAATCGACAATGACAAAGTCCAGTCGCAGCCAGCTGGCTTTTGACAAGTGATAGCTGACTCCGCCCTGGCCCATGCGCAATACCAGACGCTTGACGTCATCAGCGATCAACGGCAGCAGGTCAGTAACCTTGTTTTGCCCCTCTACCACGAGCACGTCGGCGTTGCGCTGCACATAATCGAAAGGACCGACGCTATGGCGACCGGGATAGATGGAAACGCGATGTTCCCGGGGCTCATGCAACAGCACACTGCCACGGCAGGTGCCGAGCAGTTCGCAGTCGTCGGGCAGATCATGGCTGGCGACCCGAATCACCCGGGCGTTGGCCACGTCATACCATTGCAGAACGCCCGCCGAAGACTCCACAGAGACGAACTCACCGTGCTCGGTGGTCTCCAGCAACGCTTGCAGTGACTCAAGCAGATGGTCGGCGTGCTCCCTCGCCCAGCGGTGACCAACGCCAATGACGCGTTCCGTCTCCTGGTAGCGCAGTTCGAGTGACACCCCTTCCACCGTCATGCCACGCAAGCCCGAGCCGTCATTGGTCACACCGCCGAACCGCCATTCGTCCCACTCCGCCTGCGGTGCCGGCAACCGGTCGCGCGCCAATAATTGTTGGCCCTTGCCAAATGCCTGCTCGAGTTGCCCGCTATCGAAGAACGTCTGACGCCAGATCTCACCGCTGGCAACGTCCAGCAGCCACGCGGCCTGATGGTCCGGCGTGACGCCGAGCAAACGCATTTCCCGATCGTGTCCCGGATCGCACAGCAACAAGCGATTGTCCAGGAACCAGGCGCACAGGCTGCGCTCACCGCTCGCGTTGCGCACCCCGAGAATGGCGAAGCTGTTGACCGGATACTTCTGCGCCAGCACCTCGAGCGCCAGCCACCACTGCGTCTGTCCATTGAGCCAGCGCTCACTGACCCCACCCAGATGCACGTCACCGTTCACCGTCAGGTTGAAGAACAACCCCTCGTCGGTCAGCGCCAGATACCCGCCCTCCACTGCCACGATGTCCTTGAGGCCATCGGGCTGCACCCACTGATGCGTCCATTGCTTCGGCCAGCGATCATTGCCTGCGGATGCGCTCCGTTGCACCTTGCACAATTTTTGCGTTGGCCGGTCGTAGATCAAAAACAGGTCATGAGCATCGTTTACCGGCAGTAGCTGCAGATCGCCAAGCTGCTTGACGGAATCGGCCCAGCCGCGGAAACGCCCGAAGGCAAACGGATGAATGCACAGGCGATCACGACTGCGGATCCAGACCAGATCGCGTTTGTCAGGATCGAACGCCCAGCAGACTGAAACGTAAGCAGCCGGTTGCCAATCGAGCGTGGCGACGCCGTCGCGCTCGGGGATTGTCGACAACGACACATAGTCACCGAGTACCTGCGACCACTGCGTCAGCGTCTGCCTGGCAAAAACCCTTTCGCCCAACTCACGGTCCATGTCACGGGTGACCGAGGTCAGCAGCAGCTGGCCGTCATGCAGCAAATAGTTGAATTGAGAGATTTTCCCTTCAGGGTCGGTCCATTGCTGTTCGATATGAATCACGCCGTGATCGTCGACGTCGATGCGGCGGATGCTGCACTGCCCGCGCATTACCAGTAAGCGATAACAGAATCGCAGCAGGCCGCTGACGGCATCGACCTGCCAGATCACGTAGTTCTGTGGTTCGTAAAAGAACGCCGAACCGTCGACGACCGCCGCCAGCAATGTTTCATCGGCCTGCAACACTTGCTCATTGCGGATGTACAGAAAACGCTCTCCGGCCGCGTCGTACCAGGCCGTGGTGTAACGCGGTTGATGGGCAGGCTCGAACGGGATGAGGTAGTTGTGCAGCGGTGTGTAAGGCAATACCAGTCGGTGTTCACGCACCAGTGACTGATAGTGCTTGAGTAAAGCCTGTTCGTCCGCGCCGGATGGTGCGGTCTGCTCGAGAATCAGCAACTGGCCACGGGCGCGATCGACCTTGTACAACTGCCGGTCGGCCAGGCGGATCAACACTTCATGCCGGCCCTTGCCTGACAATGCCAGCCTGACGCCACCGATAAGAAGATCCCCGCCGACCGCTACCCGGACATCACGCTCGGTGGCCCAGGTCGCCACAAGATTCCATTGGCACACCTGCGAGCTGGGCGACTCGAGTTCAACGTCGATGCCACGATTGAGGATCAGTGAGCATGAGGCCCCACCGCCTTCAATCCGGTAGGACACTAGCCCGTGCCAGACCGCAGGTGTCACCGGCACTGCCAGCGCACGCTCGTTGGCGTCCAGGTGAATCTCGATCACGGTTGGCCGATACGCCGGCGCAAGGCGATCAACAATGTAGTGGGTGGGAAACGAATAGAAGGAAAACAGAAACAGTCGCCGCCCTTCGCGATCCTTTTTTTCCAGACGCCGCGCGATGTCGAAACCCGTGTCGTGGCGCAAGGTGGAAAACGGCAAGGCTTTGTACTCATAGCCGTAACAGGTTTGCGGCGTGCATGGCAGCACCACGAGTTGCCCCTCAGGTAGCGCCCGCCTGATGGTGCGCGGCAGCCCCAGTTCCCGCTGAAGACTGAGCGCCTTCTGATAATCCGGATCGAAATCCGGCACGCCGAAATGGTCACGCAGTCGATACAGCTTCGGGCTGTCCAGCGTCAGGGTACCGAGTTTGAAATCGAGGGTTTGCACGATCAGTGCAGGGTCTGCGGTCCAGCCACTCAGAGCATCGTCGTAGCGATAACCACCCCCCCGATAGGCCCGCTCCAGATTGTCGAAAAACAGCCCTACCGCCTGAGCCTGTTGCGCGATGTTGGCGAAACCCTGGGCCAGCGCCGCGACACCGACAGCCAGCCCGCCGAGGATCACTCCGGCGCCGCCGAGCACTGCGGCTGCAGTCGCGGCGCCCGCCGTTGCCGCACCGAGGCCACCGGCGGTCAACGCCAGACTGGCGGAGTCGAAGGCCAGTTGCGTGCCGAATTGCGCCCGCTCGACTTCGTTGTCCGCCGTCGCCAGCTGATAAATATCGAAACCGACATTGGCCAGCCCCAGCACCGCACCTACACCTTCGTTGAGAACATGTCCCAGCGCTTCGCCAACCACCGGTGCACAGGTGCGGGCGATGACTTTCTCTTCATTGAGCGCTGTTTTCACCAGGCTGATCAGGCCGGCAACGTCGGTGATATTGCCGTGCGCCAACTGTGCGTAATTGACGTAGGCATGCAGCCGCACGGCAGTGGTCAAGGTGCGGTCGTCGCCTTCTCGGGCGCGCAAGGCATTCATCAATGCCTGGATCGTGAACCCGGTATTGAGCGTGTGAACAGCGCCAGCCTCGGCCAGTTCCGGTGCGGGTCTGGTACCCAGGGTCGAAAACTGCTCCGACAGGTAGCTCTTGATTCTCAACAGGCGATGATCGGTGCTGACCACCTCGACGACATGCTCGCTGTGCAACGGATCGATCAGGCTGATCAGGTACTTGCCGCCGGGCGTGATGTTGAGGGTTTCGAACAGCGGCACCAGTGGTGTCACTGACGTGTGCAACGCCTGTAACGCGTCGGTTGCGTGGGCAATCTGTTGTCCCCACCAATGACTATCGAGATCACGCAGACTGCGTTCCAGACGCGGATTGCTGACCAGCGATTGCCCGCGTGCACTGTTCAGGCGCTGGCGTATCGGGCGCCCCGAATACTCCGGCAGCACATTGTCGGACTCCAGCAGTTGCCTGACCTGAAGTCCGCCGGACAGGTTCAGGGCCGATATCTTTTGCCCTTGCAATTCGACCAGATCAAACGTCGGACGCGCTTCATCGCCATAGGCCGCATAGTATTTCGCCAGGCCCTGCCTCTGGAAAAGGTCGCTCAGTGCACGCAATAACAGCGCCGGTTGACTGAACTCGAACACGCCGAAGTTGGGATCGTAAAAGTGATAAGTGGCCTGAGCGCCATCGAAGGTTTTCGCCACCAGCATGGCGTGATTGTCGGAATTGAGCATCAGCGTGCAAGTGCTCGCGTACGCTTCCAGCGCGGCGCCGAGTTGGGGTAGATCAAAGCGTCCCAAGGGGCTGCCGACTTCATGCAACTGCACACCGCGCAATTCCTCGAGTGCTTGCAGAAACACCGCCGAATCGCTTTGGTGCGGCTCGGCGGTCGCCAGGTAGAAGCGCTCGCGCAATCTTCGCGACGCCGTTGCGCCGTGCTCAAGGGCTGCGCTCATGATCAGCGCCAGCGGATAACAGCGCGCACCGGGATCGCCTGGCCCGCTGAGCAACAAATCCTGGGGCACAAGCTTGACGTCGCTGGCGTCGATCTGACTCAGCACCTGGCCGAGTTGCAGGATCACCTGTTCACGATGCTCACGCGTCGCTACCTGTTGGATACGGGCAACGTGACGCCCCCACTCGAACAGCGTGTGCGCCTGGACCAGCGCCGTTCGTTTCAACGTCAACGCGCTGTCCGACGATTGCGTCGGCTGATCGGCATGACTGGCGAGACCGGCCATGAACGCTGCGGCATGTTGCTGGTAAAGATGACGTTCAATCGCCGCATAACGTACCGAAGCCCCGACCTCCGCGACGCTGTTGGCCAGGTTATCGAGTTCGGCATTGACCGCGCTCAAGCTTTGGTTATCCAGAGAGCGCACACCCAACAGTTGGCCGAGTAGCGCCCGTTGCAACGCACTGACCTGGAAAAGCTGCAGCGAGCCCTCGGCAATCGCACTCAGCACTTCATCCAGAGCCAGCCCCTGAGTGTGCGCATCGCCGAGCGCAGCCGGGGCTCGCAGGCCCGCGGGCTGGGCCTTTATAGCCTCGCGATCATCGAAACCGAGCCCGCCACCTGCCGGAAAAACCAGCGCTCCGTTATGGCCTCGCCGCATCGCTGCCAGAAAGGGTTCACCGAGCCTGTCCATCATCCGTTGCAGGACATCGACCAACAATACCGGCCGGCCCTCGATGACCGGCCAGCCCTCCTCGAACATGACCGTCTGCTGCGTGAGCAGCGCGGTGACATCGCCGTTGTAACGCGCGCTGTATTGTCCTTCCCGCCAACGCTGCTGCTCTTCGCTGACCCATTGCTCGATGTCGCTGGCATTGTCTTTCCAGGAGTGATCCTGCTCCTCCTCGGTCTTGTCGTTGACCACCCCGAGCGGCGCGATCGCCGCCTCCAGACGCAAGTGCTCTTCCTCTCGCGGGATGAAGTTGTGCCGCTGGTAATCGGCCATGCCATCGCGCATCGCCGCCGGACCGGTCAGGTAGATGGTCCATTCGCTCTGCGCACGTATACCGTCGCTGTAGTAACCCGCAGCCGCCAGAGACAGATAGCTGGCCGCCACATCTTCGCTCATCGACAGCTCGGCGAAAGAGCCGTAGGCCTGCTCGAGTACCTCGCGTGACAGCGTTGACAGGTGGTCGAAATCGCTCAAGGCGACGCCGCGTTTCTCTGCCAATCGGGCCGTCTGGTCGATCAGTTGGTAATTGAAGCGAAACCGCTCGATCACGCTTTTGAGCATCGGCGATTGTGCATGAGCCATCAGAAAGGCGTTGCTCAGCGAGTTCTGCACAGCAACAGCACGCAACGCCTGCGGTCGCACAAGCACTTCGGCCGGCACCTGAAACACCTCGTTCAGCGCCGGTTGTTGACGGGCAAAAGCTTCAAGTGCGGCGCGATGTGCCTCGGGAATTTGCCCCAGGTAATCGGTGTATCCGTCGCGCCGTGCCTGGCGTCCCGGCATCCAGTGCGGGTTGTGGTCGAGCAGCAGTTGCAGGACGCCAAGGCGCGCATCACCGCCGAACGCGCTGATGTCGACGCCAGCCAGGTTCTTCGCCAGCGGCGGCAGATAATCGACATCGGCATAGCCGCCGCCCTCGTTGTACAGCGCCTCGACACGCACCACATCGGAGGCCGCAGCCAGATTGCCGCGCAGCCGGGTCTCGCGATCATAGATACGCTGCAACTGCATCGGGGTGTCGAGGTCATGCAGATCGCGCAACTGCAGATCATTTCCCGCGAGATCCAGCAGGCTGCGCCGGTTTTTTTCGATCGTCCCTTCCAGTTGCTCGGCGTTCTGCCCGTAGGCGCGCGTCAACAGGTCGATCCGCGCCTCATCTGCCGCCATCCCCTGTTCAAGTGCGGCGTTGATGTGCATGAACATCTGCTGCTTGAGGACAATGGCCCGCTCCTCGTACAAAGTGCCCAGCTCGGCTTCGGAAATGTTTTCGCTGCCGCCGTGCTGCATCGCGTCCGCCTTGGCAGCCTCGACGATCAGCTTGTTGGTTTGCCAGGCCAGCAGCGCGTCACTGTCGTACCACAGATGGAGACTGTAGCCATGCCCTCCGAGCACCTGTTTCCACAGGTTGAGGTAGTCACGCTGGATCGCGCCAAGACCGCCACCGAGCCAGACAAAGTGCATGATCTTCGCAACCGCCGTTGGCGCACTTTTCTCATAGGCAAGGGTGCTTTTCAGCCGGGTCTCGAAGGCCTGAATATTCTCGTAGATGCGCGGTAAAGTGTCCTTTGGTTGAACCCCGGCCGTTGCTGCGAATTTTTCCTCGTTGGATCGGCGAACCCGCGACAGGCCGATCAACTGCCCCAGCGACTGCTTGAGCAATGCCAGTGGTTCAAGCAACCGGGGAGAATCGAGCAATCCGACACAGGCAAAGTAATAACGCCATACAGACTGATAGGCATCACTGTCTCGGTGCAACAGCATGGCCTGTTCCAGATCCGCCTGTTTGAACAAGTTGATAAAGTTGACATAACCACTAGCGTCTTGCGGTCTCTGATCCTGCATGAAAGTTCTCCTTTACCTTGACCCATGACATGAGTGCCACTGGCACTTGCATGAAGGTAAAACTAACGACCGGAGAATAAAGCTACAAACCTCAAGACTTTCAATACATGTCAAGACAGACCATTTAAAAACAACTAATAACACCTGTAACAGTAACCGGGCATTACTCTAAGTGCAGATATAAATCCATACAATTAATCAAGTCGCAAAAGTAACGTGCCTGACTGTTTGTGCCTGTTTATATGGATTCAAGATAAGTCGAACAAAATATAAGTAACAAGAAAGCGCCCACAACCAGGCGAAGCAAATCCTACAGAGACTGCCGATAAATACGACACAGGCAAATCCACCCACGCCAGCACGGTGCATCCGATTGCGGACGTGGCGAGGGAGCCTGCTCCCTCGCCAACCCGTCAGGACAGCGGTTTTTCGCCGTACCAGCGCGGGGTGTACACCCACTCGCCACCTTCAGCCCTGGGGAAGGTACAGGTGGTCGAGGAGCCAATCAGCACCATGGTGCGCATGTCGACCTGATCCGGAGTCAATTGCCCCAGGGTAGTCACCCGCAGGGTTTGCCCCGGCCGGCCAATGTCGCGCCCCAGCACCACCGGCGTTGCCGCCGTGCGATGTTGCGCGACAATTTCCAGTGCGCGCCCCAGTTGCCAAGGACGCGCCCGCGAAATCGGGTTGTAGAAGGCCAGGGCCAGATCGGCCTCGGCGGCAAGGTCCAGGCGTTTTTCGATGATCGACCACGGTTTGAGGTTGTCCGACAGCGACATCACACAGAAGTCATGCCCCAGCGGCGCACCCGCTTGCGCAGCCGTGGCGAGCGAGGCGGACACCCCGGGGAGGATTTCCAGCTCGACGCTGTGCCAGGCCGGATCGGTCGACTCGTGCAACGCTTCGAGCACCGCCGCGGCCATGGCGAACACGCCCGGGTCGCCGGACGAGACGACGATCACCGAACGGCCCTCGGCCGCCAGCCGGAACGCGTGGCGGGCGCGCTGCATTTCCTCGCGATTGTCGGTGCAATGCTGCACCTGATCATCGCGAAACGGGCCGGCCATGCGCACATAGGTTTCATAACCGAGCACATCGGTGGCCCGCGCCAGTTCCGCCTTGACCGCCGGCACCATCAATTCGGCAGCGCCCGGGCCGAGGCCAATCACCGCCAGGCGTCCACGCGGGCGACCGATCTGCGCGACGTCCAGCGGTTGTTCGGCGAGCGCAATCGTCAGGCCGTTGGCATTGCTGATTGTGGCGTCTGGCAGTGCGTGACGAGCCAACTCGCCGAGGTCTTTTTGCGCCGCGACAAAGCGCAGCGGCACACCCAGTTCAAGGGCGGCTTCACGCAGTCCGGTCGAAGCCATTTCAGTGTCAGCCGCCAGCAGACAGGCCAGCGACTGCTGCGCAACCCCGGCCTGCTGCAACGCTGCGCGCACGGCGTTCGGCAGATCGTCCAGCTGCGCAGTCACCGCCACCGCAGCGCTGCGCGGATAGATCAACAACTCGTTGGCGCTCGCGACACGCTCGGCACTGCCGACATGAATCGAGCGCTGCGCCTGCGGGTCTTGCGGCAACTGCGCCTGATCCAGCCACGGCGCCGCCCCCTCGATGCGCACGCTGTGCCCGGCCAACAGATCGGAAACGAAACGCTTGCCCAGCTCCAGATCCGCCAGCGCATAACCGTTGGGTGGATTGAGCAGACAGGTGCCGAAGCGCAGTTCACCACTGGTGGTGATCGCCGCGGCGACCTGCAATGCGGCAGCGATTTCCCGGGCCATGACATTCACCCCACCGAGGCCACCGAGCAGCGGCACCACGGCGCTGCCGTCTTCCGCTACGGCGAGTACCGCCGGTTCGGCGCCCTTCTCCAGCAGCAACGGCGCCAGGGTGCGGATGACGATGCCGGCCGCGCACAGGGCGATGATCGGCGCGTCCTGCTGGTACAGTTCACGCAGGGTCGCACCGAATTCCTGATAGCTGCAGTCGGCACCTTCGACGCGTCCGGCGAGGCCGTGGATCTGCGCCGTCGGATACAACTGCTGGATCCGTCGCGCGGTGGCGAGTGCGCCCTGTCCAAGGATGACAATGGCCGGTGTGGATGGCGTGATCAACCTTGCCACCGTTCGCCCGGGACGATGATCAGCGAGAAGTACGGCGAGGACATCGGCTCGACCTGATCCAGCGGCACGATCTTCTGATTGGCCATGGTCGCGCGTTCGACGTACAGCGCCCGCTCGGCCAGACCGAGTTCTTCGAGTACCGCACGAACTTTGGGAAAGTTGCGCCCCAGCTTCATGATCACCGCCGCATCGGCGTCGGCCAGACGGCGCTTCAGATCTTCATGCGGCAGTACGCCGGAAAGCACCGACAGGCTCTGGTTGCGATACACCAGCGGCGCGCCGAGCACCGACGCCCCGCCGAGCATCGAGCAAACGCCCGGCACCACTTCGGCTTCATAGCGTGTGGACAACCGATCATGCAGATACATGTAAGAACCGTAGAAGAACGGGTCGCCTTCACAGATCACGGCGACATCGCGGCCGGCGTCCAGATGCGCAGCCACGGTCTCGGCGGCTTCATCGTAGAAATCGCTGATCACTTGCTCGTACGACAGCGGCGCCGGCAGCACTTCAGTGGTCACCGGGTACACCAGCGGCAGCAGATTCTGCGCGTCTTGCAGGTGCGCTTCGATGATGCCGAACGCATTGCCCTTCTTGCCCTTGGCGACGAAGTACGCCACCACCGGCGATTCGCGCAGCAGACGCAGGGCTTTGACGGTAATCAGTTCCGGATCACCGGGGCCCACGCCGAGGCCGATCAGACGTCCTTTTGCCTGCATCATTCGATCTCCGTGGCGAGCGCGTTGACTGCGGCGGCGGCCATGGCGCTGCCGCCAAGCCGGCCTTGCATGATCACGAACGGTACACCGCGACTGTCGGCCGCCAGCGCCGCTTTCGATTCGGCGGCACCGACGAAGCCCACCGGGAAGCCGAGGATAAGCGCCGGTTTCGGTGCGCCGGCGTCGAGCATTTCCAGCAGATAGAACAGCGCCGTCGGCGCGTTGCCGATCACCACCACGCTGCCTTCCAGGTGCGGCCGCCACAACTCCAGTGCCGCCGCCGAACGGGTGTTGCCCAGCTCGCGGGCCAACTCCGGCACCCTGTCGTCGCGCAGGGTGCAGATCACCTGGTTATTGGCCGGCAGACGCGCACGGGTCACGCCTTCGGAAACCATCCGCGCATCACACAAAATCGGCGCACCGGCCGCCAGCGCATCGCGCCCGGCCTTGCCGGCACCCTCGGAAAATTGCAGACCGTCGACCGCCTCGACCATGCCGCAGGCGTGGATCACCCGCACCGCGAGTTTTTCCAGGTCGGCCGGGATGCGCGCCAGATTGGCCTCGCTGCGAATGATCGCGAAGGAGTTGCGATAGATCTCCTGACCGTCGCGGATGTAATCAAGCATCAAGGGGGCTCCGTGAGCGGGCGTCGAGCAGGATCGCGGCCGCTTCAATAGTAAGGTTGCGTGCGTGCAGCGTGCCAAAACCCGGCAGCGCGGCATCGCGAAAATAGAGGTCGTAATGACCGGGGCTGACCGCCAGCAATGTCGCCGGGGTGCGATGGGCTGCTGCGCAAGAACGCGGGCAACCGGACAGGTGCACGTGCTGCGCCTGTGGCAACAGCGTCGCCAGCAGCCGGGCGTCGTTTTTGGTATCGGCCAGGCCTTTGCCGCAGCCGCTGGAGCCGGTGCAGGCAATCAGCCGGGACAGCGGCTCGCCGGCGTCGGTCAGCCAGTGCAATTGCGCCAGTTTTTGCAAGACTTGCGCCGCGTCGGTGGGCTTCACGTTGGGCAGCAGCAGACTTTGCCAAGGGGTGAAACGCAGGCTGCCATCACCGAACTCGCGGGCCAGTCGGGCCGCACCACGCAGCATGGCCGGATCGAGACGGCCGAGCGCCGGCACCGCACCGACATACACCCGGTCGTCAGCGTTTTGCGCGTGAACACCGATGTGCAGCGCATCCGCCAACGGCGTGCGCTGGCGGGCAACGGCGGCGTTGATCGCCACGCGTTCGCGCAACTGCTCGAGGAAGGCCAGCATCGGCCATTCATCGAGCAAGTGGCGCATGCGCGTCTGCTCCGGCCGAGCCAGCTCGAGGAACAACTCCAGCACCGCGACCACCAGCGCATGGCCGTTTTCCACGGTCACGGCACCGGCCGCACGATCCGTCGGGCAGCCGGCCAGACCGAACGCCAACAAGACTTCACCGTCGCGCTGGAACGCCGACAACCACAGATCATGCGGATGCTCGAGCATCGCCAACGCCTCACCGCCGTCCAGTTGCACGGCGAACTTGGCGCTCAGCTCGTGAAAGCGCGGATGCGTCTGCAGGGTCGCCAGAATCTGTTCGGCCAGTGGCCGGGTATCGAACAGCAGTTGCCGATCGATCCCGGCACTCGGGCTGAGCATCAGGTTGCGCACATCGTCGCCCGCTGCGGTTTGTGGCCCCAGGCCGGCGGTGAGCAAACTGTCGATCAACGCTGCGGACTGCTCGCCAATGCCGCGTATCTGCAGATTGGCGCGATTGGTCGCCTCGATCGCGCCACTGGCAAAACGCTCTGCAGCATTGGCGACCGCGTCGGCCTGATCGGCGCTGATCGAGCCGCCATTGAGCTTGATCCGGCAGATGCCACCGTCCAGCGCCTGGACAATACGCAGCAACCCCGGACAAGCCGAGGGGCGCAAAGCGGTGGACAGAGGGCGTTCGTTCAAGGGATGACCGGCTGGCTGGCAGCGCTTGTGGTGGGCGAAAGGTCGCCATTATGCCTGCTTTGCCCGAGCGCATGAAAATGCCTGCCGGTCGGAAACTGCACCCAGGCTGCAAATCTGCCCGTTTGGCACTGCTTCAGAGTTGGTATTCCTCAAACCTGGACGCACTTTGGCGAATGGCTTGCTCCACGCTTGCCCGGTTGGCGTCCATGGCCCGGCGCTTGATCACCAGTTTTCTGGCGCGAATGTCCAGTTGCGACATCGGCTGGTGGACCTGCCAGAACAGATAGTTGGTACTCAATACCAGCTTGATAAAGCGGATATGGCTGAGCACCACGACCAGTTCGCCACTGGCGCTCTGACTGACCGGCAAAATGTGCGAGTTGAAGGTTTTGCCACTCAGGGCGGTAAACCTTTTCAGGATCGCCGCGTCCTTTTCCAGCGCTGCAAGCCCTGCTTCAACCTGGGCCAACTGTGAACGAGTGAGCAAAGGCGCTGCCAATCGCCGCCACGCCTCCTGCACACTCCCGGAAAACTCCGTCTGGACCAGCACCACCGGCTGTTCCTCAAGGCTCCAGCCAAACGCCCAGAGGATGCCGGCAAAATGATCGAACCACTGCGCAGGCTGAGTACTGCTGTTATAAACGCTGTCTGCCTTGATCTGCGCGAGATAAATGCAGTTCTTCACAAAATTGTTATCGGCCTCGGCCCGACCTTCGAGGCCGGTGAATAACATATTGTTAACGGCCACTGCATCAATTTGACTTAAACGTGTACTGGAACTGATATCCATATCATCTCCTGCCAACTTGGCACTGATTAAAGTTATAGGTTTGATTGCGCCAGACTTATTAAAATAACTGACCGAAACCAAACTAACAAAAATGCCTGTTGAAAAAACCACTATTGCTCAACAGCAAGTTTCCGCGCCGTACTCGCTACCCCGCGACGACAGACCCGCGTCAGAGGGCGGCCGCCGCGTTATCATGCCGCCCTTGACGATCTACCCTGGATTTGAGGAACGGCATGACACCCTGGCTGACGGTTGTGGGAATCGGTGAAGACGGCTTCAAGGGCCTGGGCAAAAATGCCCGGCGCGCCCTGCTGGGCGCCTCGCGGATCATCGGCGGTCAGCGTCAGCTGGACCTGCTGCCGGTGTGCATTCGCGGCGAACGCGTGTTGTGGCCGAGCCCGTTTGCCCTCGCGCCGGTACTGGAGCGGCGCGGCGAAGCGGTGTGCGTGCTGGCCAGCGGTGATCCGATGTTCTATGGCGTCGGCGCCAGCCTTGCGCGCCAGGTGCCGAGCGCCGAGATGTTGATCCTGCCGGCGCCATCCTCCTGTTCTCTGGCTGCCGCCCGACTCGGCTGGCCGTTGCAGGATGCAGTGATTCTGTCGCTGGTCGCGCGGCCGCTGGCAGCACTCAATGCGCATCTGTTCAGCGGCGTACGCCTGTTGCTGCTGAGCAATGACCGGCAGAGTCCGGCGGCGGTCGCGGCGCTGCTGCGTGAGCGCGGTTTTGGCGGCAGTCGCCTGAGTGTTCTGGAGCACTTGGGCGGCGACGCCGAACGGCGTATCGACGGCACTGCCAATGACTGGAATGAGCCAACGATTGCCGATCTGAATGTGATCGCCATCGAATGCCTGGCCGATGCGCAGGCGCCGCGCCTGTCGCGTCTTGCCGGTTTGCCTGACTCGGCGTTTCAGCATGACGGCCAACTGACCAAACGCGATGTACGCGCCATCACCCTCGCCCGCCTCGCACCGATCCCCGGCGAACTGCTGTGGGATGTCGGCGGCGGTTGCGGCTCGATCGGCATCGAATGGATGCGCGCGCATCCAAGCTGTCGCGCCATCGCCATCGAGGCGGACGCAGGCCGACAGGCCTTGATCGAACACAACCGCGACGCGCTGGGCGTACCCGGCCTGCAATTGGTGCGTGGCCGTGCGCCGCAGGCACTTGCCGGGCTGGAGCGACCCGACGCGATCTTCATCGGCGGCGGCGTGACCCGTGAAGGCGTGTTTGAAACCTGCTGGGAACAACTCAAACCCGGCGGTCGACTGGTCGCGAACGCCGTGACCCTGCAAAGCGAAGTCACCCTGATGAACTGGCGCGAACGCCACGGCGGCGAACTGACCCGTATCCATGTCGCCCAGGCGCAACCGCTGGGCGAGTTCGACACTTGGCGTCAGGCGCTGCCGATCACCCTGCTGGATCTGGTCAAACCCCTCGATGCGTGACGAAACCGCTGAACAACCCGCGCCCCTGCGCAGCGGCCTGACCACCGGCAGTTGCGCCACCGCCACCAGCCTCGCCGCCGCACGCCTGCTGCTTGGCGGTACGTCGGCAGATGCGGTGCAGATCGTCTTGCCCAAAGGCAAACAGGTGCAGATGCGCCTGGAATTCTGCCGCTCGACCGCGGACGGCGCCGAGGCCGGGACGATCAAGGACGCCGGCGACGACCCGGACGTGACCCACGGTGCGCTGCTCTATTCACACGTGCGGCTGCTGGCTGAACCGGGGATTCGCTTCATCGCAGGCGCAGGCGTCGGCACCGTCACCCGCCCGGGGCTGGTACTCGGAGTCGGTGAACCGGCGATCAATCCGGTGCCGCGCAAGATGATCAGCGATCACCTGAGCCTGCTCGCCGCCGAAAGCGGTTATGCCGGCGGTTTCGAGATCACCGTCAATGTCGAGGGCGGCGAAACGCTGGCGCTGAAAACCATGAACCCGCGCCTGGGCATTCTTGGCGGCCTGTCGATCCTCGGCACCAGCGGCATCGTCCGGCCGTTTTCCTGCGCGGCGTACATCGCCTCGATCCATCAGGGCATCGACGTGGCGAAAACCAACGGCTATCTGCACATCGCCGCGTGCACCGGCAACGCCAGCGAAGACACCATGCGCCGGGTCTACGACCTGCCGGAAATCGCCCTGATCGAAATGGGTGACTTTGTCGGTGCGGTGCTCAAGCACTTGCGCAAAGTGCCTGTGGATAAACTCAGCCTGTGCGGCGGCTTTGGCAAGATCAGTAAACTGGCGGCCGGGCACATGGATCTGCATTCGCGGCATTCGAGTATCGACCTGCCGCAACTGGCCGAATGGGCGGCGGCGATTGGCGCTGATCAGGCGTTGCAGCAGAGCATTCGTGAAGCGAACACCAGCCAGCAGGCCTTGGCGATGGCCAACGCGGCAGGCGTCGCCCTCGGCGATGAGGTCTGTCGTCACGCGTTGAATTTCGCCCGCAGCGTGGTCCCGGCGCAGGTACAAGTCGAGGTGTTTGCGATTGATCGTCAGGGCGGCATCGTCGGGCACGCCGGAGGTTTTGCATGAAACGCATTTTGTTGCTGGGCGGCGTCACCGAGGCGCTGGCCATTGCCCGCACGCTGGGGCCAGAACACATTTACAGCCTGGCGGGCGTGGGCCGGGTGCCGACCGATCTGACCTGCCGGGTGCGGGTCGGCGGCTACGGCGGCGCCGAAGGTCTGGCGCAGTTCATTCGCGCTGAAGGCATCGACCTGCTGTTCGACGCGACCCATCCCTACGCCGCACAAATCAGCCACAACGCCGCCCGCGCCGCGCAACTGTCCGGCATCCCCTGCTGGGCCCTGCGCCGCCCCGCGTGGCAGGCGCAGGCCGGTGACGACTGGCGCGAAGTCAGCGACTGGGCCGAACTGAGCGAAGCTCTCAAACCGTTCCGCCGCCCGCTGTTCACCCTCGGCCGCGAACCACTGCAACACCTCGACGAAATCCCTGCCAACCAGTACTGGACCCTGCGCGCCCTCGACGTCTACCCCGGCAACGAACGCTGCGAAGTGATCGGCGCCCGTGGGCCGTTTCTGCTTGAGGAAGAACGCGCATTGTTCAAGCGCCGGCAGATCGACGTGCTGATCAGCAAGAATAGCGGCAGCACCGCGACCGAGCCGAAGCTGGAAGTGGCGCGGGAGTTGGGCGTGCCGGTGATGGTGTTGAAGCGGCCGGAGTTGGCGGGGGTTGATCGGGAGTTTCTGACGACGGCTGAAGTCCTCGCTGCCCTTGCCTCCTTCACTCGACTTTAACTAAGCGCAGATCTCGAGTACGCCTTCGCGGGCAAGCCCGCTCCCACAGTGGTCGGCGGCGACTGCATAGTCTGTGTATGCCAGGGATCCTGTGGGAGCGGGCTTGCTCGCGAAGGCGTGTGACCTGACAGCTCGTAACTTGAACGTAAAAACAGATCAAAAGATCGCAGCCTCGTTTCACTCATCAGCTCCTACAGGAGAATGGCGTGGCGAATTTCCACCGCTACACTCTTTTCAATTGATCTGCGACACCAAACCGCACGACGCCTTTTTACTTATCGGCCCTGATCAGGCTAAATAGCCGCGCCTGATCGCCCACCCAACGGATCTGTCCCATGAACCGACACCGGCTCGCATTTGCCTGGATCGCCTGCTTCGCAGTGCTGTTCAACATGCTCGCCATGCCGATGACCGGGGCGATGGCGCAGGCGGCCAGTTCACCGGCCGAACAATTGCTGTGGAGCAGTTTCTGCACCGGCAGCGGCACGAAGATGGTGGCGATCAATATCGGCACCACCGAGCAGAAAGCCCCGGCCAACGACAGCCATTCCAACATGCAGCATTGCTGGTGCTGCTCGGGTTCAGCGCCGCTGGTGGCGTTGCCGGGCCATACACCGCAGCTGTATTTCGCCCGCTACGAAAGCAATCGCAGCGTGGCGCCGCCCTCGTTGCAAACACCGACACCGCGCCAGCAATGGCCGAGCCTCAATCCCCGCGCCTCGCCTCTGGTCTGATCTGTCTCGCAATTGACCTGCGTTTCACATCGTTCTGGAGAACTGCCATGTTGAACAAACTCTTCGTCATCGCTGCGCTGTTGCTGCCGGCGTGCTTCGCCCATGCCCACGAATACAAGGCCGGCGAGCTGGAAATCGCTCACCCGTGGTCACAGGAGCTGCCGCCCAACGCACCGACCGTTGCCGCTTACTTCGTGATCAGCAATCCCGGCAAGACCGACGACCGCCTGCTCAGCGTCGACTCGCCGATCACCGCCGAAGCACAACTGCATGAGCATGTGATGCAGGGCGACCTGATGAAAATGCAGCGAGTGCCCAACGTGGTGATTCCTGCCGGCGGCAAGGTCACGTTCGCGCCGATGGCCTATCACGTGATGCTGCTCAACCCGAAAGACCGCAGCCTGCTCAGCGACGGCAAACGCTTCCCGCTGACCCTGCATTTCGAGAAAGCCGGTGACGTGACCGTCGAAGTCGCGGTGCAGAAGAAGCCGCCGGAAACCCAGGCACACGATCACGCCCAGTAACCGATCCGGCTGACCACGCCCGTGCACCCGCAACGCGCCGGGGCATCCCGCCTGCATCGCCAGAGCCAGACTCTGACTCGCGGTAGCTGGATCGCCCTGTTCGCCATGTTGATGATCTTCATCGGCCCGCTGATTTCTCAGTCGATGCCGATGGATCAGCACGCCTCGACCTCCATGGCGATGCCCATGGACATGGCGATGGACATGCCGGGCATGGATCACGCCGCGCACGGCGCACAACCGCCTGCCGAACACTGTCCGCCGCCATCCTCGCACCACGCCCTATGGGAAAAATGCGGTTATTGCAGCCTGCTGTTCAACTGCCCGGCGCTGACCGGTGGCGGCACTTTCGCTACGTTCAGCATCGCCCACGCCAACACCTTCACTCCACCCTCCCCACGTCTGGGCCATGCCCGGCAGACCTTCTTTCCCGGCGCCCGTACCCGCGCCCCGCCCATCGCCGCGTAAACACCGCACCTTTGATTGCACACGGTTGAGAAGACAGCCTCAGGCTGCCGGCCGTGTCGTTTACGACTGTTTGATGGAAATTGTCATGTCCAGGTTTTCTGCTGTTCCACGTTTGAGCGCTGCTCAGGCGTCCTTTGCCTTGAACGAATCGCGCATTCGTTTCTCGCACGCCATCGCCGTCCTTTGCGGCGTCCTGTTATCGCCGCTGGTGCTGGCCGATGACCACGCCGGTCACGTTGATGAACTCAGTCCAACGGTGATCACTGCCATCGCTCCCAGCTCGCCACTGACCATCGTCACCAACCCCAAGGACCCGCGCCAACCGGTGCCAGCCAGTGACGGCGGCGATTACCTGAAGACCATTCCCGGCTTCGCCCTGGTGCGCAACGGCGGCACCAACGGTGATCCGGTGCTGCGCGGAATGTTCGGTTCACGGCTGAACATTCTCACCAACGGCAGCATGCTGCTCGGCGCCTGCCCGGGGCGGATGGACGCGCCGACCTCGTACATCTCGCCGGAAACCTACGACAAGCTCACAGTGATCAAGGGCCCGCAAACCGTGCTCTGGGGGCCGGGCGCATCGGCCGGCACGATCCTCTTCGACCGTGAGCCGGAAAGCTTCGGCGAGCTCGGCACGCGGGTGAATGCCAGCGTGCTGGCCGGCTCCAACGGACGCTTCGACAAGGTGGTCGACGCCGCTGCCGGCGGGCCATTGGGCTACGTGCGAGTGGTCGGCAACACCGCGCACTCCGACGACTATCGCGACGGCAACAACGACAGCGTGCCGTCGCGCTACGACAAGTGGAACGGTGACATCGCAGTGGGCTGGACCCCGGACGCCGACACCCTGCTCGAACTGACCGCCGGCAAGGGCGACGGCGAAGCACGCTACGCCGGACGCGGCATGGACGGTTCGCAGTTCCTGCGCGAAAGCCTCGGCCTGCGCTTCGAAAAGTCCAACATCACCGACGTGTTGGAAAAACTCGAAGCACAGGTCTACTACAACTACGCCGACCACGTGATGGACAACTACACCCTGCGCACACCCTCCGGCACCGGGATGATGGCCGGTCCCATGGCCTCCAACGTCGACCGTCGCACCCTCGGCGCGCGGATCAAGGCGACCTGGCGCTGGGCCGACATCCAGTTGATCACCGGCCTCGATGCGCAGACCAACGAACACCGCCAGCGCAGCGGCATGGGCATCGACACCTACAAGGATCAGCCGTACACCAAGGACGCCGATTTCCATAACTACGGCGTGTTCGGCGAAATGACCTGGTACGCCGCCGACCGTGATCGGCTGATCACTGGCGCCCGGGTCGACCGTGCTTCGGCCAAGGATTACCGGCAGAGCATCGGTTCCGGAATGATGAGCAGCCCCAACCCGACCGCCAACGACACGCGTGCCGACACCCTGCCGAGCGGTTTCGTGCGTTACGAGCATGACCTGGCCGACAGCCCGGCGACGCTGTATGCCGGCCTCGGCCACGCGCAGCGCTTCCCGGATTACTGGGAGCTGTTTTCACCGAAGTCCGGGCCGGCCGGTTCGCTGAATGCGTTCGACTCGATCAAACCGGAGAAGACCACCCAGTTCGACTTCGGCGTGAACTACAAGACCGCCGAACTCGAAGCCTGGGCCTCGGGTTACATCGGCGTGGTGCGCGACTACATCCTGTTCGACTACACGCCGACGATGATGGGCATGAGCAGCTCCCGTGCCGAGAACATCGACGCGCGAATCATGGGTGGTGAACTTGGTGCTGCGTACAAGCTCACCGAGCACTGGAAAGCCGATGCGACCCTGGCCTACGCCTGGGGCAAGAACAGCAGCGACGGCAAGGCCCTGCCGCAAATGCCACCGCTGGACGCCCGTTTCGGCCTGACTTACAGCGAAGACAACTGGAGCGCCGGGGCCCTGTGGCGCGTGGTCGCGGCGCAAAACCGCATCGACCAGAACAAGGGCAACGTGGTCGGCAAGGACTACGACAAGAGCGGCGGCTTTGGCGTGTTCTCGCTCAATGGCGCCTACCGGATCAACAAGAACTGGAAGGTCAGCACCGGCATCGACAACCTGTTCGGCAAGGCTTACGCCGAGCACCTGAACCTGGCCGGTAACGCCGGTTTCGGCTACCCGGCCAACGACCCGCAAGCGATCAACGAACCGGGGCGCACGCTCTGGACCAAGGTCGATATGAGTTTCTAACAAGAAAAATCAAAAGATCGCAGGCTGCGCCAGCTCCTACAGGGGAACGCGTAGATCCTGTAGGAGCTGCCGAAGGCTGCGATCTTTTGATCTAAAAACGATTCGCCAAGCGGAGCAAACGTGATGCAAAAGCCCAAACCGAATTTCTACAACCTGGCCTGGCGCTGGCATTTCTATGCCGGATTATTCGTCGCGCCGTTCATGGTGATGCTGGCCCTGACCGGCATCATCTACCTGTTCAAACCGCAACTCGACGCGCTGATGTACAGCAGCCTGCTCAACGTCCCCGCCGGGCATCACGCGGTGCCGGCCGATGATCTGCTGCAACGGGTCAAGAGCGCTTACCCACAGGGTCAGATCACCCAATACCTGCCGCCGGTCAACGCCGAACGCAGCGCTCAGTTTGTCGTCAAGAATGAAGGCAATGAACTCAACGTATTCATCGATCCCTACCACGGCGACATCCTCGGCGAGCAGGATGCGAAGAAAAATCTGCAAGCCATCGCCCGCGCCATTCATGGCGAATTGATGATCGGCACGGTGGGGGATCGCCTGATCGAACTCGCTGCCGGTTGGGGCGTGGTGCTGGTGGTATCGGGCGTCTTTCTGTGGTGGCCGCGCGGGCAAGCCGCCGGAATTCTGTGGCCACGGCTGAACAGTCGTGGTCGGGTGTTGTGGCGTGATCTGCACGCGGTTACCGGGTTCTGGGGCGCGGCATTGCTGCTGGTGATGCTGCTCAGCGGCATGACCTGGACCGGCTTCTGGGGCAAGCAGTACGCGCAGGTATGGAACGTGTTCCCGGCCGCGATGTGGAACAACGTGCCGACCTCCGACGTCGAGGCCGGCAGCCTCAATAACGCCGCGCGTCAGACCGTGCCATGGGCAATGGAAAACACGCCGATGCCGATGTCCGGCGACCACGCCGAACACATGGCCCACGGCGGCATGCAGCACGGCCCCGCCGCGCCGATCATCAGCCTGCAAGACGTGCAGAACATCGCCATTGAACGCAAGGTCGAGCCCGGCTACAGCATCACCCTGCCGACCACCGCGACCGGTGTGTTCACCATCGCCGTGTTCGCCGACGACCCGCGCAACGACGCGACCCTGCATGTCGATCAGTACACCGGCAAGGTCCTCGCCGATGTGCGTTTCGAACAGTACGGCGCGGTGGCGCGGGCCACGGAAATCGGCGTGATGCTGCATGAAGGCAAGATGTTCGGCACCTTCAACCAGATCGTCGTGCTGCTGATCTGCCTGATGATTCTGCTCAGCGCCGTCAGCGGTGTGGTGATCTGGTGGAAGCGTCGTCCGCAGGGCAAATTCGGCGTGCCGCCGCTGCGCCATGACCTGCCGAAGTGGAAAACCGGGGTGGCGATCATGCTGGGGCTGGCGGTGATTTTCCCGCTGGTGGGGGCTTCGCTGGTGGTGGTGTGGTTGCTGGATCGCCTGCTGTTGTCGCGTCTGGGCCGCCAAGCTGAATCTGCCTCAACTTCATCATGAAGCAGGCGAGATGCGTGTTTCAGACAGATCTTTAAACTGCCGGGGCTTAAGCTCCGGCATTTTTTAGTGTTACTGTATAACCCAAATATGCCGCTCTGCCCGCAACCACAAGTTGCGGGCTTTCTTTTGAAGAAGTGATTCACCGTCCCGATGAACAAGTACCTCTTGTCCAGCCTCTGCCTGCTTGCCCTGAACAACGCCAACGCCGACGGCCAACCGCTGACGCTGCCCGCCGGCACCATCTCCGCGCCTGCGGTTGACGAAGAAAGTGTCAGCCTGAGCACGCCGACCACCGCCGGCTCGCGCCTGAACCTGACGGCCATGGAAACCCCGGCCAGCGTCGAAAGCCTCAGCGGCGAACAAATACGCGCCCGTGGTGATCGCAGCGTGCAGGACGCGGTGTCGCGCAGCACCGGCATCAGCCGCACCGGCACCCCGGGCGATGGCGGCACCTCGTTGCAGGCACGCGGTTTTACCGGGCAGAGTTCGGTGATGCAGTTGTATGACGGCAATCGGATGTACACCGGCATGGGCACGGTGACCTTTCCGGTCGACACCTGGGCGGTGCAGCGCGTCGACGTGCTGCGCGGCCCGGCTTCGGTGCTGTACGGCGAAGGCGCGACCGGCGCGGTGGTCAACGTGATCCCGAAGAAACCGTTCGAGGGCGAAATCGAAAATCACCTGCGCCTCGGCTACGGTTCCTACGACAGCCAGCAACAGGCGTTCGACAGCGGCGGTTCGCTGAGCGACACCCTGAGCTATCGGCTCAATCTCAACCGTCTGCGCAGCAACGGCTGGGTCGATCGCGGTGATTCTTCAAACGACTTCATCAGCGCCGCCCTGCGCTGGCAAGCCACCGACGACCTGGCCTTCACCCTCGCCCACGACTACGGCGATCAGCGCCCGCAGAACTACTTCGGCACGCCACTGATCAACGGCGAATTGAAAAACAGCCTGCGCAACAAGAACTACAACGTGCGCGACGACCAGCAGCACTACAACGATCAGTGGACACGCCTGACTACCGATTGGCAGATCAACGACGCGGTCAGCGCCAGCAACGAGCTGTACTACCTCAAGGCCCAGCGCCGCTGGCAGAACGCCGAGAACTACAACTTCGACGCTGCCACGCAACAACTCAGCCGCAGCGGCTACTTCGGCATCGGCCACCAGCAAGAGCAGGTCGGCGACCGCCAGACCTTCACCTTCAAGCACTCGCTGTTCGGCCTCGACAGCCAGACCGTGACCGGCGTCGATTACAACCGCATCCGCTTCCAGCTCAACAGCAACTCGCCTTTCAACGATGTATTGCCGAACGGTCAGGTGCTTGACCTGTATCACCCGCAACCGGGCTATTTCGAAAGCGCCAACCCGTACCGCGACCAGTTCGACAGCACCACCAGACAGATGTCAGTGTTCGCGGAAAACCGCACGCAACTGAGCGAGCGCTGGTCGCTGGTGACCGGCGTGCGCCGCGACTATGTACATGTGGATCGCACCAACCTGGTGGACGACAGCCAGAGCGACAGGACCCTGACCGGCAACAACTGGAAGGCCGGGCTGGTGTTTGCCCTGACACCGCAGACCTCGTTCTACGGCCAGGTCGCAACCAGCACCGACGGCATCGGTGGCTTGATTTCGCTGAGCCCGAGCCAGCAGCAATACGACCTGTCGACTGCACGCCAGACCGAGGTCGGCATGAAGCAGTTGTTCTGGGATCAACGCGGCGAGTTCACCCTGGCGGCCTATCGCATCGTCAAAAAGAAACTGCTGACCGACGATCCGGGCAACCCGACGCTCAAGCAGCAAGTCGGCCAGCAATCGTCCAACGGCCTGGAAGCCAGCCTTGACCTGCAACTGCCGCACGCCTGGCAATTGCAGGCCAACGCGGCGATTGTGAAGGCCAAGTACGATGACTTCTCCGAAGTGATCAACGGGCAGACGCTGTCGTACAACGGCAATCGCCCGGTGGATGTGCCACGGCGTACGGCCAATCTGTGGCTGAACAAAAACCTCACGGATGACCTCAAGGCCGGTGCCGGCGTGCGTTATGTCGATGCGCGTTACGCCGACATGGCCAATCGCAACGAGCTGCCGAGTTACACCGTGGTCGATGCAACCCTGTCGTGGCAAGCCCTGCGCAACACCACGCTCGGCCTGCAGGTGAACAATCTGTTTGACCGCCAGTACGCACAAAGCCAATACAATGAGGGCCAGCAGTGGATTCTCGGCGAGCCGAGATCGTTCTTCGTCACCGCTGATTACACTTTCTAACCCAATCCCTGTAGGAGCTGCCGCAGGCTGCGATCTTTTGATCTGGATCTTCTTAAACAACAAAATCAAAAGATCGCAGCCTTCGGCAGCTCCTACAGGGGCAAGCATCATGAGCATTTGATGACCTCGCTAAACCTCACCAACCTCGCCTGGACACCTCTGGGCCACGGCCATTGCCATCACCAGTTCCAGCTGCGTGACGCCTCGTTGCAGGTGGCCGCCGGTGAGTTCGTCGGGCTGATCGGCCCCAACGGCAGCGGCAAGACCAGCCTGCTGCGGTGCGCCTATCGCTTCAGTCAGCCGGAAAGCGGCGAGGTCAGACTCGATCATCACAACGTATGGAAGCAATCCTCGCGCTGGTGCGCAAAACGCATCGCCGTGGTCTTGCAGGAATTCCCCGATGCCTTTGGCCTGACCGTCGAAGAAGTGGTCGCCATGGGCCGCACTCCGCACAAAGGCCTGTTCGATGGCGACACGCTGGAGGATCGCAATCTGGCGACGCAAGCGCTCACCTCCGTCGGTCTCGACGGCTTCGAAGACCATGCTTTCGCCACGCTGTCCGGCGGTGAAAAGCAGCGGGTGATCCTTGCCCGCGCCCTGACCCAGCAACCGCAACTGCTGATCCTCGACGAGCCGACCAACCACCTCGACCCGCGTTATCAGCTCGAGCTGCTGCAACTGGTCAAACGCTTGCAGATCGGCACCCTCGCCAGCATCCATGACTTGAACCTCGCGGCCGCCTTCTGCGACCGACTGTACGTGATCAATCACGGGCGCATTGTCGCCAGCGGCACGCCGCAGGAAGTACTCACCACCGAGCTGCTGCGCGACGTGTTCGGCGTCGAGGCGCTGATCGACTCCCACCCCCTCCACGGCTACCCGCGAATCACCTGGATAACCCGACCATGACTGTGCGTTCCCTGCTTTGCGTCGCTCTTTTGTTGTGCAGTGCTCAAGCCCTGGCCGAAGCCACGAAATACCCGCTGACCATCCACAGCTGCAACCGTGAAGTGACCTTCAAGGAAGCGCCAAAACACGCGGTCAGTCACGACATCAACATGACCCAGATGATGCTCGCCCTCGGCCTCAAATCGCGCATGGCCGGTTACAGCGGCGTCAGTGGCTGGAAGTCGGTGACGCCCGCGATGCAGTCGCTGCTCGATGGTTTGCCGGAACTGGCCGCGAAATATCCGTCGGTGGAAACCCTGCTCAACGCCAACGTCGATTTCTTCTTCGCCGGCTGGGATTACGGCATGCGCGTCGGCGGTGACCTCACCCCGCAGACCCTGCAACCGCTGGACATCAACGTGTATGAGCTGACCGAATCCTGCGCCTTCGTGATGAAACGTCCGGCGGCGACACTCGACGACACCTATAACGACCTGCGCAATCTCGGGAAGATTTTCGACGTACAGGATCGCGCCAACGCACTGATCGCCGACATGCAGAATCAGGTCGCCGAGATCCGCAAAGACCTGCCCGCCGACCAGCCACGGGTGTTTCTCTACGACAGCGGCGAAGACCGCGCCATGACCTCCGGGCGTCTCGGCATGCCGCAAGCGCTGATTGATGCCGCAGGCGGGCGCAATATTCTCGATGACGTCGAGGCGAGCTGGACCCGGGTCAATTGGGAGACTGTGGTCGAACGCAATCCGCAGGTGATCGTGATCGTCGATTACAGCGAAATCACCGCCGAGCAGAAGATCGAATTCCTGCTGAAGAACCCGGCGCTGCAATCGGTGGATGCGATCAAGAACCAGCGTTTCATCGTCATCCCCTACGTGCAGGCCACGCCGGGGATCGATAACGTGCTGGCGGTGGAAACCCTGGCCAAGGGGTTCCACGGCGAATGATCGACCGGCGCTACGCCCTGTTGTTGACCGCCCTCGGCGCCGTGTTGCTGGTGTCGTGCGTGGTGTCGCTGGGCTTTGGTCCGGCGCGGGTGCCGGTGGACGTGGTGTGGCGGATTCTGCTGCACAAGGCCTTCGGTCTCGGCGAGGTGAGCTGGAGCGCCGGGCAGGAACACATCGTCTGGCTGGTCCGCGTGCCGCGCATGTTGCTCGGGGCGTTGGTCGGTGCCGGGCTGGCGTTGATCGGCGCGGTGCTGCAAGCGGTGACGCGCAATCCACTGGCCGATCCGCACCTGCTCGGCGTCACCTCCGGCGCGACCCTCGGCGCCGTGATCGTGGTGCTGCACATCGGTGAAATCGTCGGCCTGCTGACCTTGCCGATTGCTGCGTTCATCGGCGCCTTGCTGAGCATGTTTCTGGTATTGGGCATTGCCAACCGTCAGGGTCGGCTCGACAGCGACCGCTTGCTGCTGTGCGGCGTGGCGGTGTCGTTCGTGATGATGGCGATCGCCAATCTGCTGCTGTTCATGGGCGACCATCGCGCCAGCTCGGCGGTGATGTTCTGGATGCTCGGCGGCCTCGGCCTGGCACGTTGGGAGTTGCTGGCGGTGCCGGCGCTGAGCGTGTTGCTCGGCCTCGGTCTGCTGCTCGGCATGGCTCGGCCATTGAACGCATTGATGGCCGGCGAACAGACCGCCGTCACCCTCGGCCTGAATGCCCGCGCGGTGCGTTTGCGGGTGTTTGTGATCGCGTCGCTGATGACCGGGGTGCTGGTGTCGATCAGTGGCTCGATCGGTTTTGTCGGGCTGATGGTGCCGCACATTGCCCGGCGTCTGGTCGGTGCCGAACACCGGCGATTGCTGCCGGCCTGTGTGCTGCTCGGTAGCCTGTTTCTGGTGTGGGTCGATGTTGCCGCGCGCACGATGATTGCCCCCGAAGACCTGCCCATCGGCGTGGCCACAGCGGCTATCGGCGGCCTGTTCTTCATCGGCCTGATGCGCCGCCGCTGACACAACACAATCAACTTGTAGGAGTGAGCCTGCTCGCGATGACGGCGGCACATTCGACATCAATGCGGATGACAGAACGCTATCGCGAGCAGGCTCACTCCTACAGGGGACAGTGTTGTCCTTGAAATCGCGCCCCAATCTGGCGCGGTTGCCTGCACCAACGCGCTCTCCGCGTTCCTTCATGGTGCACCCCGCCAGCGCGCAACCGCTCTAAACCGACATTTTCCTGCCCGATCCCGACCGGGCACAGCCCTTGCAAAACACACCTTCAGTCGTCCGCATCTGCCAACCATAAAAAACTTTAATGTTCATGGAGATCGCACAATGAAGCGTCGCAGTTTGATCAAGGCTTTCACACTCACGGCATCCATTGCCGCGATGGGCATGACCTGGACTGTCCAGGCCGCCGAGACCATCAAGGTGGGGATTCTGCATTCGTTGTCCGGGACCATGGCGATCTCCGAAACGTCGCTCAAGGACATGGCGCTGATGACCATCGACGAGATCAACGCCAAGGGCGGCGTTAACGGCAAGATGCTCGAACCGGTGGTGGTCGACCCGGCTTCGAACTGGCCGCTGTTCGCCGAGAAAGGCCGGCAGTTGCTGACTCAGGACAAGGTCGCCGTGGTGTTCGGCTGCTGGACCTCGGTGTCACGTAAATCGGTGCTGCCGGTGTTCGAAGAACTCAACGGCCTGCTGTTCTACCCGGTGCAATACGAAGGCGAAGAGATGTCGCCGAACGTGTTCTACACCGGCGCCGCGCCGAACCAGCAGGCGATCCCGGCGGTTGAATACCTGATGAGCGAAGAAGGCGGCAGTGCCAAGCGTTTCTTCCTGCTCGGCACCGACTACGTCTACCCGCGCACCACCAACAAGATCCTGCGCTCGTTCCTGCACTCCAAAGGCGTAGCCGACAAGGACATCGGAGAGGTCTACACCCCGTTCGGCCACAGCGACTATCAAACCATCGTCGCCAACATCAAGAAATTCTCTGCCGGCGGCAAGACCGCGGTGATTTCCACGGTCAACGGCGACTCCAACGTGCCGTTCTACAAAGAGCTGGCCAACCAGGGCCTGAAGGCTACCGACGTACCGGTGGTGGCGTTCTCCGTGGGTGAAGAAGAGCTGCGCGGCATCGACACCAAACCGCTGGTGGGCAACCTCGCCGCGTGGAACTACTTCGAGTCCGTGGAGAACCCGGTGAACAAGAAGTTCGTCGCTGACTGGAAGGCCTACGCGAAGAAACACAATCTGCCGGGCGCCGACAAAGCGGTGACCAACGACCCGATGGAAGCCACCTACGTCGGCATCCACATGTGGGCGCAAGCAGCGGAAAAAGCCAAGTCCACCGACGTCGACAAGGTCCGCGAAGCCCTCGCCGGCCAGACCTTTGCCGCGCCGTCCGGTTACACCCTGACCATGGACAAGACCAACCACCACCTGCACAAGCCGGTGATGATCGGCGAAATCCAGAGCGACGGTCAGTTCAACGTGGTCTGGCAGACCGAAGGCCCGATCCGTGCCCAGCCGTGGAGCCCGTTTATCGATGGCAACGACAAGAAGCCGGATTATGCGGTGAAGAGCAACTGAGCCATTGGGTGTCGGGCTGATGAGCATTTTCGGCCCGACACAATCCCTCTGTGGGAACAATCTTTTGTGGTGAGGGGATTTATCCCCGACCGGCTGCGAAGCAGTCGCGAAATCAGTCGGCGCGATCAATCTGATACACCGCGACCGCTGGATTCAGGGCTGCTTCGCAACCCATCGGGGATAAATCCCCTCGCCACAAAACCAGCTCCCACAATGTCCGTGTCAAGGCGACTTACCATGCCCACCGCCCTTTTTCGCTTCATCCTGGCCCTGGCACTGCTGTTGCCGATGACTGCCTTTGCCGGCGACGCCGAAGACTTCGTCGCCGCCAATCCCGTGCAGCAAGCCAAACTGCTCGAAGCTTGGGCCGCGCAGCCCGAGCCGGCACGTGTCGAGCTGATCAACGCCCTGCAACAAGGCGAATTGACCGTCGACGGCCAGCCGAAAACCCTGCGCCTGAACAACCGCCTGCGGGGTCTGATCGACACCGCTCTGGCCAGCCACCAATTACTCGCCGCCGACGCCAAAATCCGTCTGGCTGCCGCGCAGCAATTGCAGAAAAGCGCGAAACCCGCGCAGCTGAAATTCCTCGACCAGCAACTGGCTGGCGAAAAAGATGAGAACGTCCACGCCGCCCTGAGCCTGGCGCTGGCCAACCTGCAACTGGTGGACGGCGATCCGGCGGTGCGGCTGGCCGCGGTGCGCCTGCTCGGTGAAACCGGCGACCCACTGGCCCGCACCCGCCTCGAAGGCTTGCTCGAACCCGGCGTCGAAAGCGATGCCGGCGTGCGTACTGCCGCCGAAACCAGTCTGGCGCAGGTGAAACACAAACTGCTGGTCGGCGAAATCCTCGGTGAGGCGTTCAGCGGCATGTCCCTCGGCTCGATTCTGCTGCTCGCGGCACTCGGTCTGGCGATCACCTTCGGCCTGCTCGGGGTGATCAACATGGCCCACGGCGAGATGCTGATGCTCGGCGCCTACTCGACGTACGTGGTGCAGCTGATGTTCCAGCGTTACGCCCCGCAAGCCATCGAGTTCTACCCGCTGATCGCGCTGCCGGTGGCGTTCTTCGTCACGGCGGCGATCGGCATGGCGCTGGAACGCACGGTGATTCGCCATCTCTACGGCCGACCGCTGGAAACCCTGCTCGCCACGTGGGGTATCAGCCTGATGCTGATCCAGTTGGTGCGCCTGCTGTTCGGGGCGCAAAACGTCGAGGTGGCGAACCCGGCATGGCTGTCCGGCGGGATTCAGGTGCTGCCGAATCTGGTGCTGCCGTACAACCGCATCGTGATCATCGCCTTCGCCTTGTTCGTGGTGGTGCTGACCTGGTTGTTGCTGAACAAGACCCGCCTCGGCCTTAACGTCCGAGCGGTCACGCAGAACCGCAACATGGCCGCCTGCTGCGGCGTGCCCACCGGGCGCGTCGACATGCTCGCCTTCGGCCTCGGCTCGGGCATCGCCGGCCTCGGTGGCGTGGCGCTGAGCCAGATCGGCAACGTCGGCCCGGACCTCGGCCAGAGCTACATCATCGACTCGTTCCTGGTGGTGGTGCTCGGTGGCGTCGGTCAACTTGCCGGCAGCGTGCTCGCAGCATTCGGGCTGGGCATCGCCAACAAGATTCTCGAACCGCAGATCGGTGCGGTACTGGGCAAGATCCTGATCCTCGCGCTGATCATTCTGTTCATCCAGAAACGTCCGCAAGGCCTCTTCGCACTGAAAGGACGGGTGATCGATTGATGAACCAGCCTCTACTTGTCACGGCCACGCAAAAGGCCGGCCCGAAACTCACCCTCGCCGTCGGCGCGGTGATCCTCGCGTTGCTGATTGCCCTGCCGCTGCTCTCGCTGCTGGCGCCGGACAACGCGCTGCATGTGTCGGCGTATACGCTGACGCTGGTCGGCAAAATCCTCTGCTACGCCATCGTCGCCCTGGCGCTGGATCTGGTCTGGGGTTACGCCGGGCTGCTGTCGCTGGGTCACGGCCTGTTCTTCGCCCTCGGCGGTTATGCGATGGGTATGTACCTGATGCGTCAGGCCGCCGGTGATGGCTTGCCGGCGTTCATGACCTTTCTGTCGTGGACCGAACTGCCGTGGTACTGGAGCGGCACCAGCAGTTTTATCTGGTCGATGTGTCTGGTGGTGCTGGCACCGGGTCTGCTGGCGCTGGTGTTCGGCTTCTTCGCCTTCCGGTCGCGGATCAAGGGCGTGTATTTCTCGATCATGACCCAGGCCCTGACCTTCGCTGGCATGCTCCTGTTTTTCCGTAACGAGACCGGGTTTGGCGGCAACAACGGCTTCACCAATTTCCGCACGATTCTTGGTTTCGGCATCACTGAGCCGGGCACCCGCGCGGTGCTGTTTCTGGCGACCGTGCTGTTGCTGGTAGCGAGTCTGTTCATCGGCTGGCGTCTGGCGCAGAGCAAGTTCGGCCGGGTGCTGACCGCGCTGCGCGATGCGGAAAACCGCCTGATGTTCTGCGGCTACGACCCGCGCGGCTTCAAGCTGTTCGTCTGGGTCTTGAGCGCGGTGCTGTGCGGTCTGGCCGGAGCGTTGTACGTGCCGCAGGTCGGCATCATCAACCCCAGCGAAATGTCGCCGACCAACTCGATCGAAGCGGCAGTGTGGGTCGCCCTCGGCGGTCGCGGCACACTGATCGGGCCGCTGCTCGGTGCCGGCGTGGTCAACGGCATGAAGAGCTGGTTCACCGTGGCCTTCCCCGAATACTGGCTGTTCTTCCTCGGCGCGCTGTTCATCGTCGTGACGTTGTATCTGCCCAAAGGCGTGATCGGCCTGCTGAAAAAACGAGGTGAACAATGAGAGTCACTGCGAGTGCTGAATTCATGCTCGAGCCGGCGTTTTTCCCCGTGGAACCGAACAAGGACGAAGGCACCAGCCGCGACTCGATCGGCCTCGGCCAGCGCGTCGGCCCGGGCCTCGACACCCGCCACGGCACGATCCTGACCCTGGAAGACATCAGCGTCAGCTTCGACGGCTTCCGCGCGCTGAATAATCTGAACCTGTACATCGGCGTCGGCGAACTGCGCTGCATCATCGGCCCCAACGGCGCGGGCAAGACCACGTTGATGGACGTGATCACCGGCAAGACCCGCCCCAGTCACGGCAAGGCGTGGTTCGGAGAAACCCTCGACCTGACGCAGATGAGCGAAGTGCAGATTGCCCAGGCCGGGATCGGGCGCAAGTTTCAGAAACCGACGGTGTTCGAAGCCCTCAGCGTGTTCGAGAACCTGGAGCTGGCGCAGAAAACCGACAAGTCAGTGTGGGCCAGTTTGCGCGCACGCCTGAGCGGTGAGCAGAAGGATCGCATCAGCGAAGTGCTGGAAACCATTCGTCTGACGGCCTCGGTCAATCGCCCTGCCGGACTGTTGTCCCACGGGCAGAAGCAGTTTCTGGAGATCGGCATGTTGCTGATGCAGGACCCGCAATTGCTGCTGCTCGACGAGCCGGTGGCGGGCATGACCGACGCCGAGACCGAATTTACCGCCGAGCTGTTCAAGTCGCTGGCCGGCAAGCATTCGCTGATGGTGGTGGAGCACGACATGGGCTTCGTCGGCTCGATTGCCGACCACGTGACGGTGCTGCATCAGGGCAGCGTACTGGCGGAAGGCTCGCTGGAGCAGGTGCAGGAAAACGAGCGGGTGATCGAGGTCTACCTCGGCCGCTGACGATCCACCCCCTGTAGGAGCTGCCGCAGGCTGCGATCTTTTGATCTTGTTTTTAAGATCAAGATCAAAAGATCGCAGCCTGCGGCAGCTCCTACACAGGGATTTGAGGAGAATTTGAACATGCTGCAAGTCGACAAGCTGCACCAGTACTACGGCGGTAGCCACATTCTGCGCGGCCTGAGCTTTGACGTGAAAGTCGGCGAAGTCACCTGCCTGCTCGGGCGCAACGGCGTGGGCAAGACCACCCTGCTCAAATGCCTGATGGGCCTGTTGCCGGCCAAGGAGGGCGTGGTGAACTGGGAAGGCAAAGCGATCACCACGCTCAAGCCGCACCAGCGGGTACACGCCGGGATCGCCTATGTGCCACAGGGCCGGGAAATCTTCGGCCGGCTCACGGTGGACGAAAATCTGCTGATGGGCCTGTCGCGGTTTCCCGGCAGCGAAGCGAAAGAAGTACCAAGTTTCATCTACGAATTGTTCCCGGTGCTGCTACAAATGAAGCAGCGCCGCGGCGGCGACCTGTCCGGCGGTCAGCAACAGCAACTGGCTATCGGTCGCGCCCTGGCCAGTCGTCCGCGTTTGCTGATCCTCGACGAGCCCACCGAAGGCATCCAGCCCTCGGTGATCAAGGAGATCGGCGCGGTGATCAAGAAGCTCGCGGCGCGGGGCGACATGGCGATTTTGCTGGTGGAGCAGTTTTACGACTTCGCCGCCGAACTGGCCGATCAGTACCTGGTGATGTCCCGGGGCGAGATCGTGCAGCAGGGCCGTGGTGAAAATATGGAGGCCGAGGGTGTACGAGGTCTGGTAACAATTTAATCTGTAGCTTCCTAACGATAATTACAAACCATGAATTTAGCGCTTTCCACTGCCCTGTTTACCCCGAGCTGGCACGCCGAGCTGGAGCTGGCCTACGCCCGCTTCGGCGACTGCACGCGCCCGGTTCAGCGCCGACACCTCGGCCCGCTGCGCGTGCAAAAGCACCTGTACGCCGAAGGCCCCGAAGTCTGCCAGCACATCATCGTCCACCCGCCGGGCGGCATCGCCGGGGGTGACCGGCTGAACATCAGCGCCCGCATCGAACGGGACGCCTGGGCGCAGATCACCAGTCCCGGCGCCGCCAAGTGGTATCGCGCAGCGGGGCCGGCGTATCAGCAGCTTGACCTGAAAATCGCGGCTGGCGCGACGCTGGAGTGGCTGCCGCAGGAAACCATCGTCTACAGCGCCGCCCAGGCCGAACTCAGCACCTCGATCGAGCTGGAGGGCGATGCGCGGCTGTTCTACTGGGACGTGGTGGCGCTGGGCCGACCGGCGAGTGGCGAGCGCTTCGACCTCGGACACTTTCAAGCGCATCTGGATATCCGCCGCGACGGGCGATTGCTCTGGCATGAGCGTCAACGCATCAGTGGCAATGATGGTTTGCTTGATTCACCGATCGGACTGGATGGCCATCCGGTGTTGGCGACGCTGCTGGTCACCGGTGAAATTGATGCCGAATTGCTGGAACGCTGCCGTTCACTGAGCCATGACGTGCGCGGTGATCTGACCCAGTTGCCCGGCCTGTTGGTAGCCCGGTGTCTGGCGTCAGAAGCACTGCTCGCCCGTGCCTGGCTGATCGATTTGTGGCGTTTGTTACGCCCGGTTCTGCTCGGCCGTGAAGCCCAGCCCCCGCGAATCTGGAACACCTGAAATGCAATCCAACCCCTGTAGGAGCTGCCGCAGGCTGCGATCTTTTGATCTTGCTTTAAAAAATCAACATCAAAAGATCGCAGCCTGCGGCAGCTCCTACAGGGTGTACGACTTAACTTTCTTCTGCCGAGATTTGAAAAACAAATGGACCTGACCCCACGCGAAAAAGACAAGCTGTTGATCTTCACCGCCGGCCTCGTCGCCGAGCGCCGACTGGCCCGTGGCGTGAAGCTCAACTACCCGGAAGCCATGGCCTACATTTCCGCCGCCCTGCTTGAGGGCGCCCGTGACGGCCAGACCGTGGCTGAGCTGATGCACTACGGCACCACCCTGCTGAGCCGCGAGCAGGTGATGGAAGGGATCCCGGAAATGATTCCGGAGATTCAGGTCGAAGCGACGTTCCCCGACGGTACCAAACTAGTCACCGTCCACCAACCGATCGTCTGAGGCCGCGCCATGACCTACACCATTCGCGATGCCCTGCACGCCGATCTGCCGGCGATCCGCGACATCTACAACGACGCGGTGCTCAACACCACGGCGATCTGGAACGAATCGGCGGTCGACCTCGGCAACCGCCAGGCCTGGTTCAGCGCCCGGCAGGCCCAGGCCTACCCGATTCTGGTGATCGTCGACGCCGACAACAGCGTGCTCGGCTACGCTTCCTTTGGTGACTGGCGGCCGTTCGACGGTTTCCGCCACACCGTAGAGCACTCGGTTTACGTGCGCAGCGACCAACGCGGCAACGGCCTTGGCCCGCAACTGATGACTGCGTTGATCGAGCGGGCCAAAGCCTGCGACAAGCACGTGATGGTCGCCGCCATCGAAAGCGGCAATACCGCTTCCATTCGTCTGCATGAACGCGCCGGTTTCAGCATCACCGGGCAGATGCCGCAAGTCGGCACCAAGTTCGGCCGCTGGCTCGATCTGACCTTCATGCAACTGACCCTCAATCCTGGCGCGGAGCCGCCTGCAGCCAACAAGGAGTGACACCATGAACGCCGCCCAACTGCGACGCGTCAATGCGGAAAGTTTTGCGCACTATCGTCAGGGCCTGATTGATCTGCTGCTCGACGCCGTGGGTTATGGCGCCAGCGTCGGTTTCATGGCCGACCTCGATGCCGCGCAGGCCCGCGCCTATTTCGATGAAGTGCAGCAACAAGTGAACAAGGGCAGCGTGTTGCTCTGGGTGGTGGTCAAGGATGAAGAGGTGCAGGCCAGCGTGCAGTTGGGCCTGTGCCAGAAGGCCAACGGCCTCAATCGCGCCGAAGTGCAGAAACTGCTGGTGCGCGAACAGGCGCGGCGTCGTGGCCTCGGCCAGCAATTGATGAATGCGCTGGAACTTGAAGCGGCCAAGCACAAGCGCGGCATGCTCTACCTCGACACCGAGGCCGGTTCGCCCGCCGAAGATTTCTACAAGGCCCTGGGTTACACACGTGCCGGCGAAATTCCCGATTACGCCTGCGATCCGCAGGGCACGTATCGACCGACCGCCCTCTACTACAAGATTCTGCAAGGAGCCCGGCCATGATCCCCGGCCAGTATCAGATCCAGCCCGGCGACATCGAACTGAATGTCGGCCGCCGCACCCTCAGCCTGAAAGTCGCCAACAGCGGCGACCGGCCGATCCAGGTCGGCTCGCACTATCACTTTTTCGAAACCAACGACGCCCTGACCTTCGACCGCGCCGCCAGCCGTGGCATGCGCCTGAATATTCCGGCCGGCACGGCGGTGCGCTTCGAGCCGGGGCAGAGCCGTGAAGTCGAGCTGGTGGAGTATGCCGGGCATCGGCGGGTGTTCGGCTTTACCGGGCGGGTGATGGGTGATCTCGACTGACATGCACACAACCCTGTGGCGAGGGAGCTTGCTCCCGCTCGAGTGCGTAGCACTCGCCAACTCGGGGAACGCGGTGTGTCTGTAAGAAATCATTGGCAGGTTTTGGGGCTGCTGCGCAGCCCAGCGGGAGCAAGCTCCCTCGCCACAATAAATTTGTGCAAGGAATTGAAATGAAGATTTCCCGGCAAGCCTACGCCGACATGTTCGGCCCCACCGTCGGCGACAAGGTGCGCCTGGCGGACACCGAGTTGTGGATCGAAGTCGAAAAAGACTTCACCACCTACGGCGAAGAAGTGAAGTTCGGCGGCGGCAAAGTGATCCGTGACGGCCAGGGGCAGAGCCAGTTGCTCGCCGCCGAAGTGGTCGACACGCTGATCACCAACGCGCTGATCATCGACCACTGGGGCATCGTCAAAGCCGACGTCGGCCTCAAGGACGGGCGTATCGCCGCGATTGGCAAGGCCGGTAACCCGGACGTACAACCGAACGTGACCATCGCCATTGGCGCCAGCACCGAAGTGATCGCCGGTGAAGGCATGATCCTGACTGCCGGCGGCATCGACACGCACATTCACTTCATCTGCCCGCAGCAGATCGAAGAAGCGCTGATGAGCGGCGTCACCACCATGATCGGCGGCGGCACGGGGCCTGCCACCGGCACCAACGCCACCACCTGCACCTCAGGGCCGTGGCACCTGGCGCGCATGCTCCAGGCCGCCGACGCGTTCC
Organism: Pseudomonas sp. NPDC087803; assembly: GCF_044742995.1. Lineage (NCBI taxonomy): Bacteria > Pseudomonadati > Pseudomonadota > Gammaproteobacteria > Pseudomonadales > Pseudomonadaceae > Pseudomonas > Pseudomonas sp. NPDC087803. The sequence goes on from NZ_JBIUVO010000013.1 coordinate 51,562, forward strand.
CGATGAACATCGGCCTCACCGGCAAGGGCAACGCCAGCCTGCCGGAGCCGCTGATCGAGCAGGTCAAGGCCGGCGCCATCGGCCTCAAGCTGCACGAAGACTGGGGCACCACCCCGGCGAGCATCGACAACTGCCTGAGCGTCGCCGACCAGTACGACGTGCAGGTGGCGATCCACACCGACACCCTCAACGAATCGGGATTCGTCGAAACCACCCTCGGCGCGTTCAAGGGCCGCACCATCCACACCTACCACACCGAGGGTGCCGGTGGCGGCCATGCGCCGGACATCATCAAGGCCTGCGGCTTCCCTAACGTGCTGCCGAGTTCGACCAATCCGACTCGGCCGTTTACCCGCAACACCATCGACGAACACCTCGACATGCTGATGGTCTGCCACCACCTCGACCCGAGTATCGCCGAGGACGTGGCGTTCGCCGAAAGCCGCATCCGCCGCGAGACGATTGCCGCCGAAGACATCCTCCACGACCTCGGCGCGTTCTCGATGATCAGCTCGGACAGCCAGGCCATGGGCCGCGTCGGCGAAGTCATCACACGCACCTGGCAGACCGCCGACAAGATGAAAAAGCAGCGCGGCCCGCTGCCGCAGGACGGCGAAGGCAACGACAACTTCCGCGCCAAGCGCTACATCGCCAAGTACACGATCAACCCGGCGATCACCCACGGCATCAGCCATGAAGTGGGTTCGATCGAGGTCGGCAAATGGGCCGACCTGGTGCTCTGGCGTCCGGCGTTCTTCGGCGTGAAACCGACGCTGATCCTCAAGGGCGGGGCGATCGCCGCCAGTCTGATGGGCGACGCCAACGCGTCGATTCCAACCCCGCAACCGGTGCACTACCGCCCGATGTTCGCCAGCTACGGCGGTTCGCTGCACGCCACCAGCCTGACCTTCATCAGTCAGGCCGCGCAGGAGGCCGGGCTGCCCGAGGCATTGGGCCTGAAGAAGAAAATCGGCGTGGTCAAAGGCTGCCGCGACGTGCAGAAAACCGACCTGATCCACAACGATTACCTGCCGAACATCGACGTCGACCCGCAGACCTATCAGGTCAAGGCCGATGGCGTGCTGCTTTGGTGTGAACCGGCGGAAACCCTGCCGATGGCGCAGCGCTACTTCCTGTTCTGACGCACGGCAAAAGGCCCCGGAGCCGTGTCCCGCGCACGGCTTCAGGGCCTTTTTCAGGGTGCTGGAAAAGCACGGTGCAAACGGTCGTGTATTTCCCGCCAAAGGGGCTAATATTCGATTCGCTCCGCCTATTTTCAGGAACTGCCCATGCGTCTTTCCGAGTTCATCGTGGCCAATATCGACCCTATCGTCGATGAGTGGGAACAGTTCGCAGCGACCATCACGCCGGCCGCCGACTATCTGGATTCCACTGCGCTGCGCGATCACGCCAGCGAGATTCTGCGGGCCGCCGCGCGCGACATGAACAAGCCGCAAAGCGCCGCCGAACAGGCTGCCAAAGCCAAGGGCGAAGGCCCGGAAAAGACCCCGAGTCTGGACGAGGCCGGCGCCAGCCATGGCGAACTGCGCCACACCGTCGGTTTCGATCTGGTGCAGATGACCAGCGAATTCCGCCATTTGCGCGCCTGCGTGATCCGCCGCTGGGTGAGCAGCCTGACGTCACCGGACATGACCTATTTTCAGGACATGATCCGTTTCAACGAAGCCATCGACGAAGCCCTCGCCGAATCCACAGCGGCCTACGCCGAGCAGGTCAACCGCTCGCGGGACATTTTCCTCGCCATCCTCGGCCATGACCTGCGCGCGCCGCTGCAGGCGGTGAGCATGTCCACCGAACTGCTGCTGCGCAAATCCAGCCTTGAGGGCGATGCGCTGGCCTGCGCCCAGCACATCAAGCGCGGTGCGCGGCACATGGCGACGATGGTCAGCGATCTGCTGGAACTGGTGCGCAGTCGTCTGGGCCGAAGCCTGCCGATCGAGCCGGTGCCGATGGATCTGGCCGTTGCAGCGCGAGCGGCGATTGCCGAAGCCTGCGCCGGTAATCCGCTATCCGATCCGAAGCTCAAGGTGAGCGGCGACACACGCGGCACCTGGGACGCCGGGCGGCTCGATCAATTACTGCAAAACCTGATCGGCAACGCCCTGCAGCACGGCAGCCACACCCGCGACGTAACCCTCGCCATCAGTGGCGAAGGCGACAACGTGTACCTGTCGGTGCACAACTACGGCACACCGATCTCCGAGGAGGCAATCGGCACGATTTTCGACCCGCTGGTGCGCAGCGCCGACGAAGAACTCGGGCAGCCATCGACCAGCCTCGGGTTGGGCCTGTTTATCGTCAAGGAAGTGGTGATTGCCCATGGCGGGACGATCAAAGTCAGCTCAAGCGAGGCTGACGGGACGTTGTTCAGTGTGGTGTTGCCGAGAAAGGTTTAAGCAGGGAAATCTGCGGTGAATTTCATCGCTGGCAAGCCAGCTCCCACAGGTCCGGAGTCAAATACAAACTTTGTGTACGACATAGTTCCTTGTGGGAGCTGGCTTGCCAGCGATGAGGCCGGCCCATACCACCGAGAACCTACTCGACCACCAGGCGCCCCAAGCGCTGCCTGAGCATCCGGTTTTCCGCCCGCAACTCATGCACTTCCTCCAGCAGATTCAGTGCCAGGGCGACCCCTTCCCACTCCAGCTCCAGCTCGCGCCGCAACTTCGCGGCGCGTTTGGCCAGGCTCAGCTCGTAATCGGTGAACCGCCATTCCCGGGGCTGCGCGCCCTGAGGTTCGAGGATGCCGTGTTCGACGATTTCGATCACGTAGACGTCCGACAGATCGGCCGCCTCACAGAATTCTGCCATGTCCAGTTGAACGATCAGGGGGCTGCTCATGATGGGCTACTCCGTCGTCGGGTTCAGAAGTTCTCGCGTGGGTTGAACGCGGCTTTCTTCGCCAGTTCCTGCCACAGCGCCTTGACCTCGTCGTCCGAGGTTTTCGGCATCACGGCCTTGAGCTGGACGAACAGATAACCGCGTTCACCGGCCTTGTTTTTCAAGCCATGCCCCTTGGCGCGCATGCGCTGGCCATTCTGGCTGCCGGCCGGAACCTTGAGGTTGATCTTGCCGGTCAGGGTCGGCACGGCGACTTCAGCGCCCAGCGCCAGCTCCCACGGTGCCAATGGCAGGGTGATGATCAGGTTTTCGCCTTCGACATCGAATTTCGGATGCGGTGCAAAGCGAATGGTCAGGTACAGATCGCCATTGGCCCCGCCACCGATGCCCGGTGCGCCCTGGCCTTTGAGGCGGATACGCTCGCCGTCGGTCACGCCCGCCGGGATCTTCACGTTCAGGCTCTTGCTGGTGTTGCTGACGTGCTGCCCATTGGCGTTGTATTGCGGGACCTGGAAGCTGACCTTCTTCGATTCGTCCGACAGGGTCTCCTCAAGGAAGACCGGCAGTTCCATTTCCACGTCTTGCCCTCGGCGCCCTGCACTGCGTTGTTGCCGACCTTCGCCGCCACCGAAACCGGGGCCGCGATTGCCGAAGATCGAACTGAAGAAGTCCGAGAAGTCGCCGGTGTCGCCACCGCCGCCGCCAAAACCGCCACGGCTCTGCCAGCCCGGTGGGCCCTGAAACGGCTGACCATGCTGGCCATAACGGCGCAGGTCGTCGTACTCGGCGCGTTTGTCGGCGCTTTTCAGCGCTTCATAGGCTTCCGAGGCGTCCTTGAACTTGGCCTCGGCGTCTTTTTCCTTGCTGACATCGGGGTGGTATTTGCGCGCCAGCTTGCGATAGGCAGCCTTGATCGCCTTGTCGTCCGCTGTCGGCTCCACGCCGAGTATCTTGTAATAGTCTTTGAAGTCCATCGAAGGAATCACCATCCGTTATCGATTTCGCGCCGAGGCCAGCATGCGCTCATTCGCGCGTGCCGGGTTGACCGATCTCAACTTTGTGACCGGGTGGCGCAGCAGAAGTTTATCGGCAGTGGACGACGGTTCTTGCGACCGCCGGTATGTCTGCCGGCCCATGCCAGCAAGTTTGGGGCGAAGCTGCGACTTTCAAGAAGCTTAGTCGCGAAATAGCAGATGACCGGCCTTCGAATCTGCCGCGCACTGACATACACTGCGCGGCCGTTTTTTGACCGGAACCCGAAAGACATGAACAACGCCTCTCCAGCCCGTGCCTGCGGTATCGACTTCGGCACCTCCAACTCCACCGTCGGCTGGCTGCGCCCCGGCATGGAAACGATGATCGCGCTGGAAGACGACAAGATCACCCTGCCGTCGGTGGTGTTCTTCAACATCGAAGAGCGCCGTCCGGTTTACGGTCGTCTGGCCCTGCACGAGTACCTGGAAGGCTACGAAGGACGGTTGATGCGCTCGCTCAAGAGCCTGCTCGGCTCCAAGCTGATCAAGCACGACACCAGCGTTCTCGGCACGGCGATGCCGTTCAAGGACCTGCTGGGGCTGTTCATCGGCCAACTGAAGAGCCGCGCTGAATCGGCCGCCGGTCGCGAGTTCGAGCAGGTGGTGCTGGGGCGTCCGGTGTTTTTCGTCGATGACGACCCGCTGGCCGACCAGGAAGCCGAAGACACCCTGGTCGAAGTGGCGCGCAAGCTCGGCTTCAAGGACGTGTCGTTCCAGTACGAACCGATTGCCGCGGCATTCGACTACGAGTCGACCATCGAAAAAGAAGAACTGGTGCTGATCGTCGACATCGGCGGTGGTACGTCCGACTTCTCGCTGGTGCGCCTGTCGCCCGAGCGTCGCGGCATGGACAACCGTCACGATGACATCCTCGCCACCGGCGGCGTGCACATCGGCGGGACCGACTTCGACAAGCAGCTGAGCCTGCAAGGCCTGATGCCGCTGTTCGGCTACGGCAGCCGGATGAAGAGCGGCGCCTACATGCCGACCAGCCACCACATGAACCTGGCGACCTGGCACACCATCAACTCGGTGTACTCGCAAAAGTCGACTCTGGCGCTGGGCAGCATGCGCTACGACATCGAGGACACTGGCGGCATCGACCGTCTGTTCAAGCTGATCGAACAGCGCGCCGGGCACTGGCTGGCGATGGAAGTCGAAGAAACCAAGATCCAGCTGACCCACGCCGACAGCCGCCACGTACCGCTGGACCGGATCGAGCCGGGCCTGAGCGTGGAACTGAGCCGCGCCCTGTTCGAAGCCTCCATCGACGCCTTGCTTGAGCGCGTGCGCGGCAGCGTCACGCAGCTGTTGAACGATGCCAACGTGTCGGTGGCGCAGGTCGATACGGTGTTCTTCACCGGCGGTTCAAGCGGCATTCCGGCACTGCGCAACAGCGTCTCGGCGATGCTGCCGAATGCGCGACATGTCGAAGGGAATATTTTTGGCAGCATTGGCAGCGGTCTGGCGATTGAGGCGATGAAGCGTTACGGCGCCATGAACTGATCACACAACCTGTGGCGAGGGAGCTTGCTCCCGCTGGACTGCGCAGCAGGCCCAAGCTCTTGATTCAAAGAGCGGGGGGGCGCTTCGCGCCCCAGCGGGAGCAAGCTCCCTCGCCACAGAGGATCGCCCTAAACCATTCCGCCCAGCTTCAACTCACTCTTCAGATACGCGTAATAAATCGGCCCCGCCACCACCCCCGGCAGGCCGAACGCGGCTTCGAACACCAGCATCGCCAGCAGCAACTCCCACGACTTGGCACTGATCTGCCCGCCGACGATGCGCGCGTTGAGGAAGTATTCGAGCTTGTGGATAAAAATCAGATAGCCCAGCGCCGCCACCGCCACCCAGATCGACAGCGACAGGCCGACGATGGTGATCAGCGTGTTCGACATCAGGTTGCCGATCACCGGCAGCAGGCCGAGCAGGAACGTCAGGACGATCAGGGTCTTGGTCAGCGGCAGCTTGATGCCGAACAGCGGCAGGACCACAACGAGGAAAATCGCGGTGAAGAGGGTATTCAGCAGAGAGATCTTGATCTGCGCGAAGACGATGTTGCGAAAGGCTTGAACCACCAGGTGCAGACGGTCGAACAGGGCCGCGGCCAGCGGTTTGCGCTTGGTCAGGTCCGGCACTCGCTGCAAGGCAATGATCGCGCCGAGGACCATGCCGATCAGCAGGGTGACGAACATGTGCGCCGCGTCCTTGCCCACCAGTTGCAGCTCGGACAGGTGCTTGCTCGCCCATTCGCCGATGGCCACGCGAAATTCCGCAGCACTGGCCGGCAGGTAGGCATCGAGAAACGGCGGCAGTTGCCCGCGCGCGCGATCAACCACACCCATGAATTTGTCGAGCGAGGCGCCCGGGTTTTCCGCTTCGTGCAGCAGGAAACTGATGGCACCGGCAAAAATCAGCGCCAGCACACTGACCACCAGGGTGCCCAGCAGCGCCACCGCCAGCCAGCGCGCACGCCGACCTTCGATCAACCGTTGCAGTTGCGGGGTGAGCATGTTGACCAGCTCGAACACCAGCAACCCGGCGAGCAGACTCGGCAACAAGCGCAGCGGCAATGCCAGCAGCAAACCGCCGCAGATGATGATGCAACTGACCCAAAACACAACATGACGCTCAGAAAACGTTGGCATACAGCCTCAAAACGAACGGCGTAAAAGGATTGGCAGTCTGCCAGCGATCCGGCGCCGAAGCGAGTAGATGCCCAGCATCCTCGTCGCGCCGAAAAGATCGCAGCCTGCGGCAGCTCCTACAGGATCGCGGTCTTATGTAGGAGCTGCCGCAGGCTGCGATCTTTTGACCTTATTTTTTCTTCAGGCAATCACTCATGAAGGTCTTGCGCGCATCGCCGGTAAGGGCCTTGGTTTTCGCGTCGGCGTTGCAGGTTTTCATTTTTTCCTGCTGCGGGGTCAGCACTTTGGCGTCGTTGGCAGCCGGAGCGGCCTTGAGGCAGGTGCTCATGAAAGTCTTGCGCTCGTCGCCCTTGAGGCTCTTGGCGGTAGCGTCAGCATTGCAGGTGGTCATTTTGTTCTGTTGCGCCGTGGCGGCGAAACCCTGGGAACACAGGAGCAGACCGATCATCAACAAAGGGACACGCAACATCTTCATGGAGTTTTCTCCTTGTCGCCGCACCGACGGGGGCAGCCTGCGCTGAAGTGTAGCCAAATCTTGTTACACCTTCCTGCCCTCCAGATGGCTGCGGCGGTATTGCTCCGGCGTACAGCCGGCCTGACGGGCAAACATGGCAATGAAGGCCGAGCCGCCGCTGTAGCCGAGATCGAAGGCGATCTCCTGCACGCTGCGGGTACTTTCCAGCGCTTCGATAGCCGCAAGATATCGCAGACGCTGACGCCATTCGCCGAAACTCATCCCCAGTTCGCGCACGAACTGCCGGGCCAGCGTCCGCTCGCTGATGTGCACCTGCGCCGCCCAGTGCGCCAGCGGCTGGTTATTCCCCGGATCAGCCTGCAAGGCATCGAGAATCGCCAGCAACCCGGGGTTGCTCGCGTACGGCAGATAACACTCATGCACCGGCGCCTGTTGCAGTTGATCGACCAGCACCTGGGCCAGACGCTGGTCAGCGTCGAGTTCGGGGATCTTCACGTCGCGGGCGGCGAAGTCCTTGAGAATCGCCTTGAGGATGTCGCTGATCGCCAAAGTGCAGGCGCGCGGCGGCAGATCGGCGCAGACCTTGGGGGCGAGGCACACCGCGCGATAGTTGACCGGTTGGTGGCTGTAGAAACTGTGCTCGACCTGCGGCGGCACCCACACCGCGTATTGCGGCGGCGACATGAAGCGGCTGCCGTCGACGTCCATGTGCAGCACGCCGTGCGCCGCGTACTCCAGCGTGCCCCACGGATGGCGGTGCGGCGCGGCGTATTCGTGGGCGTTGAAATCGGCGTAGCGGAAGTACACCGCCGACGGCAGCTCGCTGAAATCCAACAGATCAATGTGTTTACTGTTCATGCTGTCCGGTTACAGAGGCAGGTTGTCCGGTTCGCAGTATAGGCCTGCATCCAGACAGGGGATAATCAGCGTTCATCAACGTACTGGTTTTAACCCCATGCAATACGCGTTTCCGCTGCTGGCGATTTTCATCTGGGCCGGCAATACCGTGATCAACAAACTGGCGGTCGGGGCGATCTTCCCCGCCGAGATCGGTTTCTACCGCTGGCTGCTCGCCGGTCTGCTGTTCACCCCGTTCATGCTCAAAGCGGTGATCGCGCACTGGCCGCAGATCCGCCCGAACCTGGGCAAGATCTTCATCCTCGGCGTGCTCGGGATGGCGGTCTATCAAAGCCTGGCCTACTTCGCCGCGACCCTGACCACCGCAACCAACATGGGCATCATCCTGTCGCTGATGCCGCTGATGTCGCTGGCCATGGCAATCATCAGCCTCGGCCAGCGCCTGACCGCTGGCGCACTGTTCGGCGCAGTGCTGTCGTTCGCCGGGGTGCTGGTGGTGGTGTCGTCCGGCAGCCTCGGCGCCTTGCTGCAACACGGAGTCAACCTGGGTGACGCGATGATGCTGATCGCCACCCTGGCCTATGCGATTTACAGCACCCTGCTGAAAAAATGGCAGCTGCGTCTGCCACCGCTGGTGTTGTTGTACCTGCAGGTGCTGGTGGCGATTGTGGTGCTGTTTCCGCTGTACGCCGCCTCGCCGAAAACCGGTTTCACCGCGCAGAACATTCCGCTGGTGCTGTACGCGTGCCTGCTGGCCTCGATGCTCGCGCCGCTGGCGTGGATGCAGGCGGTGCAGCGTCTGGGGCCGAGCCGCACGACCTTGTTCTTTAACTTGCTGCCGCTGATTACCGCGCTGATTGCGGCGGTGGTGTTGAAGGAGCAGTTGGCGATGTATCACCTGGTGGGTGGGGTGTTGACATTGGGGGGGGTGATTCTTTCCGAGCGTTGGACCACCGTGTTGGGCCGCAGAATCAGCGTTGCCTGATCTGGCCTCTTCGCGAGCAAGCCCGCTCCCACAGTTGTCCGCATTCCACCTGTTGGAAATCGGTCGAATGTGGGAGCGGGCTTGCTCGCGAAGAACGATAACTCGGTTTGACTGCTAAACCCCGGCAGCCTTGAGCCGCGCCGCATGCTCGACAAACAACCGCACCGGATCCGCGCCCTTGCCCACCAGCCCCAGCGACTGGTTGACGATGTCGAAGTGATCCAGCGGATAGTCGTCGCCAATCACCGTGCCCAGGTGCGAGCTGTAGCGCCCGACCATCCCGTCACACTGCCCTGGCTCGCGCACGAAGGTTTTCGCAAACAGCCGACAGCTGCGATTGGTTCCATCAAACAGGTTGCCGCCACGATCGGTCTTGCCCGGCTGCAACGTCCCTGACCACGAGTAATAACGCACGCCGTTGACCTCTTCCGGCCCCTGCCCGCCCCAGGTTTCGGGCAGGCCCTGTGGATAACGCTGATTGAACAGCGCCACGCCGTCACTGGTCAGCGATTGATGCGACGCGTGGATGTCCACCGGCAGTTTCGGCCCGTGGTAACCGGTTTCCAGCAACGCCATCAGCCAGCCGACAACACGCAGCAACGCTTCAAGCAGACGACCCTTGGCAGTGTTCGCCGGGTAGTGTTTCTGCAGATAGTCGGCCAGTTCCGAACCATGATTGGGGCCGGCCACCGACGTTACCGAAGCGACCAGATCCGGCCGTTTGGCAGCGGCATAACGTGCGGTCAATGAACCCTGACTGTGACCGAACAGATTGACCCTGACAGCGCCGGTCTCGCGCAAAATCTCGTCGATGCGCGCCAGCAACTGCTCGCCACGCACTTCGGTGGAATTGAGCGGCGACACCTGCACCGCAATCACTGTCGCCCCGCCACGGCGCAACGCCTTGATGATCCCGTACCAGTACGGATACAGCAGCAGCCGGATAAACCCGAGCATGCCCGGCACCAGCACCAGTGGATAACGTGTCGCCGTACCTTGTGACATGGGCAAACATCCTTGTGTTCGTGAGTGGATGCCGGACGTGCAAAACGCTCGCCAAGCCTCCTCCTTGATGATGACAACTGCACCATCAGCCTACTTCAGGCCCACCACCCCCGCCACAATCAGCCCCACCGACAGCAGTTTCATCACGGTCAGGCTCTCGCCGAGCAGGGCAAAGCCGAGAAACACCGTGCCCAGCGAGCCGATGGCCGTCCAGATCGGATAGGCGATGCTCACCGGTAATTCACGCATCGCCAACGTCAGAAAGTAGATCCCGCCAATCGCCGCGAGCACCGTGATCAGCGACGGCCACAGGCGGGTGAAGCCTTCGGCGTACTTCATGCCCATGGCGAAGGTCACCTCGAACCCGGCGGCGATCAGCAGGAACAGCCAGGCCATCTAGAACGCACGGGCGAGGTCGAGCAAACGCTGCTCAGCCTCGGCCACCGACACTGCAAAGGTGCGCTCGGCAGACTCTTCGCCCTCGGCCGCGACCACGGTGACGTCGTTGATGCCGATGAACCCCAACGCCGTACGCAGCCATGGATCGGCGTGGTTCAGGGCCTCCAGCTCACCTCCCGGACCGAAGCCGAAACCGCCGCGACTGGTGACGATCAGCGCTTTCTTGCCTTGCAGCAGCGGGGTGTATTGGGCCACGCCGTTGTCCAGGGTGTGGTCGAATGTCAGGCCCAGACGCACAATCTGATCGACCCAGGCCTTGAGGCCGCTGGGCACGCTGAAGTTGTACATCGGCGTGGAAATCAGCAGCAGATCGTGTTCGAACAACTCGCCGACCAACTGATCGCTAAGCGCCAGATCAGCCTGCATCGACAGGGGGCGCGCCTCGGGTTCAGGATGAAACGCGGCCGCGACAAAAGCTTCGTTGACTGGCGGGATCAACGCGCGCCCGACTTCGCGGCGGGTGACCTGCGCCTGCGGATGGCGCAATTGCCAGGCGCTGAGAAAGCTTTCCGCCAGGCGCCGTGAATGCGAACGGTCACCCCGTGGACTGGCATGAATTGCAAGAATTTTGCTCATCTGTATTTGCTCCGAACTAGAATCAAACGGCATGTGGCTTGCAGTTTTAAGCGCGTGGCCGCGTCCATTCAAATGAGCAAAAATCAGTCGGGATGAATTCATTTCATCTATGGAGTTTTCAATGTTCGCCTCGTTGCCGCTGACCGCCCTGCGCGCCTTCGAATCGGCTTCGCGCCTACTGAGTTTCAAGGCCGCCGCCGAAGAACTGTCGGTCACGCCGACGGCAATCTCTCATCAGATTCGTACGCTGGAAGACTGGCTCGGCGTGGCGCTGTTCGAACGCTTGCCGCGTCAGGTGCGCCTGACCGAGGGCGGCGAACGACTGTTTCGCAGCCTGCACGGCGCACTGCTGGAAGTGGCGCAAAGCGTCGACACCCTGCGTCCGCAACGCAGCGGCAGCAGCCTGACGCTGTCGACCACGGCCGCCTTCGCTGCGCTGTGGCTGGTGCCGCGCCTCGGGCGTTTTTATGCGCAGCACCCGAACATCAACGTGCGCCTCGATACCCACTGCGAAGTCATCGACCTGCATCAGGACGCCAGCGTCGATCTGGTGCTGCGCTACAGCCTCGACGATTACCCCAATCTCTACGGTCTGTGCCTGTTCGATGAGTCCTTCGGTGTGTATGGCTCGCCGGAGCAGGTGGCGCTGGCCGCCCGGCGCACGCCGGCGCTGATCAGCGTGCGCTGGCACAACTCGAAGCTGTATGCCCATGGCTGGGAAGCCTGGTGCGCCCGCTCCGGCGAGTCGTGGCTGAACCAGTATCCGGCGATCCGTGAATACGACGAGGAACACTACGCCCTGCAAGCGGCAATTGCCGGGCAAGGTCTGGTGCTGGCGAGCAATATTCTGGTGTCGCAAAGCGTCGCCAGCGGCTTGCTGGTGCCGTACAAGGGGCAGGTGCAGGTTGATGGTGCCGGGTACAGCGCGCTGTGTGTGCCGGGACGGGAACGGCATCCGCCGGTGCGGGCATTTTTTGCCTGGTTGCAGGAGGAGGCCGTGTTGTCTGGGCTCACGCCAAGATCGCAGCCTTCGGCAGCGCCTGCAGGGGCAACGGCGCAAATCTCATAAAACTTTTTCGATCACGCAGGACTCACAACCAGGGTATGCGATCACGCCTGTAGAGCGTGGCGCCCATTGGATTAGCCTCCTGGAGATCAATATGAGCGACGACCTGCACTTGTCAGATGTCAAAACCCTGCGCGAACGTGCGCGGCAACATGTCGAGAACGGCGCGGTAACCGAGAGCTACAGCGCTAACCGTGACGAGGTGCTGCGCTTGCTCAACGAGTCGCTGGCCACCGAGCTGGTCTGCGTGCTGCGCTACAAGCGTCACTACTTCATGGCCAACGGTGTGAAAGCCCACGTGGCCGCCGAAGAATTCCTTGAACACGCGACCCAGGAAGCACAACACGCCGACCGTCTGGCCGAGCGTATCGTGCAACTGGGTGGCGAGCCGGAGTTCAATCCGGACCTGCTGTCGAAAATGTCCCACGCCCAATATGTGGCCGGGAACACCTTGAAGGAAATGGTCTACGAAGACCTGGTGGCCGAACGGATCGCCATCGACAGCTACCGCGAGATCATTCAGTACATCGGCGAGAAAGACCCGACCACCCGGCGCATCTTCGAAGACATCCTCGCGCAGGAAGAAGAGCATGCGGATGACATGGCCGACATTCTGAAAGACCTGTAAGCCTTCCGAACCGCCTTCGCGAGCAAGCCCGCTCCCACACTGGAATCCATTTCAAATGTGGGAGCGAGCCTGCTCGCGAAGGGGCCGCAACAGATGCAAAAAGATCGCAGCCTGCGGCAGCTCCTACATTCACTGTAGGAGCTGCCGCAGGCTGCGATCTTTTGCTCTTGCCTTATTTGGTCGGCTTGACGGTCACGGGCGCCTTGCCCGCCCTCATCTGCTCAAGCAGCGGCGCACATTGATTCGGCTCACCACCGCTCGGTGCGACCAGTGCCAGCAGCCCCGCCGCCGGAGCAGCAATTACGCCCAGCGCAACCATCCCCGCTCCGCGCAACATCAACGGCACAGCCTTGACCCCGGCATCCGGCTTGATGAACTTGCCGCGCACGTACAGGGGTGAACGCAGCGAGATCAAACGCCAGCCCTTGGATTCCGGCGTCACCGTCAGGTCCAGTTGCTCGGTGGCCATGTTCGCCGTGCCGTCGATGTAGATGATCGCGTTCTCGGTATCGAACACAAACAGCCGCGTACTTGCCAGGCCAGTCTTGATGTCGAAGTCGGCTGCGGCGCAGTTGATCTTCACTTCCTTGTCGCCAAAGATCTTGCCGACCACATAGTTGCCGACGTTGAGCCCCGCCAGTTCCATCAGTTCACGGCTGATTGCGCCGTCGTTGATCAGCATCTTCAGGTTGCCGTTGGCCCCGCCCAGCAGTTTGGCTACGGAGTTGCCGCGCCCGCTGATGTCGGCATCGCCATTGAGTTCGCCGAAACTCGTTTTCATCGGCTCGAAGGTCGGGAACAACTGCTTGAGCTTGAAGCCACGGGCAGTCAGTTTGGCCCGGCCTTCCAGCGGTTCAGTGCGACCGTTGAGGCGGATCTGCGCATCCAGATTGCCGCCGGCCACGCCGAAGCGCAGCGGTTCGAGGCTGAGTTCGCCGTCGTTGAGTTTCAGGTGGGTATACAGGTCGGTGAACGGCAGTTTTTCGCTGTGGACGATGCGCTTGCCGGTGAATTCGACATCGGCGTCCATCGCGCGCCAGCGGTCGGTCTTGAACTCTTCCACCGGCAGCACTTTGTCGGTCGGCTGTTTACTCTCGCCGCCGCGGGCCTTCTGTTTGTCATTGGAGTCGGCGCCGATCAGCGGCGCGAGATCGGCGAACAACAGTTGATTGGACAGCAACGCGCCGCTGAGTTTTGGCCGTGGCTGGCTGGCGACGTAGGTCAGATCGCCGTGAATGTCGCTGCTGCCGATCTTGCCGTTGAACTGCTCGTAGGTGAATTTCGCCCCGGCGGCGTCATGCAACTTGGCGATCAAGTGACCGTCGGTGGAATACGGCGGGGTATCCGGCAGGGTCACGCCGGTCAGTGGATAAAGGTTGCCGAGGCTGGCACCGGCCAGTTTCAGGCGCAGATCGAGGGCGCCGAGGTTCAGCGGGTCAGTCAGGGTGCCGGCCAGTTCGATGCTGGTGGCGCCGATCTTCGCCTGGGCCTGCAGCGGGAACGGTTTGTTCGCGTCCTGCAACGCCAACAACCCGCCAATCTTGCCCTGGCCGGTGAGATTCTGGCCGTGGTATTGGCCTTTGACCTTCAGCGCGAACGCATAGTCCTGGGGGGCTGCGCCCTTGTCCTGCGCGGTCTTCGCGGCTTTGTCGCCGACGATCTCGCTGAACGGAATCGGCTTGCCCAAAGGATCGATCACCACGTCGAGGTTGGTTTTCAGGGTCTGGTCATCCAGAGTCACGTGGCCCTTGTCGAAACCGATGGCACCAATGTCCACCACCCAGTTCGACGGTTCGGCATTCGGGTCCTTCGGATCGAACTTGAACGTCCAGTTGGCACGACCATCGGCCAGCCGTTGCAGTTGCGCGTTGGGTTCGGTCAGGTCGATGCGCGGGATGGTCACCCGTTGCGCCAACAGCGCCAGTGGCGAGATGCGCAATTCCACGCGCTTGAGCGTGACCATCTGCGGCTGCTTCGACCAGTCCGGGTTACCCAGCGTCAGGTCCTCAGCCACTACGTGCGGCCATGGCACCCAGGCCCGCCAGCCGCCCTCGTCCGGCTCGCGTTGCCAGATCACCGCCAGGTTGCCATTGATGGCGAACGGTCGATGCAGTTCTTCCGAAACTTTGGCATTGAGCGGCGGTTTGATCCGGTTCCAATCGAAGAACACGATGATCAGAACCAGTACCGCCAGCAGCAGTACGAGGATGGCGAAGGTCCAACTGAAGATTTTTCCGGTGCGCGTCATGCACAAAACTCCTGATGACGACCGCACGCCGACGTCGCGACGCACAGCTGAAACGGCGGGCCAAAGCGGCCCTCATGAAATCTACGACTGGCAAACAGTGCGCAGGTTTAATCGGAATATAGATTCCGCGACAAAAATTCGCCCGAATGCTGACCGATTGGTCGAACAGCGTTACCGCGACGCGCCCATTTGCGAGGCGCGAGTGAGTCGAAAATACCCACCACGGTGCAAAACCACCGCCCGCAAACGCCCGAGCTAGAGCGCCTCGGCAGAACAATCAATTCTGTTGATTATTACCATTGCGTTTATGAACTTTTATATCGACTTATCGAGAGTAGCATTGGCTTCGTACCCACTTTATCGCCCTCCCAAGGAGCAACCCATCATGAAACGCCAATTACTGCTCAGCCTTACCCTGTCGATGCTAGCCAGCACTGCTTTCGCCCTGCCCGCTGCCGATCAGGCTACCCCACAAGTGAAATCCAGCCACTCGGTGTTCAGCCAGACTGTTGCTGCCGACGGCGGCGACCGTACTCCACAGGGTCAGACCCTGGCTGAAAACGGCCGTAATCGTCTGGAAGAAAAAGGCCTGGTACAAGATGGCTACGACAAGACTCCACAAGGTCAAGCTGTAGCAGAAGGCGGCCGTGAACGCCTGGAAGAGAAAGGTCTGGTGCAAGACGGCTATGACAAGACTCCACAGGGTCAGACTCTGGCATCCGATGGCGGCGACCGCACTCCACAAGGCCAAACCCTCGCTGAAGGTGGTGGTGACCGTACCCCACAAGGCCAGACCCTCGCCGAAGGCGGTGGTGACCGTGTGATCGAACGCAACAGCGCTTTGAGCTAAGCCCATGGCGGCCTGGAAAAAAAGCCCGATCAGCCGATCGGGCTTTTGACTTTTTCAGCCTGGCCAAGCGCAAAACCGTATTTCCCTCGATGACCTACCTCCCCTGCCGTTCGACGCCAGCAAAGCCGATTTGCTAGAGTGCGGCGCTTGTCCCGCTCAAGAAAACGCCCTTGCGATGCTGCCCCGCGCCGAACAGAAACAACAGACCCGCAACGCCCTGATGGACGCTGCCCGCCATTTGATGGAAAGCGGCCGAGGATTCGGCAGCCTGAGCCTGCGCGAAGTGACCAAGACCGCCGGCATCGTGCCCACCGGTTTCTATCGGCATTTTGCCGACATGGACGAACTGGGTCTGGTGCTGGTCAGTGAAGTCGGTCAGACCTTCCGCGAAACCATCCGCCTGGTGCGCCACAACGAATTCGTCATGGGCGGCATCATCGATGCGTCGGTGCGGATCTTCCTCGACGTGGTCAGCGCCAACCGATCGCAATTCCTGTTTCTCGCCCGCGAGCAGTACGGCGGCTCGCAGCCGGTGCGTCAGGCGATTGGCCGCCTGCGCGAAAACATCAGCGCCGACCTTGCCACCGACCTGACGCTGATGCCCAAGCTGCAGCATCTGGACGCCGCCGGTTTGAGCGTGATCGCCGACCTGATCGTCAAATCGGTGTTCGCCACCCTGCCGGACATCATTGACCCGCCTGCCGAAGCGCTGCCGGAACATCTGACGCCACAGGCAAAGATCACCCAGCAACTGCGCTTCATCTTTATCGGCCTCAAGCACTGGCAAGGGCTGGGCAGTACCGAGTAAAAATCAAAAGATCGCAGCCTTCGGCAGCTCCTACACCCATCCCCTGTAGGAGCTGCCGAAGGCTGCGATCTTTTTTATTGGCCACAAATTGGTGCATGTAAAAATCTTCACGCACCAAAACCTTCCAAAATTCTGCAACATCTTGAAACATCCACTACGCTCCGACAGGGATTTCCTACATCTCGTCCGGTTGGCAAGCCCCTTGCTCTAGCCCTCTCTACAAGTCCACTGCTGGAAGCTTTCCGATGCTGGTGATTCATCGCAGAATCGACCCTCAACCTGTCTGGTCCGCCGAGTTGCACCTGACCTTCGAAGCGCGGAGCAAGAGCCGTCTGCGCTGTTTCAGTGCCGATGGCGAGGACGTCGGGTTGTTTCTGGAGCGCGGTCAGGCGCCGTTATATGACGGCGAATGCCTGCAGGCTGAAGACGGGCGCATCGTCCGCGTCTGCGCCCGCCCCGAGCAACTGCTGCACGTCACCTGCGCCAATGCCTTCGAACTGACCCGCGCCGCCTATCACTTGGGCAACCGCCATGTCGCCTTGCAAGTCGGCGACGGCTGGCTGCGCCTGCTCGACGATTACGTGCTCAAGGCCATGCTCGAACAGCTCGGCGCGCAAGTCGAAGCGATTGAAGCGCCGTTCCAGCCGGAACACGGTGCCTACGGCGGCGGCCATCATCATTCGCGGCATGGCGACGAGGACTTCAACTACGCGCCGAAACTGCACCAGTTCGGCGTTCGTTTATGAACCCAGCCTGGGCGCTGTTGCGCCTGGCCAGTCCGCAATTGCCGATTGGCGGCTACAGCTATTCGCAAGGTCTGGAAATGGCGGTGGATAACGGCCGCGTGCACAACCCGGACAGCGCCCGGCGCTGGATCAGCGATCAGTTGCTGCTCAACCTCGCGCGTTTCGAAGCGCCGCTGCTGCTCGCCCATTGTCAGGCCGCTGCCGAGGAAAACTGGCCCGAGTTGGCGCGCATCTGCGAAACCCACCGGGCCAGCCGCGAGACCCGCGAACTGCATCTGGAGAGCCGGCAGATGGGTTACTCGCTGCAGCAGTTGCTCAACGGTCTGCCGGAACTCGACGTGCCGGCCCGCAGTTTTCTTGAGCAATGTGCCGAACCACACCTGGCCCTCGGCTGGGCACTGGCCGCCCGCGCCTGGCACATCAGCCCGCAGGATGCGCTCGCCGCGTGGCTGTGGAGCTGGCTGGAAAACCAACTCGCGGTACTGATGAAAACCCTGCCGCTGGGCCAGCAAGCCGCCCAGCGCCTGACCAGCGAACTGCTGCCGTTGCTGCAACAGGCGCAGCAGGACGCCACCCGCATCCATCCCGAACACATCGGCAGCGCCGCCTTCGGCCTGTCCCTGGCGTGCATGGCGCATGAGCGCCAGTACAGCCGACTGTTTCGCTCTTAGGAGAACAACCATGAACACACAACCTCTGCGCGTCGGCATCGGCGGCCCGGTCGGTTCCGGCAAAACCGCATTGACCCTGGCCCTGTGCCTTGCACTGCGCGATCGCTACAACCTGGCCGTCGTCACCAACGACATCTACACCCGCGAAGACGCCGACTTTCTGGTGCGCAACCAAGCGCTGGCGCCGGAGCGGATCATCGGCGTGGAAACCGGTGGCTGCCCGCACACGGCGATTCGTGAGGACGCGTCGATCAACCTCGAAGCGGTCGATCAACTGAACCGACGCTTTCCGGGGCTCGACCTGATTCTGGTGGAGTCCGGTGGCGACAACCTGTCGGCGACCTTCAGCCCGGAGCTGTCGGACCTGACCATCTACGTGATCGACGTCTCGGCTGGCGACAAGCTGCCGCGCAAGGGCGGGCCGGGGATCTGCAAGTCCGACCTGCTGGTGATCAACAAAATCGACCTGGCGCCGCTGGTCGGTGCTTCGCTGGAAATGATGGATAGCGACACCCAGCGCATGCGCAACGGCAAGCCCTTCGTTTTCAGCAACCAGAAAACCGGCCAGGGTCTGGAAGAGATCATCGCCTTCATCGAACGCCAGGGCCTGCTGAACGCGGCCTGATTCATCGACCAACAAGGAAGCTTATCCATGACACTCAAACGCATTCTCGGCACCGTGGCGCTGCTGCTGACCCCGGCCCTCGCCTTCGCCCACCCGGGCCACGGCGACAGCGGTCTGGTCGCCGGTATCAGCCACCCGATCGGCGGCCTCGACCACTTGCTGGCGATGGTCGCGGTCGGCCTGTGGGCCGCGCAGCAACAAGGCGCGGCGCGTTGGGCGCTGCCGTGCACGTTCGTCGGCACCATGCTGATCGGCGGCATGCTCGGCTTTGAAGGGCTGCAACTGCCGGCGCTGGAAAGCGGGATTGCGGCTTCGGTGCTGGCGCTGGGCCTGGCGGTGGCGCTGGCGGTGCGTCCGCCGCTGGTGATGGCGGTGGCGGCGACGGCACTGTTTGCGCTGTTCCATGGCGTGGCGCATGGTCTGGAACTGCCGGACATGAGCAGCCCTTGGGCGTATGCCGCCGGTTTCGTGGTTGCGACTGCGGCGCTGCACGCGGCGGGTTATGCGCTGGTTCGCGTCCTGCCTCAGGCTGCTGCACCCTTGGTGCGAGTGGCGGGTGCTGCTTCGGCGGTGACTGGCGCCTGGTTGCTGGCCGGTTGATCTCTATCGCCTGAACCAACCTCTTCGCGAGCAAGCCCGCTCCCACAATTGGAATGCATCCTCCTGTAGGAGCTGCCGCAGGCTGCGATCTTTTGACTTTTGCGATTACAAGCCAGATCAAAAGATCGCAGCCTGCGGCAGCTCCTACAGAATCAGGTCGCGAATTCAGTTCAATGGTGGAAGAGTCATGCTGCGAACCCGATTCAATTGTGGGAGCGGGCTTGCTCGCGAAGGCGGACTGACAGACACCGCGTCTCATCAGGCCGTCGCTCTGCTACCATGTCGCGCAATCGCCCCAGCCGTGACGACGTCCGCCAATGCCCCATGCTTCCCGCTCCACCTCCCTGCCCGAATTGACCGCCCTGTTCAGCGACGTGCAACAGCACTTTCTGAACGTGATCGTGCCGCTCTGGCAAGGCCCGGGCTGGAACGCCGACATGGCGCTGCCCTACGAGGCACTCGACGCAGCGCATCAACCTTTGCCAGCGCAACGCTATCGGGCGATGGCCTGCGCACGGCAGCTGTACCTGTTTTCCAGCCTGATCGGGGTTGTGGATAACGCCGAGGTGCGCGCCGCCGCGCTGTTCCGCTCGCTGCAACGGCATTTCCACGATGCCGAGCACGGTGGCTGGTTCTACAGCATCGACGCACAGGGCAAGCCGCTGGATCAGCGCAAAGACCTCTACACCCACGCCTTCATCCTGTTCGCCTGCGCCCATTACTGGGCCAAGTCCCGCGAGCCGCTGGTGGAATCAACGCTCAACGCCGCGCTGGAAGTGATCGGCCGCCGCTTCGCCACCGGTGACGGCCTGTACGAAGCGTGTCTGGAACGCGACTGGAGCACCCTGCAAACCGGCCCGCTGCAAAACCCGCTGATGCACCTGGCCGAAGCGTTCCTCGCCGCCCTCGCGGTGCGTGAAGACGCGGCGACGCAGCAAGCGCTGGTCGAGTTATGCACAGCCATGCACAAGCAGTTCGTCGACCCGCAACACGGCGTGTTGATGGAGAAACCGCTGGGGGCTGTGGATAACTGGTACGAGCCGGGACATCAGTTCGAGTGGTATTTCCTGCTTGACTCGTCGCCACTGCTGCGCGGATCGAAACTGCATGCAGCGCTGGATCGGGCATTCGCTTTCACCGAGCAATTTGGCGTGGAACAACCTTCAGGTGCGGTGCGGGCGATGCTCGATCTGCAACTGGACGGTCGCCCGAAAGATTCGACTCAGCGGATCTGGGCTCAGGCTGAATACCTGCGCGCGCTGACCTTGCGTGCGGACAGCGAAGCTGCAGTGCTGCGCCAGTTGCAGGCGCTGCAACAGCGTTTTCTGCATGCGGGCGGGTGGCATGAATGCCGGGATGAACAGGGAGAAGTCAGCCGCAAGGACATGCCTTCGACGACGCCTTATCACTTGGCGACGTGCTACAGCGGGCTGGCTGAATATCTGAACTAACTGACTGAACTTATCCTGTGGCGAGGGAGCTTGCTCCCGCTTGAGTGCGCAGCACTCACAAAAATCTAGGGCCGCTTCGCAGCCCAGCGCGAGCAAGCTCGCTCGCCACAGAAGATTCAACAGTTCTGAATCAGGCAATCCACTTCTTGTCGCCGGTAAAGCTGATGGTCAACCAGCGCGCCGCATCCGGCTCGCCGAGCTGCGCCGAGATCTCCTCGCGCAACGCATCCAGCTGACCCACATTGCTCAGCGCATAATCCGCCGGCAACACCACATGAATCTCGATGAATCGCGCCCGACCGTGCTTCTGCACGTAGGTCACGAAATCGTCGAAACCATGCTCGACCTTTGCCGCTTCCATTACCTGGCGCACCTGATCATCCAGCGTATCCGGGGCAATACCCAATACATCGCGCAACGCCGGGCCGAGGATCTTGAACGCCGGTGGCAACATGGTCAGGGCCAGTACGATCAGGATCAGCGGGTCGACAAACTTCGCCCACTCGTCGAAGCCCTGGGCCTTGAGCAGCAACGCGGCGAGAAAACTGATCAACAGGCCGACCGAGAGCATCGCGTCCACCAGCCAGCTGATGTTGTCGAACTGGATCAGGCTCGACTTGAGCTTGCGATTGCGCCGACGGACGTAGAAGAAGTAGGCGAATTCGACCACGGTGAAAACCGCCGCGTAAATGATCACCAGCCCCAGCTCGATCTCGCGACCACCGTTGATGATGCCGAACACACCGTTGAGAAACGCATAGATCGCGATCAACAGCAGGAAGCTGCCTTCGATCAGCAGCACCATCGGCTCCAGATGCCAGAAACCAAACTGGAAGCGGTGGTTGCTTTCCTTGGCGATCAGCCGGGCGGTGATCAGCATCAGCACTTTGATAAAAGTTGCGATCAGCGAGAAAAAACCATCGAAAAGGATGGATTGGGAACCTGAAACAAAACCGGTAACGATCCCGGCAATCGACACCGCGAACATCAGGATGGTCGATTGTTTGAGCAGCGACTGCTCACCTCGGTTACTCACTTTAACTCCTCGAAAACCTTGAAAACCGCAGGATGCGGTGGGGTTGTTGAGGAGAGAGTTTAACTTATTGCCATGTTTTGCCTGTTACGGCCTCATCGCTGGCAAGCCAGCTCCCACAGGTACCGAGTCGATTACAAGATTTATGTATACCGACGATCCTGTGGGAGCTGGCTTGCCAGCGATGGCCATTATGCGGTCTTACGCCTTGTTACGCTCGATGGCTAACCCGGCCCAGGTCTGGCTCACCGGCATCAGCTCCAGACTGTTGATGTTGATGTGTGCCGGCGCGTTGAGGACCCAGAAGATGGTCTCGGCGATGTCCTGCGGCTGGATCGGCTCGGCCCCGGCGTAGGTGGCGTTGTAGCGTTCCTGATCACCGGCAAAGCGCACCAGCGAGAACTCGCTTTCGCACAGGCCGGGCTCGATGTTGCTGACCCGCACGCCAGTGCCCTGCAGGTCGCAGCGCAGGTTCAGCGAGAATTGTTTGACGAACGCCTTGGTCGCGCCATACACGTGGCTGCCCGGGTACGGGTAGTTGCCAGCGATGGAGCCAAGATTGACGATGCCGGCGCCACGGCCGTGGGCGATCAACCGTGGCAACAGCAGACGGGTGCTGTACATCAGGCCTTTGACGTTGGTATCGACCATGGTGTCCCAGTCGTCGAGGTCGCATTTCGGTGCCGGATCGACGCCCAGCGCCAGCCCGGCGTTGTTGATCAGGCCGCGCAGCTTGGCGAACGACGGCGGCAGATTGGCAATTGCCTCTTCCATCGCCTTGCGGTCACGTACGTCGAGCACCAGGCCATGCACTTCGGTGTGCTTCGACAGTTCGGCGCACAGCGCGTCGAGACGTTCTGCACGACGACCGGTCAACACCAGTTTCCAGCCAGCCTCAGCAAAACGACGGGCACAGGCTTCACCAAAACCGGAGGTTGCGCCGGTAATAAACAGGGTGTTGGACATCGTGTTCTCCTTGCGTCGGCCGCCAGCGCAGCCATTGGAATAGAAAATCAGCAGCCAGCATGCCCGGCCCGGCACGGGCGAGCAACATCAACCCATGTAGGAGCTGCCGCAGGTTCGGGCCGCGTTCGGACGATCTTTTGATCTTGCTCTGCAAAATCGAAAGATCGCAGCCTGCGGCAGCTCCTACACAAACGCATTTCAGATCAAAATTTGATCAACCGCTGCTAAGCCGTGTGGGGCGTGGCCTGTAGCCATGTGCACGCACGTTATCCACAGTCCCTTCCACAGTTTCCGGGGGCAAGTGGAAACGCGCAAAGCCGCGTCGCACAAGGCTTTGCGCGGGAAATAGAAAGTTTTTTGCTTGACCCTGAAGCGGCTGTTGTGCCGGAGATGGCATTTTGCACGACCGGTCGGTCAGCCCGATGATTGCGCGAGGCCAGTAATTACGGCCCTCAGCGCGGTCTTTCCAGAGTTTAATCACAGACTTATCCACAGGCTTGTTCACATGGAATTGCCTCTACAGCGCAGCCTAGAAAAAGGTTGACAACAGCGTCTTCAGCTTCCGCAAAAAAGCCTGCTCAAAAATCAATCACCAGCCCGCAAGCCACGGTTCACAAGGGCTGCAGCCAGCTACTCCCACGTTATTCACAGCCAGCTCCACAGCAAACGGGGACAAGTCGAAACTGTGGAAAAACAGCCATTTGCAGCGTCTATATGTCGCGCTTTGGCAGGTGTGGGAATTTGTTTTCCACAATTTCAGAATGTGCTTGATGTCCTGGCTTGATTCCATGTAGGAGCTGCCGAAGGCTGCGATCTTTTGATCTTCACAACGACATCAAAAGATCGCAGCCTTCGGCAGCTCCTACAGGGGGATCTGTGTGGACTTGAGATGTAAAAAGCCCCGGGACTCGCGTCGCCGGGGCTGTGCATGACAACGATTGAATCAGTGCCCGCCCAGATAAGCGTTACGCACCTCCTCATTCACCAACAACTCCTTACCGGTACCAGTCAGGCGAATCTCGCCGTTGACCATCACATACGCCCGATCCGACAGCTTCAGCGCATGGTTGGCGTTCTGCTCGACGAGGAAGATGGTCATGCCGGTTTTCGCCAGTTCCCGCAGGGTGGCGAAGATCTGCTTCACCACAATCGGCGCCAACCCCAGGCTCGGCTCATCGAGCAACAACAGCTTCGGCCGGCTCATCAGGGCGCGGGCAATGGCAAGCATTTGCTGCTCGCCGCCGGACATGGTCATCGCCCGCTGAGTGCGGCGTTCTTCGAGCCGCGGGAACAGCTCGAACATGCGCTGCATGTCCTCCTTGGCGTACTTGTCGCCAATCGGGATGGTGCCCATCAGCAGGTTCTCCTCGACGGTCATGTCGGGGAACACCCGCCGCCCTTCCGGCGACTGCGCGATGCCGTTGGAGGCGATGTAGTGCGAGGACTTGTGGGTGATGTCGACGCCTTGATAGAGGATCTGCCCGCCCGCCGCGCGCGGCTGGCCGAAGATCGACATCAGCAGCGTCGATTTACCCGCGCCGTTGGAGCCGATCAGGCTGACGGTCTCGCCTTCGTTGATCTGCAGCGATACACCTTTGAGGGCCTGGATCGGGCCGTAGAACACGTCCAGATCTTTCAGTTCGAGGATCGGTTTGCTCATACCAGCTCCTCTTCGTCTGCGCCCAGGTAGGCGGCAATCACTTTCGGATCGTTGCGGATCGCGTCCGGCCCGCCTTCGGCGATGACCACGCCGTGATCCAGCACCACGATGTGGTCGGAAATGCTCATTACCATGCCCATGTCGTGTTCGATCAGCACTACGGTCAGATCATGCTCGTCGCGCAGCAGCCGGATCATCGCGCTCAGCGCTTCGGTTTCCTGAGGGTTGAGGCCGGCGGCCGGTTCGTCGAGGCAGATGATCTGCGGCCGCGTGCACATGGCCCGGGCGATCTCCAGACGGCGTTGCTGACCGTAGGACAGTTCACCGGCCAGGCGGTTGGCGCAGTCCACCAGATCGACCACTTCGAGCCAGTAGAACGCGCAGTCCAGCGCATCACTTTCGGCCTTGCGATAACCCTTGGTGTTGAGGACGCCAGCGAGCATGTTGCGGTTGACCCACATGTGCTGCGCCACCAGCAGGTTTTCCAGCACCGACATTTCCTTGAACAGGCGAATGTTCTGGAACGTCCGGGCCAGCCCGGCGCGGTTCACCAGGTGCGTGCCGCCGAACATCTTGTAGTACAGGCGACTGAGGAAGCTTTTCGGCGAGACGAAGTCGGTCGGTTTGAACGACTCACCCAGCAGTTGGATGACATTGGTCTGCTTGCCGCGCACGTTGAGTTCGATCTTGCCGCCGGATGCCTTGTAGAACCCGGTCAGGCAGTTGAACACCGTGGTCTTGCCAGCGCCGTTCGGCCCGATCAGGGCGAAGATCGAGTTGCGTTTGACCTTGAGGCTGACATCGCTCAAAGCCTTGATGCCACCGAAGTGCATCATCAGTTTTTCCACAGAGAGTACGACTTCACTCATGGCGCAGTCCTCTCATAGTGAATGGCACCTTTGCGTGGAGTAACCCCGGTACGGCTGATGCGGATCAGCCCGCGTGGTCGCCAGATCATCATCAACACCATCAGGATGCCGAACAGCAGCACGCGGTATTCAGCGAAGCCGCGCAACAGTTCCGGAGCAACCGTCAACACGAATGCCGCGATCACCACGCCGATGGTCGAACCCATGCCGCCGAGCACGACGATAGCGAGGATCAGTGCCGATTCGAAGAAGGTGAACGAGGTCGGGTTGACGAAGCCCTGGTAGGTGGCGAAAAACACCCCGGCCAGGCCCGCGGTCGATGCACCGATGGTAAACGCCGAGAGCTTGACCAACACGTGGTTCAGGCCCATCGAGCGGCAAGCGATTTCATCTTCGCGCAGGGCTTCCCAGGCGCGACCCACCGGCATTTTCACCAGACGATGCTTGATGTACAGCACGGCCAGCACCACCAGGAACAACACCGCGTAGATGAAGTAATACTTCACGTCCGGGTTGTAGGCGATGCCGAAGAACTCATGGAACGGCACCCCGCCATCCTTGGCGCGCTTGCCGAATTCCAGGCCGAAGAACGTCGGCAGTGGCGCCGGCATCCCGTTCGGACCGCCGGTCAGCGACAGCCAGTTGTTGAGGATCAGGCGGATGATTTCACCGAAGCCCAGGGTCACGATCGCCAGATAGTCGCCGTGCAGACGCAGTACCGGGAAACCGAGGATGCAGCCGGCCAGGCCAGCGGTGATCGCCGCCAATGGCAGTACGGTCCAGAAGCCCAGCCCGAGGTATTGATAACCGAGCGCCAGACCGTAGGCGCCGATGGCGTAGAACGCCACGTAACCGAGGTCGAGCAGGCCGGCCAGACCGACCACGATGTTCAGCCCCAGCCCCAGCAGCACGTAGATCAACCCGAGGATGACCACGCCCAGCAGGTACGAGTTGGAGACAAACGGCACGATGACCGCGAGCACAATCAGCAGCGGGATGATCCAGCGCAGCGAGGATTTATGGTCGGCAGGCAGCACGTGCACACCGGAACCGGTGCTCTCGAAGCCGTCGAGAATCTTCAGGCCCCTGGGCGTCTGCAGAAACAGGCTCAAGGCAAAGCGGCCGATCATCACAATGCCGATAAGCCACGCAACGCGGGTCGGCTCAAGATTGAAGCTGTAGCCTTCGAGCACGACGCCGACAATCGGGCCAAACACGATCAGGGCAATGAGGCCGGCCAGAATCGCCTCAACCAGACTTTTTTTGATATCGATGGATTTTTGGGTGGTTGAAGACATCGCTTACACCTTCGACA
Source organism: Pseudomonas sp. NPDC087803 (assembly GCF_044742995.1). Lineage (NCBI taxonomy): Bacteria > Pseudomonadati > Pseudomonadota > Gammaproteobacteria > Pseudomonadales > Pseudomonadaceae > Pseudomonas > Pseudomonas sp. NPDC087803. The sequence goes on from NZ_JBIUVO010000013.1 coordinate 78,000, forward strand.
CAAGAGGACGGCCCAACAGGCCCTGAGGCCGGAAGACCAGAACAAGTACGAGCAGCGAGAAGCTGAACACGTCTTTGTAGTCGGAGTTGACCAGGCCCGAGAACAGCGACTCGGAGATCCCGAGAATGATCCCGCCGAGCATCGCGCCGGGCAGTGAGCCGATCCCGCCAAGCACGGCGGCGGTAAACGCCTTGATGCCGATGACGAAGCCGGCGTAGAAGTCGAACGTGCCGTAGTTCATGGTGATCAGCACGCCGGCCAGCGCCGCCATTGCTGCACCAATGATGAACACGTAGGAAATCACCCGGTCGGTGTTGATCCCAAGGATCGAAGCCATCTTGCGGTCTTGCTGGGTGGCGCGGCACATGCGGCCGAGCTTGGTGTACTTGATCACGTAGGTCAGCAGCCCCATGCCGACGAACGCGGCGACCAGAATGAACACCTTGGTGTAGGTGAGCTGGACGAACCCTGTGCCGACGTCGATGCGCCAGGCACCGGTGAGCAGCGTCGGAACACCCTGTTGACGGGCGCCCTGGCTGATCTGGGCATAGTTTTGCAGGATCAGGGAGATACCGATGGCGCTGATCAGCGGTGCCAGTCGGGTGGAGTTGCGCAGAGGTTTGTAGGCGACGCGTTCGATTACCCAGCCATAGACGCCGGTGACAACGATGGTGAAGACCAGCGTGCCGAGCATCAACAGCGGGAAGGATTCGATACCGAAGTAAGCCAGCAGAGCCAGACTGATTGCCGCGAGGTACGCGGAAATCATGTAAACCTCGCCGTGGGCGAAGTTGATCATGCCGATGATGCCGTAGACCATTGTGTAGCCGATGGCGATCAGGCCATAGACCGACCCGAGGGTCAGGCCGTTGACCAGTTGCTGCAGGAAAATACCATCCATAACGCAATCTCACGCAATGAGAACCTGCCCACCGGAGCGGGCGGTTCTTCTAGGAAAAATACAGATTTACGTCGGAGCAATGCAGACACGTTCCCCCGGAACACCATCGCCTCCTGTGGGAGCGGGCTTGCTCGCGAAAGCGGTGTATCAGCTACCGTTGATGGCGACTGACATCCCGCATTCGCGAGCGACCCCGCTCCCACAGGGGTTCATGGTGTTCGGATGATCGCGTCAGCCCTTACTTCTGTTTTTCCAGCTGATGGTATTTACCGCTCGCGTCCCACTGGTAAACCACGTAGTCGGACACTTTCAGGTCGCCCTTCTTGTCCCAGGCTTTCTCGCCCATGACGGTTTTCACCGGGTTGGCCTTCAGCCACTCGGCGGCTTTTTCGCCACTGTTGGACTTGGCGCCATTGAAACCGGCCGCCAGGGTCTGGATCGAAGCGTAGGCGTACAGGGTGTAGCCCTCAGGCTCGGTACCGGCCTTGCGGAACTGCTCGACCACCGCCTTGCTTTCCGGCAGCAGGCGCGGGTCGGCGCCGAAGGTCATCAGCACGCCGTCGACGTATTGCGGGCCGCCAGCGGTGGTCACCAGTTCGTCGGTAACGATGCCGTCGTCAGACATGAACTTCACGTCTTTCAGGCCTTCGGTGCGCAGTTGCTTGACCAGTGGGCCGGCTTCCGGGTGCAGACCGCCGAAGTACACGACGTCGGCGCCTGCAGCGCGGATCTTGGTGACCAGGGCGCTGAAGTCTTTCTCGCCACGGGTCAGACCTTCGTAGATCACCGGGGTCACGCCACGCTTGATCAACTGGGCTTTGGTCGCATCGGCCAGGCCTTGACCGTAGGTGTCCTTGTCGTGGATCACCGCGACTTTCTTGCCCTTGAGCACGTCGACGATGTAGTCGCCAGCCACGATGCCTTGCTGGTCGTCACGCCCACACATACGGAACATCGCGCTCAGACCGCGCTCGGTCACTTGCGGGTTGGTGGAACCCGGGGTGATCGCGATAACGCCGGCTTCGTCGTAGATTTCCGAGGCTGGAATGGTGGAAGAGGAGCAGAAGTGACCGACCACACCGGCAACCTTCTGGTTGACCAGGTCCTTGGCAACCGTCACCGCCTGTTTCGGTTCGCAGGCGTCATCGCCCTTGACCAGTACGATTTTCTCGCCGTTGACGCCGCCCGCCGCGTTGACCGCGTCCGCCGCTGCCTGTGCACCCTTCATGTACTGCTCGCCAAATGCCGCGTTGGCGCCAGTCATTGGACCCGCTACACCGATTTTCACATCAGCTTGAGCAAACGCAGAAACACCCAACGCAGTAGCCACTGCGAGGGCCAGAAAGCCTTTCTTGTAAAACGTCTGGGACATGAGGTGGTGCTCCAAGGTTTTTTTTAGTTGGCACTGCGACTTCACTTCACTGAATGCTCTGAGCAAGCGCCGTGCCATCGGTTTTTTATTCTTCAAAAAGTCGCTGCTTTCTTGTTATTTCGACTGTTTCGTTCCCATTTTCATTGGGCGTGCAACCGTCTAAACCGCGGAAGGTGAAACCTTTTTAAATCTGAGGCGCAACCCGCTTGCGCCATCATTGCAACCGCGGCACCAAACGACGTGCAACCAGCCTGTAACAGCTCGCGTCACCGAACTGCACACTGCTGGTGCGGGACTGCTACAACCCGCACCATTACAGGCTAGTCGCTGCATCGAAAAGCGCCGCGCCAAGCAACAAATTTCAACACTCAGATGACAATGCGCAGGCACTGGCCCGCGTGATACAGCGAGAATCCGGCCTCGTACAGACAACTGCGCAGGCCGACACCGGCCAGGGGCTGCATCGGTGCGAAGGGGATCGGCAGGGCTTGAGGATTTCCGTTACACAGGTAGTCGGCGAAGGCTTTGCCGACCACGGTGCCAGTGGTCACGCCGCGACCGTTGTAACCGGTGACGGCCACCAGTCCGGGTGCCGGCTCGAACAGCCGCATCAAGTGATCGGGGGTGAAGGCGATGCGCCCGGTCCAGGTGCATTCCCATTCCACCGGTTTCAGATGGGGGAAATAATGCTGCTGCACGCGATCGGCCCAGGCCTTGAGGAACCACGTCGGTTTCTGATTGCCATTGCCCAGACTGCCGAGCAACAACCGGCCGTCCTTGTCACGACGGATGCTGCTCAGCACCTGCCGCGTGTCCCACGAGCCCTGCCCGCCGGGGAGGATGTCATGGGCGGCGTCTTCGGTCAGCGGCACCGAAGCGACCTGATAGTAGTAACCGGGGAAGAAATTGCGTTTGAGTTCGGTCCAGTCGCCTTCGGTGTAGGCGTTGGAGGCGATCACCACTTGCTCGGCAAGCACCGAACCGTTTTCGGTCTGCACTGACCATTGCTGGCCCACGCGTTCGAGACGGGTAACCGGCGAGTGATCGAACATCTGTCCGCCCAGGCCCTTTACCGCGTTGGCGAGGCCAGTGACATAGGCCATCGGGTTGAGCGTGCCGGCGCGGCGGTCAAGCAGTGCGGCGGCGATCTTCTGCGTACCGGTGGCTTGTTCGCAGGCCTTGCCGGTGAGCAGTTCAACCGGTGCTCCACGGCGCTTCCATTGCTGCTCGCGACTGCGCAGATCCGCCTCGCCCTTGGCGTTGTGCGCCATGTGCAGAGTGCCTTCGCGGCGCAACTGGCAATCAATGTTGTATTTATCCACAAGGCTGAACACCAGCGCCGGCGCCGCCCCGAGCATGCGGTTGAGCTGACTGCCGACCGCTTCGCCGAATCCGGCTTCGATCTCGTCCGGCGGGATCCACATGCCGGCGTTGACCAGCCCGACGTTGCGTCCGGAGCCGCCATGCCCGGCACGATGCGCTTCGAGCACGCAAACGCTTTTGCCTTTTTCCAACAGATGCAGCGCCGCCGACAACCCGGTAAACCCGGCGCCGATCACGCAGACATCGACTTTGACCTCACCCCGCAGCGCGGTGTTATCCGGGCGTTGCGGCGTGAGTTTTTCCCACAGACATTCTTCGCGTAACGGCATTGCCAGACTCCAACAGAAACCTAACCAATTGCGTTGTGGGCACTAAAAAGATCGCAGCCTTCGGCAGCTCCTACAAAACCGCAGCCAACCGCAGCCCTGTAGGAGCTGCCGAAGGCTGCGATCTTTTCAGCTTTTGCTCAATTTCAGTCGAAGGTGATGCCCTGCGCCAGCGGCAACTCCAGCGAGTAGTTCACGGTATTGGTCTGGCGGCGCATGTACGCGCGCCAGGCGTCAGAGCCGGACTCACGACCGCCACCGGTCTCCTTCTCGCCACCAAACGCGCCGCCGATTTCCGCGCCGCTCGGGCCGATGTTGACGTTGGCGATGCCGCAGTCGCTGCCGACCGCCGACATGAACTGCTCGGCCTCACGCACGTCGGTGGTGAAGATGCACGACGACAGGCCTTGCGGCACCGCATTGTTCAGGCGCAGCGCTTCCTGGAAGTCGCTGTAGCCGACCACGTAGAGGATCGGCGCAAAGGTTTCGCTGCAGACCACATCACTCTGCTCCGGCATTTCCACAATGGCCGGCGACACGTAGTAGGCGTTGGGGAATTGCTCTTCGAGCTGACGCTTGCCGCCGAACACCCGACCGCCCTCGCTCAACGCCTGCTCCAGCGCGTCCTGCATGTTTTCGAAGCTGTGTTTGTCGATCAGCGGGCCGACCAGATTGCCTTCCAGCGGATGGCCGATGCGCACTTTGGCGTACGCGGCTTTGAGGCGGGTGACGATTTCTTCCTTCACCGATTCATGGGCGATCAGCCGCCGCAGGGTGGTGCAACGCTGCCCGGCGGTACCGACCGCACTGAACAGGATGGCGCGCACGGCCATGTCCAGATCGGCGCTCGGGCCGAGAATCATCGCGTTGTTGCCGCCCAGTTCGAGGATGCTGCGGGCGAAACGCGCGGCGACTTTCGGCGCCACTTCGCGGCCCATGCGGGTGCTGCCGGTGGCGCTGATCAGCGCCACACGCGGGTCATCCACCAGCGCTTCACCGGCGTCACGGCCACCGATGATCACTTGGCACAGGTGCGCCGGCGCATCGCTGAAATTCTTCACCACGCGCTCGAACAGTGCCTGGCAGGCCAGTGCGGTCAGCGGGGTTTTCTCCGACGGTTTCCACACCACCGGGTTGCCGCAGACCAGCGCCAGTGTGGTGTTCCACGCCCACACCGCGACCGGGAAGTTGAACGCACTGATCACGCCGACCACGCCCAGCGGATGCCAGGTTTCACGCATGTGGTGGCCCGGACGCTCGGAGGCGATGGTCAAACCGTACAGCTGACGCGACAGGCCGACGGCGAAGTCGCAGATGTCGATCATCTCCTGCACTTCACCGAGGCCTTCCTGAGTGATCTTGCCCGCTTCCCACGACACCAGTTCGCCGAGGTCGGCCTTGTATTCGCGCAGCACTTCGCCGAACTGACGCACCAGCTCGCCGCGACGCGGGGCCGGCACCTTGCGCCACAGTTCGAACGCATGATCTGCGCGACTGATGTGCTGCTCGACTTCGGCCGGGCCTTCCCAGTTCACGGCGGCGATGCGGCTGCCGTCGATGGGCGAATGCACCGGCACTTTGCCGTTCTGGTACAGGGCCGGGTTCACACCAAGACGATCAAGCAATGCGGCAACCATGGGTCACTCCTCAAGCGAAAAACTGAATGTGTGCGGCCGCATTTTCGCGACCGGGCAGGCCTTTAGTTGTAGCTTCCCGAAGGCAAGGCAACAAACGACCTTTACGCGAGATATCATTCCGTTTATTCATGCTGCGCATAGAAAGACAAGAAAAAAGGGATCACCCATGCTGAACAAACGCCACTTGCCGTCGATCACCGCGTTGCAGTGCTTCGAAGCCGTGACCCGGCACCTGAGCTTCACCCGGGCCGCCGAAGAGCTGAACCTGACCCAGAGCGCCGTCAGCAAACAGGTCGCGCAGCTTGAGGAATTGTTGCAGCACTTGTTGTTCCGCCGGGTGCGTCGGCGTTTGCAGATGACCCCGGCCGGGGATCTGTACCTGGTGGAAGTCCGAAAAATCCTCACTCAGGTGGAAATGTCCACGCACTACCTGCGTTCCTACGGCGGTGAGACCGAAGTCCTGCGCGTTTCTACGCCTTCGACCTTCGGCGCCCGCTGGCTGGTGCCGCGTCTGAAGGGCTGGCGCCTGCGCCACCCGTCGATCCATCTCGACTTGTGCAACGAGCAGGAGGCCGATGACCTGCTGCAGGGGCGCAGCGATCTGGCGTTCTATTTCGGCCAGGGCTCACGCCCCGGCACCGAATGCCTGAAGCTGTTCGGCGAAGAGCTGGTGCCGGTCTGCGCACCCGGCAGCCTGCCCGATACGCCCTTCACCGACCCGACGCAACTGACCGACCTGGTGTTGCTGCAAAACGCCTCGCGCCCACAGGCCTGGCACGACTGGTTCGACAGCCAGGGTTACCACACCGAACACAGCTACCACGGGCCGCGTTTCGAAACCTTTTATATGTGCATCCGCGCCGCTCAGGTCGGCTGCGGCGTGGCGTTGTTGCCACGGTTTCTGGTGGAAGAGGAATTGGCCGACGGCAAACTGGTCATTCCTTGGCAGCATGCAATGCCCAGTTCCGACGCCTACTACCTGGCCTACCCGGAGCATGCGGCGGAAGTGCCGAAGGTGCGGGATTTTGTGAAGTGGATGCTGGAGCAGATTGATAGCCCAGCGGTTCAAAAGGTCTGAGTAATCCCCTCACCACAAATGATCTTCACCTGCCAAAAATTGCTGGCAATCTTCGTCCCTGATATGCGCCACTAGCGTCATTGATTGATCCCGCGCAACCGCGCGGTGCACCTGGAGACCCCGTTTATGAGCGAGAGTGTGTTTGCCGATCGCATCGTGCAGAACCTGCTCGACACCGACTTCTACAAACTGACGATGATGCAGGCGGTGCTGCACAACTACCCCAACGTCGAAGTCGAATGGGAATTTCGTTGCCGTAACAGCGAGGATCTGCGGCCGTATCTGGCCGAGATTCGCTACCAGATCGAGCGTCTGGCTGAACTGAGCCTGAGTGCCGACCAGTTGAGCTTTCTTGAGCGCATCAGCTTCCTCAAACCGGACTTCCTGCGGTTTCTCGGCCTGTTCCGCTTCAACCTGCGCTACCTGCACACCGGCATCGAGAACGGCGAGTTGTTCATTCGTCTGCGCGGCCCGTGGCTGCATGTGATCCTCTACGAAGTGCCGCTGCTGGCGATCGTCAGCGAAGTGCGCAACCGCTATCGCTACCGGGAAATCGAACTGGTGCAGGCGCGGGAACAGCTGTATCGCAAGTTCGACTGGCTCAGCGCCAACGCCTCGGCCGACGAACTGGCGCAATTGCAGGTCGCCGACTTCGGCACCCGCCGGCGCTTTTCGTACCGTGTGCAGGAAGAAGTGGTCAACGTGCTCAAGCACGATTTCCCCGGGCGCTTTGTCGGCACCAGCAACGTGCACCTGTCCCGCGAGCTGGACATGAAACCGCTGGGCACCATGGCCCATGAATGGATCATGGCCCACCAACAACTCGGCCCACGCTTGATCGACAGCCAGATCGCCGCCCTCGATTGCTGGGTGCGCGAATACCGTGGCCTGCTGGGGATTGCGCTCACCGATTGCATCACCACCGACGCCTTCCTCGGCGACTTTGACCTGTTCTTCGCCAAGCTCTTCGACGGTCTGCGCCACGATTCAGGGGATCCGGTGCAGTGGGGCGAAAAATGCATCGCCCACTACCACAAGCTCGGCATCGACCCGATGAGCAAGACCCTGGTGTTCTCCGACAGCCTGACCCTGCCGAAGTCGCTGGAGATCTTCCGCGCGCTGCACGGGCGGATCAACGTCAGCTTTGGCATCGGCACCAACCTGACGTGTGATATTCCGGGTGTCGAACCGATGAGCATCGTGCTTAAAATGACCGCCTGCAACGGCCAGCCGGTGGCGAAGATCTCCGACGAGCCCGGCAAGACCCACTGCAAAGACCCGAATTTCGTCGCCTATTTGCGACATGTGTTCCAGGTTCCTGCCGATTCCAGTCTATCTAGCAAGGAGTGAATTCATGCAAGCCGTACAGCGTGAGATTGCTGAACAGCTCAAGGTGCAACCGCCATTCGCCGGGCATCAGGCCCTCGAAGCGGAAGTCGCCCGGCGCATCACCTTTATCCAGGATTGCCTGGTCAATTCCGGCCTCAAGACCCTGGTGTTGGGCATCAGTGGCGGCGTCGACTCGCTGACCGCCGGCCTGCTGGCTCAGCGCGCCATGCGTGAACTGCGCGAGCGCACCGGCGACGACGCCTACAAGTTCATCGCCGTGCGCCTGCCGTACGAAACCCAGTTCGATGAACACGACGCCCAGGCTTCGGTGGATTTCATCGCCCCGGACGAACGCCACACCGTGAACATCGGCCCGGCGGTCAAATCGCTGGCCAGTGAAGTCGCGGCGTTCGAAGGCAAACACGCGGTGTCGGTGGATTTCGTGCTCGGCAACACCAAGGCGCGGATGCGCATGGTCGCCCAGTACACCATCGCCGGCGCGGCGCACGGGCTGGTGATCGGCACCGACCATGCGGCGGAAGCGGTGATGGGTTTCTTCACCAAGTTCGGTGACGGCGCCTGCGACCTGGCCCCGCTCAGCGGCCTGGTGAAAAACCAGGTCCGGGCGATTGCCCGCAGCTTCGGCGCACCGGAATCGCTGGTGGAAAAAGTGCCGACCGCGGATCTGGAAGACCTGTCGCCGGGCAAACCGGACGAAGCCTCCCACGGCGTGACCTACGCCGAGATCGACGCCTTCCTGCACGGCGAGCCTGTGCGTCAGGAAGCGTTCGACATCATCGTCAGCACCTATAACAAGACCCATCACAAGCGTGTGATGCCGTTTGCGCCTTGATCAGCGACTCAATGAAAAAGCCCGCTGAGGAGCGATCCTCAGCGGGCTTTTCTTTGGCCAGTTCATCTGTCGATGCTGATGGCCTCTTCGCGGGCAAGCCCGCTCCCACAGTGTCCCGGTTGTTCACAAAATGTGTGACCGACACAAACCCTGTGGGAGCGGGCTTGCTCGCGAAGAACGATAACGCGGTGAGCCTGCTTACTTCACAGCAATGGTGCCTTTCATCATCGAGATGTGGCCCGGGAACGAGCAGAAGAAGCCGTAATCGGTACCGGCAGTCAGCTTCGATACATCAATGGTCAGCGTGTCTTTCTCGCCGGCGCCGATGATCTTGGTGTGAGCGATAACGCGCTCGTCGCCGTCTTTCAGGTAGTTCTTGTCGATGCCAGCGGCCAGGCCGTCGGTGGCGATCGGCTGCATGTCAGCGGTTTTGCTGACCACCAGGTTATGGCCCATGACGTTCTTCGGCAGGCTGCCGGAGTGAGTCAGTTCGACGGTGAAGGTCTTGCAGCTCTTGTCGATCACGATCTCCTTGGTGTTGAAGGACATCTGGTCGGTGGAATCAACGGTGGTTTTGCACTCGGCAGCCATCAATTGGCTGCTGGCCAGCGCCAGCAGGGATACCGCAACAACTTTGGAAAACATGGTGAATCTCCAAGGCAGGGTTAACAAAAACACTAATGGTGGAAAGACTGCCTGAAATCTTCGCAAGTTCCTATGACTTGAGTCAAAAATTGTATACAACTTTCAGGCTATGACACTCATCGAAACAATCTACCGGCCAGAATCCATGGCCGGGCCTATGATCGGCGCATCTACTGAAACGGAGTGCCTGTCATGTTCTTTAACGGTCTGTTGTGCAGTTTGCTCGCCGCCTACGCCTGTGGCGCCAGCGGTACCTTTGAATCGCCAGAACGCGAAGCTTAGCCCTTGGATCGAGGCGTGCCAGCCATTACCCTGTGACGGATTGACCCAGGAGGAAGGCATGTCTCTCAAATCCGTTTGTGTTTTTTGCGGTGCCAACGCCGGCACCGATCCGGCTTACACCGAAGCCGCCCAAGCCCTTGGCCGGGCTCTCGCCGAGCGCCAGCTGACGCTGGTGTATGGCGGTGGCGCCGTGGGCCTGATGGGCCTGGTGGCGGACGCCGCACTGGCTGCCGGCGGCGAAGTGATCGGGATCATTCCGCAAAGCCTGATGGACAAGGAGATCGGCCACAAAAGCCTGACCCGCCTCGAAGTCGTCGATGGCATGCACGCGCGCAAGGCCCGCATGGCCGAGCTGAGCGATGCGTTCATTGCATTGCCCGGCGGTCTCGGCACGCTGGAAGAGCTGTTCGAAGTCTGGACCTGGGGCCAGCTCGGCTACCACGGCAAGCCGCTGGGGCTGCTTGAGGTGAACGGTTTTTACAGCAAACTCACCGCTTTTCTTGACCATATCGTCGGCGAAGGCTTCGTTCGCGCCCCACACCGTGACATGCTGCAAGTGAGCGAATCAGCCCAAACGCTGCTCGACGCCCTGGATAACTGGAAGCCGACCGTCACGCCCAAGTGGGTCGACCAAAAACCCGGCTAACCGCCGGGCACCGATACAGGGCAGAATACGCGCCGCTCAACCTCACCTTCGACCCCAGAGGATCGCCCATGGCCAAACCCAATTACTCCTTCGCCAAACGTCAACGAGACCTGGAAAAGGAAAAGAAGAAAGAGGAAAAGCTTCAGCGCAAGAAACAGTTGGCTGAAGAAGCGGCACAGAACCCTGACGGTGAAGTGGCGACCGACAACGATGATGATGTTGTTGATGCACCGAAAGACCAGGCGCCTGACGCCTGAGCTGATTGCTGATTCGCTCCCTGCGGGAGCGATCTGTGGTGAGGGGATTCATCCCCGATGGGTCGCGAAGCGGCCCCAAATTGTTTTGCGACTGCTTCGCAGCCGATCGGGGATGAATCCCCTCGCCACAAAAGCTCCCCACACTCGATTTTCCTTATTCCAATGGCATCACCGTGACCCGCACTTCCGGATCATGTGAACCGCCCCCCAGAATCACCCCGCGCAACGGCGACACATCGGAAAAATCCCGGCCCCACGCCAGGGTGATGTGCTCCAGCGCCGGCTGCACGTTGTTGGTCGGATCGAAATCCACCCAGCCCAGCACCGGACAAAACACCGAGACCCACGCATGCGACGCGTCGGCGCCGATCAGCCGTGGCTGCCCCGGCGGTGGCTGGGTCAACAGATAACCACTGATGTAACGCGCCGCCAGCCCCCGTGAACGCACGCAGGCAAGCATCAGGTGGGCGAAGTCCTGACACACGCCGCGTCGGCGCTCCAGCACCTCGACCAGCGGCGTCGCCACTTGCGTGGCCTCGGCATCGAAGGTGAATTCGCTGAAAATTTTCTGCATCAAGGCCTGCACGCCCAACAACAAGGGCTTGCCCGGCGGAAAACAGCTTTCGGAAAATTCGACGAAGCTGCGTTTCAAATGCACGTAGGGTGACTGAAACCGATAGCGACACGCCTCCAGCGTCTCGGCGGACAACGGCTGGCTGCTGTAGCTCAGCGCGTTGCGCGTCTGCTCCCACGCCGGGGACAGATTGAAATCCGCTCGCGGCCGCGCCAGCACCTCAACCGTGAGCCGCGCGTTGACCTGCAACTCATCATGCGGACGCTCGAACGCCAGCCGGGTCAGCGGATTGCCGAACACATCCAGTTCATCCCGCCGCGTGGTCGGCTGCGGGCTGATCAGCAATTGCTGTGCGGTGCAGCGCTGCCATGTGCACTCACGCGGCCACAGGTGCGCCAGTTGCTGTGCCAGCGAAACCGGGCTGTCGTAGTGGTAACAGGTGTCGTGAAAGATCTGGTAGTGCGCGCTCATCAGACGGACACCGTACGCTGGCTGACATCGTCGACATGGGCAAAGTGGCGCAGCGCCAGACGATCCGATACTTGCCCGCTGGCCTCGGCAATCTCTTGCAGCAGATCCGCCAGTCCATCGAGCGCGGCACGCACGCTGTTCTCCCCGAACAGCGGGTTTTCCAGACACCCCAGATCGAACCGCGCCAGACGCTCGACCAATTGCGGCAACCCGGTCTCGCGAGGCACACCGAAATCATCATTCAGGCGTTTGAGCGTACGGGTCACCAGTTTCAACTGGAACAGCACCGCGTGCGGGTTCTGCTCATCCAGCAGCAACAGGTCGAGCACCGGAATCAACTGCGCCACCGCCAGGTACCGCGAACGGTAGGTGATGCTGCTGTTGCCCAGTTCCAGCAGCCATTCCAGCCCGGCCTGATCGAACGCCCCGGCGCCGCGCAGAAATGCGGCCAGACTGCGGCTGAGAAACTGCAAGCGTTCGATCCGCCGGCCGATCATCAGAAAGCGCCAGCCTTCGTCGCGGGTCATGTCGTCGAGCGCGAAACCCGAGAGCGCCGCCAGCGACATCACCAGTCGGTTGAGGAAATCCAGCAACTCGCCGAAGTCCGGCTCCTCGGTGTCCAGCTCCATTGCCTCGCGCTGCAACTCGACCAAGGCCTGCCAGTTCTCCCGCGAAAGCTTGCCGCGCACCTGCGAGGCCGCCCACTGCAAGCGCTGCAGGTTGGAGCGCAGACTGAACGACCAGTCCTCGCCGAGCAGCGCCGCCAGCAGCCGCTCCGGCAACTCACCCTCCTCCGGCAGCAACATCAGACGCTCGCCCAGCTCCACAGCGGCCTGCAACGCTTGCGGATCATCGCCATCGACATACCGCGCGAGCATGATCCGCAGCAGTCGCGCACTGTCGTCGCAGCGCTCGCAGTAACGGCCGAACCAGAACAGGTTCTCCACCACCCGCGACGGCAGATAAGGATCGCGGCGCACCAGATCGTGCACGCCGACGTTGCGCTGGGTTTTCCATTGTTCGCCACTCGGCGCACGCTCGCCCAGCACCCAGGTGTCCTTGCTCGCGCCACCGCGCTGCATCGACACCACTTCGGCATCGGCCTCGGCGGCGACCCGGGTCAGCCCCCCGGGCAATACGCGATAACCGTCGCCACTGGCCACCGCGTACACGCGCATGCCGATCGCTCGCGGTTGCAGGTGGCCGTCTTCGGCCTGCCAGATCGGCGCCTGGGACAGCTGCGCCAACTCTTGCGCGACATACGCGTAAGGCCGCGCCTGCATGCGCTCGGCGAGTGCCTGGCGCTGTTGTTCACTCAGATCGCGGCCGAATACCGGCGCGAAGCTTTGCGAGGGGAATGCCGGTTTGATCAGCAGCTCGGGAAGCTTTTCCAACGCCTGCGCCAGCACCGGCGCCTCGCCGCACCACCAGGTGGCGATGGACGGCAGCAGCAGTTCTTCGCCGAACAGGTACTGATTGATCTTCGGCAAAAATCCGAGCAATCCCGGCGACTCCAGCACGCCGCTGCCCAACGCGTTGGCCACCAGCACCCGGCCCTGACGCACCGCTTCCAGCAAGCCGGGCACACCGAGTGCCGAATCGGTGCGCAGCTCCAGCGGATCGCAGAAGTCATCGTCGAGCCGGCGCATGATCGCGTGCACCCGGCGCAGACCGCTGAGGGTTTTCAGGTACACCGTGGCATCGCGCACGGTGAGGTCGCCGCCCTCCACCAGCGGGTAACCGAGCTGGCGCGCCAGATAAAGGTGTTCGAAGTAGCTTTCGTTGAAGCGCCCCGGCGTCAGCAGCACCACCAGCGGCGCGTCGTCGGCACACGGCGCCTGACGCGCGAGGGTTTCCTGCAGGGTGCGGAAGAATCCGGCCAGGTGCTGCACTTTCAGATCGCGGTACAACTCGGGAAACGCCCGCGAAACGATGGTGCGGTTTTCCAACGCATAACCCGCGCCCGAGGGTGCCTGGGTACGATCAGCGGTGACCCACCAGCGCCCGTCCGGCGTGCGCGCCAGGTCCACGGCGTACAGATGCAGAAAGGCATCTTCCTGTAGCGCGATGCCCTGACAGGGCCAGAGAAAATTGTTGTGGCCGAACACCAGCTCCGCGGGTAACAGTCCTTCGCTGATCAGCCGCTGCGGCCCGTACAGATCGGCCAGTACCGCGTTGAGCAGGCGGGCACGCTGGGCAATCCCCGCCGACAGTTGCTGCCACTCATCAGCAGCAATCACGTGCGGCAGCAGGTCCAGCTCCCACGGGCGGTCAGCGCCCTTGGGATCGGCATAGACGTTGTAGGTCACGCCGTTTTCCTGAATCTGCCGGGCCAGCAACGCCTGCCGCTGCAGCAGTTGCGCCGGGGTGCTGCGCTGCAATTGATCGAACAGCCGCCGCCAGTGCGGGCGCACTTCCCCGCTGTCATTCAGCAGTTCGTGATAAGTGCCCGCGGTCAGCGGGTAGCGGTCTAGCAGGTCAGGCATGGAAAGCTCGGCAGACAGCAGGGAACGGTCAGACTAACGCAGGCACATGACGTGCGGATATACGAAAAATCCGCATGTCGTGCAGGACTTAGAAACGTCGTAAATCGAGTGTCATCGGCAGCTCGTCATAGATTGTCAGGTTCGGTATCGGAAGTTTCCCCGGTGTGTGTCCGATGCGGAAAAACCGCGCCATGCGCCGGCTCTCCGCCTCATTGGCATTGACCGGCAAGGTCTCGTAATTGCGCCCGCCCGGATGCGCCACGTGGTACTGACAACCGCCCAGCGAACGCTGCATCCAGGTATCGAGTAAATCGAACACCAACGGCGCGTGCACCGGAATGGTCGGGTGCAGACAATTGGCCGGTTGCCAGGCCCGAAAGCGCACGCCGGCGACGAACTCACCAATACGCCCGGTCGGTTGCAGCGGCAGCGGAATGCCGTTGCAGGTCAGCAGATAACGCTGCGGGGGCAGACCGCTGAGTTTGATCTGCAAACGCTCCAGCGACGAGTCGACATAACGCACCGTGCCGCCCGCCGTGCCCTCCTCGCCCAGCACATGCCAAGGCTCCAGCGCCTGACGCAGTTCCATCTCGATGCCACTGACCGCGTAATCACCGACCTTGGGAAAACGGAACTGCAGATGCGCAGCGAACCACTCGGCGCGCAATGGATAACCGGCGTTGTTCAGTTCGACGATGACGTCGGCAAAATCCTGCTCGATAAAATGCGGCAGCATGAAGCGGTCGTGCAGCTCGGTGCCCCAGCGCGCCAGCTTCGCCGGCGCATACGGCTCACGCCAGAAACGTGCAACCAGCGCGCGCAGCAACAACTGCTGAGCCAGACTCATCCGCGCATGCGGCGGCATCTCGAAGGCGCGCAGCTCCAGCAGGCCGAGACGTCCGGTGGCGCCATCCGGCGAATACAGTTTGTCGATGCAGAACTCGGCGCGGTGAGTGTTGCCGGTGACGTCGATCAGCAGATTGCGCAGCAGGCGATCCACCAGCCACGGCGCACACGCTTCGCCCGGTTCAGGCATCTGCGCGAAGGCGATTTCCAATTCGTACAGGGCGTCATTGCGCGCTTCATCGACACGCGGCGCCTGCGAGGTCGGGCCGATGAACAAGCCGGAAAACAGGTAGGACAGCGACGGATGGTTGTGCCAGTAGCTGATCAGGCTGCGTAGCAGATCCGGGCGACGCAGGAACGGTGAGTCCGCCGGGGTCGCGCCACCGAGGACGAAATGGTTGCCGCCGCCAGTGCCGGTGTGGCGCCCGTCGATCATGAATTTCTCGGTGGTCAGCCGCGTCTGTCGCGCCTGTTCATAAAGAAACTCGGTGCGCTCGACCAGTTCGTCCCAGGTCGCCGATGGTTGCACGTTGACCTCGATCACGCCCGGATCCGGGGTGATGCGGAAATTGCTCAGGCGCGGATCACTCGGCGGCTCGTAACCTTCCAGCAGCACCGGGCAATGCAGCTCTTCGGCGGTGGCTTCGATGGCCGCCACCAGCTCCAGATAGTCCTCGACCCGCTCCAGCGGCGGCATGAACAGATACAGACGCCCTTCGCGCGCCTCGGCACAGAATGCGGTGCGGGTCAGCCAGTCGGCGGACTCGTCGATTTTCGGCGCACGTTCGACGGCTGCTGCGGGTTCGGCATGGCTGTTGAGCTGCGTGGTATCCGGCAGCTCGGGGAAATCCTGATTCGGATCGTTGGGATGAATGAACGGGTACTCGGCGGCTTTCACCCACGGCTGCGAGGCGAGCGGCAGGCGATAACCCAGCGGCGAATCCCCTGGCACCAGTCGGCAATGCTCGTCGCGTAGATACCAGCGCCCGCTCTGCCATTGATCCCCCTTGGCAGTGCGAGCCAGCGGCAGCACTTGGCCGATCACTTTATCCAGGCCCTGAGCGAAGACTTTGCGCAGACGCGCACGCTCCAGCGGTTCTTCAAGACGCGAGTCTTCAGCGCTGACGTTGCTCGGCAATGCGCCCTCACGCCAGAGGTAATGGAAATGGTCTTCGTAGGCCGGAAACACGAAGCGTGCGGGCAGTTTCAGGCGTTCGGCAACACTCGCCAGAAAACGCCCGGCCAGTTCGCCATTGGCGCCGTAGTCCTGTTGCTCATCGGCGATCAGCGCGTTGTTGTGCCAGATCGGCACGCCGTCGCGGCGCCAATAGCAGTTGAGCGACCAGCGCGGCAATGGCTCGCCGGGATACCACTTGCCCTGACCGAAATGCACCAGGCCTTTCGGCGCATAGTGCTGGCGCATGCGCTGGAACAGTTCGGCGGACAGGCGGCGCTTGTCCGGGCCCAGCGCGGCGGTGTTCCACTCGGCGCCGTCCGGATCGTCGATGGAGACGAAGGTCGGCTCGCCGCCCATGGTCAGGCGCACATCTGCGGCCAACAGATCGGCGTCGATCTGCCGGCCCAGCGCCTGAATCGCCAGCCACTGCTCATCGGTGTAGGGCTTGGTCACCCGAGGCGCTTCCCAGACCCGCTCCACCGACATTTCGTGGCTGAACTGGCATTCGCACGGCTCGACCAGGCCACTGATCGGCGCCGCCGAGGACGGATCGGGACTGCAGGCCAGCGGGATATGCCCTTCACCGGCGAACAGCCCGGACGTGGCATCCAGACCGATCCAGCCAGCGCCGGGCAAGTACACCTCGCACCAGGCGTGCAGGTCGGTGAAGTCCACTTCGGTACCGGACGGACCGTCGAGGCTCTTCACGTCGGCGGTCAGTTGAATCAGATAACCGGAAACGAACCGCGCGGCCAGCCCGAGATTGCGCAGCAGTTGCACCAGCAGCCACGCCGAGTCGCGACAGGAGCCGGAGGCATGTTCGAGGGTGTGTTCCGGGGTTTGCACACCCGGTTCCATGCGTATCAGATAGCGGATGTCTTCGCTCAGACGCTGGTTGAGCATCACCAGGAAATCCACGGCGGGCTGCGGCGTGCGGTCGATGGCGTCCAGATAGGCTTTGAACGCCGGGGTCAGCGGCAGGGTTTCGAGGTACGGCGCCAGCTCCTTGCGCTCATCGGCGGCGTAAGTGAAGGGAATTTTCTCGGCGTAGGGTTCGAGGAAGAAGTCGAACGGGTTGAACACCGCCATCTCGGCCAGCAGGTCAACTTCGATGCGCAACTCGTCGGTTTTCTCCGGGAACACCAGACGCGCGAGGTAGTTGCCCTGCGGGTCTTGCTGCCAGTTGATGAAATGCTGCTCGGGCGAGACCTTCAGCGCATACGAGAGAATCCGCGTGCGGCTGTGAGCGGCCGGGCGCAGGCGAACGATCTGCGGGCCGAGTTCGACAGCGCGGTCGTAGCGGTAATGCGTGACGTGATGCAATGCGACATGAATCGACACGGCGTGCCTCCTGCGAGCCTAAGCGTATTCGAAAGCGCGCAAGACTTATGCCATGCAGGGGCTTGGGCGCTTTCCCGGAATGCTCAGGGCAGTACAGCACCAAAATCGGGCGATGCGGGGAAATGGATCGAGGAAGTTGCGCCTAAATGTGGCGGGCAGTGATTGATGAGGTGATTGATCTGGCCCCATCGCTGGCAAGCCAGCTCCCACAAGGTTCCTCGGTGGCCACAGTTTTGTGAGCGACAGATAAACCTGTGGGAGCTGGCTTGCCAGCGATGAGGGCAGTGACTTCAGCAAATTTCCTGACACCTGAAATGCAAAACGCCAACCCGAAGGTTGGCGTTCTGTTGAAGCAAAAAGCGATTTAGCGCGGTACGACTGGCTTGCGAGCCGGCTTCGGTCCCTTGCCCTTGGCCGCTTCCTTGCGTTCCTTGGCCGCCTGCTGGTTGCGGGCGAATGCCGCAGCCTTGGCCTGTTCACGCTTGTCCCAAGGATTGCCACCGTCGCTGGCACGCGGCGGCAGGCCGTTGTGCTGGGTGAGAATCTTGGTGGTTTTCTCTTTCGCGACCTTGTGGCTACCGGCCGGCGTCGAGTTCTTGCGACGGGCGCTCTGGTAGCTGTCGGTGGCCGGTTGATGCAGCGGAATCAACTGATCCTTGCCCGGACCGATGAGATCACCACGGCCCATGCGGATCAGCGCCTCACGCAGCATCGGCCAGCCTTTCGGGTCGTGATAACGCAAGAACGCCTTGTGCAGACGACGCTGCTCTTCGCTCTTGACGATGGTCACACCGTCGCTCTTGTAGGTGACCTTGCGCAGCGGGTTCTTGCCCGAGTGGTACATCGCGGTAGCGGTGGCCATCGGCGACGGGTAGAACGCCTGCACCTGGTCGGCACGGAAACCATTGCCCTTGAGCCACAGCGCCAGGTTCATCATGTCTTCGTCAGTGGTACCCGGGTGCGCGGCGATGAAGTACGGGATCAGGTACTGCTCTTTGCCTGCTTCCTTGGTGTACTTCTCGAACATGCGCTTGAACTTGTCATAGCTGCCAATGCCCGGTTTCATCATCTGGTTGAGCGGACCTTCCTCGGTGTGCTCCGGGGCGATCTTCAGGTAGCCACCGACGTGGTGGGTCACCAGCTCTTTGACGTACTCCGGCGACTCGACCGCAAGGTCGTAACGCAGGCCGGAGGCGATCAAAATCTTCTTCACACCCGGCAAGGCACGGGCGCTGCGGTACAGCTGAATCAGCGACGAGTGGTCGGTGTTCAGGTTCGGGCAGATGCCGGGGAACACGCAGGACGGCTTGCGGCATGCGGATTCGATTTCCGGGCTCTTGCAGGCGATGCGGTACATGTTCGCGGTCGGGCCGCCGAGGTCGGAGATGACGCCGGTGAAACCCGGAACCTTGTCGCGGATCTCTTCGATTTCGCGAATGATCGACTCTTCGGAACGGTTCTGGATGATCCGCCCTTCGTGCTCGGTGATCGAGCAGAAGGTGCAGCCGCCGAAGCAGCCACGCATGATGTTCACCGAGAAACGGATCATGTCGTAGGCCGGGATCTTCTCCTTGCCGTACGCCGGGTGCGGAACCCGTGCGTAAGGCATGCCGAACACGTAGTCCATTTCTTCGGTGGTCATCGGAATCGGCGGCGGGTTGAACCAGACGTCGATCTCGCCATGCTTCTGCACCAGCGCACGGGCGTTGCCCGGGTTGGTTTCCAGGTGCAGCACGCGGTTGGCGTGGGCGTACAGGACCGGGTCGTTACGCACCTTTTCCATCGACGGCAGGCGGATCACGGTCTTGTCGCGGGTCATGCGCGGGCTGGCCAGAATCTGTACGACCTTGGCTTCCTCGGGATCATCCACCGGCCCCTTCTCTTGCTCGATGGCGCAAGCCTGGGTGTCCTGGGTGTTGACGTACGGGTTGATGATCTTGTCGACCTTGCCCGGACGGTCGATGCGCGTGGAATCGACTTCGTACCAGCCCTGCGGCGTGTCACGACGGATGAACGCGGTGCCGCGCACGTCGGTGATGTCTTCGATCTTGTGCCCGTAGGACAGACGCTGGGCCACTTCGACGATGGCGCGCTCGGCGTTGCCGTACAGCAGAATGTCGGCGCTGGCGTCGATCAGGATCGAGTTGCGTACACGATCCTGCCAGTAATCGTAGTGGGCGATGCGGCGCAGCGAAGCTTCGATGCCGCCGAGGACGATCGGCACATGCTTGTAGGCTTCCTTGCAGCGCTGGCTGTAGACCAGGCTCGCGCGATCCGGACGTTTGCCCGCCATGCCACCCGGGGTGTAGGCGTCGTCGGAACGGATTTTCTTGTCCGCGGTGTAGCGGTTGATCATCGAGTCCATGTTGCCGGCCGCGACGCCGAAGAACAGGTTCGGCTCGCCGAGCTTCATGAAGTCGTCTTTGGACTGCCAGTTCGGCTGGGCAATGATCCCGACGCGGAAGCCCTGGGACTCCAGCAGCCGGCCGATGATCGCCATGCCGAACGAGGGGTGATCGACGTAGGCATCACCGGTGACGATGATGATGTCGCACGAATCCCAGCCGAGCTGATCCATCTCCTCCCTGCTCATCGGCAGGAATGGCGCTGGCCCGAAACATTCAGCCCAGTACTTCGGATAGTCAAATAACGGCTTGGCTGCTTGCATGTCGATAACCGGTGTTGGCTTTCATTGAATTTCGCGGGCGCGGAATATAGCACAAATTTTGACCAATTCCGACGGCTGTGGTCGGAAATTGTGCCATGCCCATTCGCGAGCAAGCCCGCTCCCACATTTGAATGCATTCCAAGTGTGGGAGCGGGCTTGCTCGCGAAGGCGTCAGTTCAAACGATGAAGCATTTACTCGTCGTCGTCGAAGTTGTAACTGCCCGGCGCGAGGTTTTCGAAGCGGGTGTACTTACCGATAAAGGCCAGGCGGATAAAGCCGATCGGGCCGTTCCGCTGCTTGCCGATGATGATTTCGGCGATGCCCTTGTGCTCGGTTTCCGGGTGATACACCTCGTCCCGGTACACGAACATGATGACGTCGGCGTCCTGCTCGATCGCTCCGGATTCCCGCAAGTCGGAGTTCACCGGACGCTTGTTGGGGCGTTGTTCCAGGGAACGGTTGAGCTGCGACAGCGCCACCACCGGGCAGTTGAATTCCTTGGCCAGGGCTTTCAGGGATCGGGAAATCTCGGAAATCTCGTTGGTCCGGTTGTCACCGCTGGAACCCGGGATCTGCATCAGCTGCAGGTAGTCGATCATGATCAGGCCGACGTCGCCGTGCTCGCGCACCAGACGCCGGGTCCGCGCACGCATTTCCGACGGGCTGATGCCGGCGGTATCGTCGATGAACAGTTTGCGGTCATTGAGCAGATTGACCGCCGAGGTCAGGCGCGGCCAGTCGTCGTCTTCGAGCTGGCCGGAACGCACCTTGGTCTGGTCGATACGGCCCAGAGACGAGAGCATACGCATGATCAGCGATTCGCCTGGCATCTCGAGGGAGTACACCAGCACCGCCTTGTCGCTGCGCAATACGGCGTTTTCCACCAGGTTCATCGCGAAGGTGGTCTTACCCATCGACGGACGGCCGGCGACGATGATCAGGTCGGACGGCTGCAGCCCGCTGGTCTTCTCGTCGAGGTCGGTATAACCGGTGGACAGACCGGTGATCGCGTCGGCGGTGTTGAACAGGGTGTCGATGCGGTCGATGGCCTTGGTCAACAGTTCGTTGACCCCCACCGGGCCGCCGGTCTTCGGCCGCGCCTCGGCAATCTGGAAGATCTGCCGTTCGGCCTCGTCAAGGATCTCTTCGGCGGTACGGCCTTCGGGGTTGAACGCGGCGTCGGCGATTTCGGTACTGATGCCGATCAGCTGGCGCAACGTCGCGCGCTGGCGAACGATCTGCGCATAGGCCTTGATGTTGGCGACGGACGGCGTGTTTTTCGCCAGTTCGCCGAGGTAACCGAGGCCGCCGACCTGGGACGTCTGACCTTCCTTGTCCAGTTGCTCGGCAAGGGTCACGACGTCGATCGGCATGTTCTGATCGGCCAGTTTGGCGATCGCACGGAAGATCAGACGGTGGTCATGTCGGTAGAAATCGCCGTCGGAGACTTGATCGAGCACGCGTTCCCAGGCGTTGTTGTCCAGCATCAGACCACCGAGTACGGCCTGTTCGGCCTCGATGGAATGCGGCGGCACTTTCAGCGCGGCGGTTTGCAGATCGTATTGCTCGGGAGCGGTGATTTCGTTCATGGCCACTTGGAGTCAGGTTTGAAAACGGGATTACCAGAAAGACAAAGGGCACGACCTGTAAACAGGATCGTGCCCGATGTTACCGGCAAGCACCCAAGGGTGCCAGCCGACAAGTATTGCTTAAGCTGCTACCACGACAACGCGTACGGTGGCTTCAACTTCGGCGTGCAGGTGCACAGCCACGTCGAATTCACCCACGTTGCGGATGGTGCCGTTCGGCAGACGAACTTCGCTCTTCTGCACTTCAACGCCGGAAGCGGTCAGTGCGTCAGCGATGTCGTGAGTACCGATCGAACCGAACAGCTTGCCTTCGTCGCCAGCGGTGGCAGTGATGGTCACTTCCAGCTCGGCCAGTTGGGCAGCACGGCTTTCAGCCGATGCTTTACGGTCTGCGGCAGCTTTTTCCAGCTCAGCACGACGCTCTTCGAACGCAGCCAGGTTGGCAGCGGTCGCAGCGGTAGCTTTGCCGAAAGGCAGCAGGTAGTTACGGCCGTAACCGGCCTTAACGTTTACTTTGTCGCCCAGGTTGCCCAGGTTGGCGATTTTTTCCAGAAGGATCAGTTGCATGTGGAAATCCTCTTAACTTTTAACCTTCACCGTTCGCGTTATCGGTGTCTTTCGACACGTGACGACCGCGAAAATCAATCAGGCTGTCGACAATGGCCAGAACCACGAGCAACGGATAGAGCAGCTGCATGAACAGCAACAGCGTCACGTACAACCCCACCAGCCAGAAACCGGCCAGTCGCTTCTGCCCGACCAGCCCGTGAATCAGGGCGAGTCCGGCGAACACCAGCGGTACACTGCACAACGGCGTCAACATGGCCATCTGTGCACCGAGATTCGGGCCCAGAAGCATCAACGCCAGCAGCAACATCGCCGGCCCCAGCGGGATCCGGATGGCGCGAAACTCGCGACCAAAACCACCCGGGTTGTACAACAACGCCTGCCAATGACGCCCGACAATCAGGCTCAGCACGCTGACGATCTGCAACAAAGCCGCAATCAGTCCGGTCAGGACTGGTGCAATCAGGGACGCGAAACGCGCTTGCTCATCCACCGACAATTGCTTGTAGGTATCACCAAGAAGCGCCGGCATGACCTTTATCAAGGCCTGCGCGAGCATCTCGATCTGGGCCGCAAACGCTGCCCCGAGCACCACTGAAAACACCACCCCCATCACTACGCTGACCAGCAGCGTACGGACCCAGGATTCGCTGGCGCGCAACACCAACGCCAGCCCCGAAGACCCCAGCAGCACCAGAAGTGCCCGTGGATCATCGGCATACAGCCACCAGATCAAAGCCGGCAGCAGCCCCAGGGACAGGACGCCAAGGGCGTCCTTCAGTCCGCGCCGCAGAAGCACCAGGCTCCCGGCGGCAGCGCCCAACCAATACAACAACGGCAATGTTGCACACCCGGCCACTACGAGAGTGGCCTGCATGCGGCCGCGCATGATGAACTCAGCTAAGGCACGCATGCATTCTGTGGGTTGCTAGTGGTGGACTGCCCGGTCTCTGCGGCCGTGGGTGTGGGTGGAGGCCTGCAGGGGCGGGGCGGGGGCGCGCTTGTTGGGGGT
>NZ_JBIUVO010000014.1:0-24296 GCF_044742995.1 Pseudomonas sp. NPDC087803
CCATTATCGTGGTGATGCTGGCAATCGCCTGGCGCCGCAACCACTCGCAGACCTTCCTGATCTCGGTCGCCGGTCTGAACCTGGCCTTGCTGTTGATCCTGCCAGCCCTGAAAGTCGCGCCTCTGGCCGTGACGCCATTGCTGCAAGTCGACACCTTCGCCTGCCTGTACATGGCGCTGATTCTGGTCGCCACCCTCGCTTGTGTAACCCTCGCCCACGCCTACCTCGGCGATGGCGGTTCGGGTTACCCGGGCAACCGTGAAGAACTGTACCTGCTGATCCTGATGGCCGCCGCCGGTGGTCTGGTTCTGGTCAGCGCGCAGCACCTGGCCGGCCTGTTCATCGGTCTGGAACTGCTGTCGGTGCCGGTCTACGGTCTGGTGGCTTATGCTTTCTTCAACAAGCGTTCGCTGGAAGCCGGCATCAAGTACATGGTGCTGTCGGCCGCCGGTTCCGCGTTCCTGTTGTTCGGTATGGCCCTGCTCTACGCTGACGCCGGCACCCTGAGCTTCAACGGTATCGGTCAGGCGCTGGCTACGACCAACCTGCCGAGCTCGCTGGCGCAGTTGGGTCTGGGCATGATGCTGATCGGTCTGGCATTCAAGCTGTCGCTGGTACCGTTCCACCTGTGGACCCCGGACGTGTACGAAGGTGCTCCGGCACCGGTGGCCGCGTTCCTCGCCACCGCTTCGAAGGTTGCCGTGTTCGCGGTGATGGTGCGTCTGTTCCAGATCTCCCCTGCCGCAAGCAGTGGTGTACTGAGCGACGTACTGAGCGTGATCGCCGTTGCCTCGATCCTGTTCGGTAACCTGCTGGCCCTGACCCAGAGCAACCTCAAGCGTCTGCTCGGCTACTCGTCCATCGCGCACTTCGGTTACCTGCTGATTGCCCTGGTGGCGAGCAAGGGTCTGGCGGTGGAAGCCATCGGCGTGTACCTGGTCACCTACGTGATCACCAGCCTCGGCGCGTTCGGCGTGATCACCCTGATGTCCTCGCCGTACAACGGCCGTGACGCCGACGCGCTGTACGAGTACCGCGGCCTGTTCTGGCGCCGTCCGTACCTGACCGCCGTACTGACCGTGATGATGCTGTCGCTGGCCGGTATCCCGCTGACTGCCGGCTTTATCGGCAAGTTCTACATCATCGCCACCGGTGTCGAGTCGCACCAATGGTGGCTGGTCGGTTCGCTGGTACTGGGCAGCGCCATCGGCGTCTTCTACTACCTGCGCGTGATGGTCACCCTGTACCTGATCGAACCGAACCTGCGCCGCCACGACGCCCAGCTGCACTGGGAACAGAAGGCGGGCGGCGTAATGCTGCTGGCCATCGCCCTGGTCGCGTTCTTCCTGGGTGTGTACCCGCAGCCATTGCTGACTCTGGTTCAGCAGGCGGGTCTGGCGGGCTGATATTCGGCTGGCTGGAAACGGAAACGGCACCTTCGGGTGCCGTTTTTGTTTTTGCGGGATTTAACGTCAAAAGATCGCAGCCTTCGGCAGCTCCTACATTGGGATGGTATGCGGTCTGTAGGAACTGCCGAAGGCTGCGATCTTTTGACTTATAACGCTCCCCCTTTCTAGGAATTTGCCTGCAAAGCGGTGAGCAATGGCTGACATTCTGCAGAAGGTAATTGCGGTTAAATTTGAGGATCACCTATCAAGTGGAGATCCACGAACCATGAAGCGGGATATTTTTTCAGAGTTGATGGATGGCCTTGATGCGATAGCCGAAGAACGCCAAGGCAAAATTACCTTGAAGAAGACGCGTGTAAAACGGATCGGCGACACGAAGGGCAAACTCATTCTTCCCGCCGAAACTGATGCCTCTCTATCACACAGTTTGCTGGATACCTTCGAACGATAAAAAGCCACATCTGCTCTCATGTGATCTATCAGACTCACTCAACCCACTGTGGGAGCGAGCGTGCTCCGGGCGGCGTTCCGACGAAGGCGTCGGCACATCCCCATCTTCAGTGCCTGACACTCCGCTTTCGCGAGCAGGCTCGCTCCCACAGGTTTATGTGGCGTTCACTCAATCCATATAACCACATGACGAAATTGTAATGCCCGCATCACCTTGGCGTTATCCGCAGCTTGCAACGATGTGATCCGGCGACCAATGCCGGCGGGCCTTTGCCCGTCGAACAATAAAACCACGCCGACGCACGTTCCCGTTCTGCCGAACCCAAGGAGTGTTTGATGGTTAACAATACAAAAATGTCGATGGCCGCTTTAGCGGTGGTGGTCGGCGCCGGGCCGTCCATGGTGTTTGCAGAAGACCAGCCTGAGGGCTTCGTCGAAGGCAGCAGCCTGACGGTGCTCAACCGCAACTTCTATTTCAATCGTGATCATCGCAATGGCCAGTCCAGCCCCACCGGCAACGGTTATTCCGAAGCCTGGGCGCATGCAGTGATCAGCAAGTTCGAATCCGGTTTCACCCAAGGCACCGTCGGGGTCGGGGTCGATGCGTTTGCCATGCTCGGCTTGAAACTCGACACCGGTGACGGGCGCAACGGCGGGCGCAGTTCGTTCGATGTGCTGCCGGTCAACCGTGACGGCCAGGCGCGGGATGAATACACCAAGATCGGTGGTGCCGCCAAAGTGCGGGCCTTCGACACCGTGGTCAAGGTCGGTGATGTGTTCCCGGCCAACCCGGTGGTGGCCGCCGGTGACTCGCGCTTGTTGCCGGAAAGCTTTCGTGGGGTGACGGCGACCAACACCAGCATCGACGGTCTGTCGATTCAGGGCGGACGCCTGCATGCGATGAGCCAACCGGTGTCGAGCGACATGCGCGAAAACTTCGCCACGTTCTACGCGGGCCCGGTCAATTCGCCGTGGATCGCTTACGGCGGTGGCGACTACGTGCTGAACAAAAACCTCAGTTTCAGCCTGTACTCCAGTCGTCTCAAGGATGCCTGGAACCAGTACTACGCCGGCACCGCATGGACCTATCCGCTGTCGGACGACCTGTCGCTGTTCGGCGGCCTGAACTATTACAAGGCAGTCGACGAAGGCAAACGACTGCTCGGCCAATTCGACAACAACATCTGGAGCGGCCGGGTCGGGGTGAAACTCGGCGCGCACTCCGTCGCCCTCTCCCACCAGCGCAACAACGGCAACGATGACTTCGATTACCTGCGCCAGTCGGACTCGATCTTCCTCGACAACTCGATCCAGTACAGCGACTTCAACTCGCCGAAAGAGCGTTCGTGGATGGTGCGTTATGACCTCGACATGAGCCCTTACGGCGTACCCGGTCTGTCGTTCATGACCCGTTACGCCCGTGGCACCGACGCCGACTATTCCAACGCCAACGCCGTGTACATGCGCCGCGATGCCGAAGGCAATCCGCTGACCGACCAGAAGCGCTGGGAGCGCGACGTCGAAGTCAAATACGTGGTGCAAAGCGGCTCGATGAAAGACCTGTCGCTGCGCTTGCGCCAGGCCACCACCCGCGCCACAGCGTTCGAATCCGACTTGGATGAAGTGCGGGTAATCGTCGAATACCCGCTGGCGATTCTCTGAGTTTACCGAGCAATACATTCACCTTTTAGAAGCTCCTTGCTCCTTTGGTCAGAGGTGAATTTTTTGGCGTCCTTCGGGACGCCTTTTTTATGCCTCCCCGAAATCACGCCGCAGAAAACTGTGGGAGCGGGCTTGCTCGCGAAGGGGCCGTGTCAGTCGAAATCAATGCTGAATGACACACCGCTTTCGCGAGCAAGCCCGCTCCCACAGGGGTTATGCGCTGGGTTCGACGTTATCCAGTGCCTTGTTCACCGCCAGCTCGCCGAGCATGACCACCTGTGCAATCCCCAACAGCGTCTTGCGATGCGTGCCCTCCAGCAGCGCGGCGAAGTCGCCGAGCATTACCGTGGCCGAGGCCAGGGATTCGCAGGCGTTGGCCAGCAGGGATTCGGTGTCGGCGTTGGGGTTGACCAGAAACAGCGCGTTGGCGGTGTATGGCGTGGCCATGATGGGCGGTGCGGGGTTGAGGTAGTAGTCGAGGGCGCGGTCGGCGGCTTCGTGAAGTTTGTGGGTGTCGATGGCGGCGTAGGGGGATGTTGGATCGGAGTCTACAGACGTGTCTGTTTCAGGCGGATTGGGTGTTGGCTTTTTCATAATTTTTGCACTCAGCTTGACGGTGGAGCTGGCCCTTTCGGTTCCACGCGAAGGGGTGGCAGCTGTACGCAGGTTGGAACTCGGGCAACTGAGCAAAACCCGACAGACTCGAAGTCTCCCGCGCACAGCCGCCATAACGGAGTGCACACATGAAAGTGCGCAAGCATACGTCATGAACGGTGCGTTTTGCGTCAGTTAAACCGAGGGGTTCCAATCCCGATCGCTGATTTGGCAGCGACCCACACAGGCTAGAGAGCGGACGTCCGACGGACAACCTGAAAACATTGTGGGAAGGTTCTGCTTTTTCCACACCGCCTTAAACATCCCGAAATGAAATACAGAACGCGCAAGAGCCGCTTTTAATCTCGGCCCTCAAGAAATTCGCCCACCAATCACTTCTTGTGCGCTAAATATTTCTATCAATAAAGGCAGTCAATTGAGCGTTGTTAGCTAGCGTCGCTACCACTGTGCCATTCTTGAATACGCAAGTTGTAGGAACGTTAGTGACCTCAAATCTCTGAGCCATTTGAGGGCTTTCATCGACATCCAACATGACGAAGCCCACATCGGCTGAACAACTGCGGGCTGCCTGCTTGAACTTCATCGCCATTTCTTTTGAAGGACCGCTCCACGTAGCGCAGAACATCACGAAGGTGGGCCTGGATTTTTGTAAAACTACGGATTCGAAATCGAGGTCATTGCACACATCTACTGGAGTGCCCATAAAATTGCCTTCTATATGCAGAGTGATTGAAGTTGTTTATGCCACTCTCACTCTTGGTTCGATCAGACATTGGGGCAACTGTCAGAGTTGACAGTTTTTAGGCTCAATTGAAGTTGTATCTATGCCAAATGCCTCTCAGCAACGTGTAACTGTATTCCGTCGAATCAATGTCCAAATGCAGGCTCATGTCGCAGCAATTAGCCACCACTGTTGCGGCACACGCCGGCCACGCTGTACTTGAGGGTGTTGAGTTGCCCTTGCGAGTCTTCGTAGGTCATGGCGGTAGGGACCACCGAGCAGGCCGGCTGCGGCTTAACCACGCTGACGATTTTCACCACGTCGAGCTGCATGCCGTATTCGTATTCCTTGACCACCGGCGCCGCTTTGCCGCGCTCGGCCGCGTATTGCTCCATGGCTTTGGCGTTGGCGTTGAAAGCGCGCTCGAAGGTGCGATCACCGCCGCCTTCGGCCAGTGCATTTACCGATATCGCCATGAGGCCGGCGCAGGCCATTAACTTGATCAACTTCATGTTTACCCCTCCATCAAAAAGCCCGGCATCGGCAGGCGGCAACGGGCTTGTTCCCTTGCGATGCGCTTACAGGTCTTTAGTCTTGTCGTCTTTCTTCTCGTTGACGACGACCGGGTCGCGGGCCTGCTCCTTGGCGACGAACAGCTCTACGGCGCGGTCGTTGGCGCTCATCATGCGGTCGAACGTGCGGTCACCACCGCCTTCGGCCATGGCCAGCGACGACAGCATCAGGGCGGCTGCGAAGGTGCTCAGTGGGGCGAATTTCATGGTTGATTCCTCGTTTAAGTAACTGACGGGATCAAGGTAACAAGGTGAACCTATCGTGACGGTGGCGGGGGAATTACATATCCGTAATGTGGCAAGCGCGGCAGCCACACAGAAAATGTCAGGCCTGAGAAATACCTGTGGCGAGGGAGCTTGCTCCCGCTGGGGCGCGCAGCGGCCCTCGCTCTTCCTTTGAAAAAGCGCGGCCTGCTGCGCAGTCCAGCGGGAGCAAGCTCCCTCGCCACAGGGGTTGTGTTCACAGTCAGGTAGGGACGGTGTCCTCATCCCGGCGATGGGCGATCTGGTACAGCGCCGGCAAGATCAGCAATGTGAGGATCGTCGAGGACAGAATCCCGCCGATTACCACGGTTGCCAGCGGCCGCTGCACTTCAGCACCGGTGCCGGTCGCCAACGCCATCGGAATAAAGCCCAGCGACGCCACCAACGCCGTCATCAACACCGGCCGCAAGCGCGTCAGTGCACCGACGTTGATCGCCTCCGTCAGTGTGCGCCCTTCCTCACGCAAATTGCGGATGAACGCGATCATCACCAACCCGTTGAGCACCGCTACCCCGGACAACGCGATAAACCCGACGCCAGCGGAAATCGACAACGGAATGTCCCGCAGCCACAGCGCCATCACCCCGCCGGTCAAGGCAAACGGAATCCCGGTAAACACCAGCAAGCCGTCCTTCAAATTGTTAAACATCATGAACAGCAACCCGAACACCAGCAGCAACGCCACCGGCACCACGATCTGCAAGCGCTTGGCCGCCGATTGCAGTTGCTCGAACTGCCCGCCCCAACTGGTCCAGTAACCGGCCGGCACCTGCACCTCGCGCTCGATCAGCGCACCCGCCTCGCTGACGAACGAACCGATATCGCGCCCGCGCACGTTGGCGCTGACGATCACCAGGCGCTTGCCGTTTTCGCGGCTGACCTGATTTGGCCCCAGCACCAGGTCGAGGCTGGCGACGTCCTTCAGCGCGATAAAACCGATCTGATTCGCCGCACCGCTCAGCGCCGGCACCGGAATCAGCAGCGCCGACAAGCCGTCGATGTCCTTGCGCATCGTGTCGGATAAACGCACCACCATGTCGAAACGCCGATCACCCTCATACAAGGTGCCGGCCTGACGCCCGCCGACGGCCACAGCGATGGTGTCCTGCACATCGCCGACGTTGAGGCCGTAACGCGCCGCCTTGTCGCGGTCGATGTTGATGGTCAGCACCGGCAGGCCGGTGGTCTGCTCGACTTTCACTTCAGACGCGCCGTTGACTTTCTGCATCGCCGCCGCGATCTTCGCCGCCGTGGCGTTGAGCACGTCCATGTCGTCGCCAAACACCTTGACCGCGACATCGCTGCGCACACCGGAGATCAGTTCGTTGAAGCGCAACTGAATCGGCTGCGACAGTTCATAGTTGCTGCCCGGCAGCGTCGCGGCAGCGGCTTGCAACTCGGCCATCAGGGTTTCGCGGGACTTGTTCGGGTCTGGCCATTGCTCCTTCGGCTTGAGCATCACGTAGCTGTCGGAGATGTTCGGCGGCATCGGGTCGGAAGCGATTTCCGCGGTGCCGGTGCGGGCGAACACCCGCTCGACCTCCGGCACTTTGGCCAGGATCAGCGTCTCCAGGCGCTGCTGCATGTCCACCGACTGCGTCAGGCTGGTACCCGGCACGCGTAGCGCCTGCAGGGCGAAATCGCCTTCACTGAGGCTCGGCACAAACTCGCTGCCCATGCGGCTGGTGAGCACGCCGCTGAGCACGATCACCGCCAACGCCGCGCCCACGGCCACCGTGCGATGCGCCATGACCCAGGCCAGCGCCGGCGCATACACCCGACGTGCGCCGCGCATCACCGCGCCCTCTTCTTCCTTGACCTTGCCGGTGACGAACAGCGCAATCGCTGCCGGGACGAAGGTCACCGACAGCAGCATCGCACCGAGCAGCGCGATGACCACGGTGAACGCCATCGGGTGGAACATTTTCCCTTCGACGCCGCTCAGGGCGAAGATCGGCAGGTACACCACCATGATGATCAACTGGCCGAAAATCAGCGGTCGCCGCGCCTCTTTCGCTGCCGCAAAGACTTCCTTGAAACGCTCGGCACGGGTCAGCAAGCGCCCGTGATGTTGCTGCGCATGCGCCAGACGGCGCAGGGTGTTCTCGACGATCACCACCGCGCCGTCGACGATGATGCCGAAGTCCAGCGCACCTAGGCTCATCAAGTTGGCGCTGACCTTGTTGCTGAACATGCCGGTGAAGGTGAACAGCATCGACAGCGGGATCACCATCGCCGTGATCAACGCGGCGCGGATGTTGCCGAGGAACAGGAACAGAATCGCGATCACCAGAATCGCGCCTTCAATCAGGTTCTTTTTCACCGTGGCGATGGCTTTGTCGACCAGGTGGGTACGGTCGTAAACCGGCACGGCGATCACCCCGACAGGCAGGGATTTATTGATCTGTTCAAGCTTGCTCGCGACCGCTTGCGACACCGTGCGGCTGTTCTCGCCGATCAGCATGAACACCGTGCCGAGCACCACTTCACGGCCGTTTTCGGTGGCCGCGCCGCTGCGCAACTCACGGCCGATTTCCACCGTGGCGACGTTCTTCACCCGGATCGGCGTGCCGTCGACATTGGCCATGACGATGTTGGCGATGTCCTCGGTGCTCGCCACTTGCCCCGGCGCACGGATCAGCAACTGCTCGCCGCTGCGCTCGATGTAGCCGGCGCCGACGTTGGCGTTGTTGCGCTCAAGCGCCGTGACCAGATCGGTGAGGGTGAGCTTGTACGCGGCGAGGCGTTTCGGATCGGGCGCGATCTGGTATTCCTTGGCAAACCCACCGATGGTGTTGATCTCGGCGACACCCGGCACATTGCGCAACTGCGGCTTGATGATCCAGTCCTGAATCACCCGCAGATCGGTCGGCGTGTAGGGCGTGCCGTCGTCCTTCAACGCGCCCTCCTTCGCCTCCACCGTCCACAGAAAGATCTCGCCGAGGCCGGTGGAGATTGGCCCCATCACCGCTTCCGCGCCTTCGGGCAATTGCTCTTTGGCGATCTGCAAACGCTCGTTGACCAGTTGGCGGGCGAAGAACAGGTCGGTGCCGTCCTTGAAGATCACCGTGACCTGCGACAGCCCGGAGCGCGACAGCGAACGGGT
This sequence comes from Pseudomonas sp. NPDC087803, assembly GCF_044742995.1. NCBI lineage: Bacteria > Pseudomonadati > Pseudomonadota > Gammaproteobacteria > Pseudomonadales > Pseudomonadaceae > Pseudomonas > Pseudomonas sp. NPDC087803. Next base: position 8,800 of record NZ_JBIUVO010000014.1, read on the forward strand.
CTGCTCCAGCGCCGGCAAACCGGCCATCGCGGTTTCAATCGGGAAGGTGATGCGCTGCTCGGTTTCCAGCGGCGAGAACCCGGCGGCGCCGGTGTTGATCTGCACCTGGACGTTGGTGATGTCGGGCACGGCGTCGATCGGCAGTTTTTGATAACTGGCGATGCCGAGGCCGGCCATGAGCAGAACGGCGAGCAGCACGATGATGCGCTGCTCGATGGCAAACTGGATCAGGCGTTCGAACATGGGGACCTTCCAGAATTAATGACTGTGCTCGGCCGAGGCTTTGCCCAGCTCCGACTTGAGGACGAAGCTGCCGGCGCTGGCGACTTGCACGCCCGGTTCCAGCCCGTGGGTGACTTCCACGTGGCCGGCGGCACGGCTGCCCAGTTCCACCGTCTGCGCCTTGAAGCCGTCGTCGGTCCGCACGAACACCGTGGGCTTGTCCTCGACGGTCTGGATCGCGGTTTCCGGCACGGCGACTTTGGCCTGGCGGCTCTCGGTGGCCACCAGCGCGGTGACGAACAGCCCCGGACGCCAGGAGCCCTGCGGGTTTTCCAGCGTCACGCGCACGGTCGCGGTGCGCGTCTGTTCGCCGAGCAGACTGCCGACGTAAGCCACGCTGCCGCTCACTTCGGCTTTCAATTCCGGCGCACTGACGGTGACCGCTTTGCCCACCTGCACCTGGGTCAGGTCCTTGGGTGAAACGCCGAACGTGACCCACACACGGGACAAGTCCGAAAGGGTGAACGCGGCGGTGGTTTCATCAACCACCTCGCCCGGTGTCAGGTGTTTTTCCACCACCACGCCGTCGAACGGCGCGCGCAGTTCGTAGCGATTGCCGCCGGTGGCGACCATGCTGCCGCTGAGCACGCTGATTTTCTGCCGGGCGTTGTTCATGGCGATTTCCGCTTCTTCCAGCGCCTGCTTGGCCTGGAGGAAATCCTGTTCGGCGGAGATCTTGTCCTGCCAGAGTTTTTTCTCGCGCTCGTAGGTGGTGCGCGCCAACGCCAAGCGCCGTTGTGCGGCGGCCTGTTCGCTGCGCTGATCGGAAATCTGCTGACTGGCGATTACCGCCAGCAACTGGCCCTTCTTCACCGCTTGCCCGAGGTTGACCGCCACCGACTCGACCACCCCCGGCACGCGCGGCACGACGTGCGCCGTGCGGTCCTCGTCGAAGCGCACTTCGCCGGGGAACGACAGGCCCAGACTGATGCTCTGCGCCCGCGCCTCGGCCAGTTGAATGCCTGCCGCCGCGATCTGCTCGGTACTCAATTCGATGTGGCCTTCTTCGGCATGTTCGCTTTCGGCGGCAACACCCTCCTCGGCGTGATCGGCATGTTCGGAAGCCTCATCGGCATGCGCATCGATATTTGAATTGGCCGGCCACATCGAGCCGATGCCAATGCCCAGCGCCAAAGTCGCCACCGCGACCACCAGCAGTTTTTTATCCATGGAAACTCCTCTGCGCCGTGCCATCGCGCAGTTGTCTGAAAGTGAAATTCAAGGGCTGACGCTGAGGTCGCCGAAGACCCGTTCGAGGCGCACGCGGGCGTCGGTCGCCTCGCTGACGGCCTGGATGTATTGGTTGCGCGCGGCGATCAGGGTGCGCTGGGCGTCGAGCACGTCGAGGAAACCGAACTTGCCCATTTCGAAACCGCGAGTAGCGCTGTCCACCGCACTTTGCGCGGCGGGCAGGATGGTCTGATTGAACGCGTTGACTTCGCCATTGGCGGTCTGCCATTGCTCGAGGCTGGTCTGGACTTCGGTGCGCAAACGCAGCTCGGTGGCGTTGCGCAGATCCCGCGCCTGATCGCTGCGCCGTGCGGCGGCGAGCACGTTGCCCTGATTGCGGTTGAACAGCGGAATCGGCATCGACAGACCGACCACGTTGACCCGCTCGCGCTCGGTTTCGCTGTACTGGCTGCCGATGCTCACGGTCAGGTCAGGAATGCGCTGCGACTTTTCCAGGCCCAACGATGCTTCGCGTTGATCGATCTGCAGTTTCGCCAGACGCAGTTCGGCGGTCTGGTTCAGACGCTCGAGCAAACGACTGGGCGGCGGCAGCGTGGCGAGGTTTTGCGTCGCGGCTTGCACATTGGTCGAGGTCGGCAGCGGTGCGCCCATGACTTGCGCCAGTTGCTGATAGGCGTTGGCCTGATCGCGCTCGGCGCGGCTCACCTCCAGGCGCACTTCCGAGAGCTGCACTTGCGCTCGCGTGCCTTCGACCGGCGACGATTTGCCGGCCTCGATGCGCCCCTGTGCAACGCGCAAACCGTGCTCGGCCAGTTGCAGCGACTGACGCGACAGCTGCAAGCGTTGCTGCGCGGTTTGCGCGCTGTTGAACGCCTGAATCACATCGGCGCGCAAGGCATTGCGCTTGCGCTCCAGCTCGATGCCGGCGGCGTCCTGCGCACGGCTGGCAACGTCAATCCGGGCACCGCGTTTACCGCCCAGTTCAATCGGCTGACTGAGCATCACCGTGGTGGTGCGCGAGTTGCGTCGGGTGTCTTCGGCTTCCCACGACACCTCGGGGTTGGGGATCAGTCCAGCCTGTTGCCGATCGCCCTCGGCTATGCCGATTTCCCACTGCGCGGCGGCAAGATCCGGGTTGCCGGCGAAGGCACTTTGCAGCGCCTGATCCAGCGTCAGGGTCGCTGCGCTGGCAAGGCTGCTACACGCCAACAACAAGAGGCCGCTGGCGGTTTTTTTCAGGCGTGATCGCGCCGTCAGTTCGATTAAACCGGGCAATGGAAGACTTCCTTTAATTCAGGATTTTTCGATGCCGCCACGTTAGGGTTTTGAACTTATCGACAAGGTGACTGGAACATTACAAATCCGTTATCCACGGTTTGGCAAAGTTGTTTTGTTCTAGGATGCGAAGTGCAAACGGCTTTGCCGCAATACATGGAAACAAATACTCGGTAGTTATCTGCCGAACAGCACTTGCCTGAATGCAATACATGTATGCGGGTGCATTCAAGCTGCGACAGGCTGTCGCAGATGGCCGATTTAAAGGCGCTGGTCGTTGACCCTGTAGCCACTACAGCCTTTACCGTGCGCACATTCACTTATTGAACTCCGTCCGGAAGACCTTACAAAAACAACAACTTTCCCGGCCACCTTAATTAAATATCCCTTAAATAAAAGTGGTGAAAGATCATGCGAATCCTTGTCGTCGAGGACGAGCTTAAAGCTGCCGAATACTTGCATCAGGGTTTGACCGAAAGTGGCTATATCGTCGACCACGCCGCCACCGGCGCCGATGGATTGCATCTGGCGCAACAGCAGGCCTATGACCTGATCATTCTCGACGTGAACTTGCCGGAACTGGACGGCTGGGGCGTGCTGGAACAACTGCGCCGCACTCATTCCACGCGGGTGATGATGCTCACCGCGCGCGGGCGTCTGGCAGACAAGATCCGTGGGCTGGATCTGGGCGCCGACGACTATCTGGTCAAGCCGTTCGAGTTTCCCGAGTTGCTGGCACGGGTGCGCACCCTGATGCGCCGCAGCGAAAACATCCCGGTGCCGCAGGTGTTGAAAGTCGCCGATCTGGAACTCGATCCAGGCCGCCATCGAGCGTTTCGTGGCGAGCAGCGCATCGACCTGACCACCAAGGAATTCGCCCTGCTGCACTTGCTGATGCGCCAGTCCGGCGAGGTGCTGACCCGTACGCAAATCATCTCGCTGGTGTGGGACATGAATTTCGACTGCGACACCAACGTGGTCGAAGTGTCGATCCGGCGCTTGCGCGCGAAGATTGATGACCCGTTCGACAACAAGCTGATCCACACCCTGCGCGGTGTCGGCTACGTGCTGGAGGCGCGGGAATGAAGCCGGCCAGCCTGTCGATGCGCCTCGGGTTGACCGTGAGTATTCTCGGCGCGCTGTTGGTGGTGTTTCTGGCGATCCTCGCCTATTTCGCCCTGACTCATGAGCTGAATGCGCTGTCGCGCGACAGCCTGGACAAGAAGATGGCGCAGGTGGAGCACAGCCTGTCGCTGTACGTCGACGCCAATGAAGTCAGCGGCAAGCCGCACATTCTGCTCGATCAGGTCATGGGCCATGACAACCTGACGCTGACGATTTATGACCGCTCGAATCTGCGCTCGCCGCTGCTCAAATCCGGTTCAGGGCTGAAGGATCCGCGTGCCGAATTGCGCGCGGTACGAGCCGCCACCGAGCAGTTGGCCTACAGCGACAGCAGCGATGCCGAAGGCGCGAAATTCCTCACCGCGTCGAAGCTGATTCGGCTCAAGGATGGCAGCAGCGTGCCGGTGCTGCTGTCGATGGACAACGCGCATGATCAGGCGCTGCTCAGCGCCTATCTGCGCTCGACATTGATTGCCCTGCCGCTGCTGCTGGTGTTCATCGGCCTGACGGCGTGGGGCGCGGTGCAGCGCGGGTTGGCGCCGATGCGTGAGTTTCGCAAAGTGGCGGCGATGGTCTCGACTCAGGATCTGGATCATCGGCTGTCGGTGGTGAACATGCCCCAGGAGCTGAGCGAGCTGGCGCAGGGCATCAATTTCATGCTGCATCGGCTGGATGCCGGGGTGCAGCAGCTGTCGCAGTTCTCCGATGATCTGGCGCACGAGCTGCGCACGCCGATCAATAACCTGATGGGCAAGGCTCAGGTGACACTGTCTCGCGAGCGCACGACCGAGGAATACCAAGACGTGCTGGTGTCCTGCATCGAGGAGCTGGAGCGCGTGGCGCGGATTGTTTCGGACATGCTGTTTCTCGCGCAGGTCAGTCATCCGTCGGCGCTGGCGCCGTTTGAATCGGTGGCGCTGGAGGCGGAAGCGGCGAAGGTCGCGGAGATGTTTTCGCTGTCGGCGCAGGACAAGCAGATTCACTTGAATGTTGTTGGCAGCGCATTGGTGCTGGGCGATCGGCTGATGATCCAGCGGGCGATTTCCAATCTGCTGTCCAACGCGCTGCGGCATTGCCCGAACGGCAAAACCATCACCTTGCTGATCGAGCAAGGCGCGACGCAGGCTTCACTGCTGGTCAGCAATCCCGGTGCCGGCATCGAGGCGCAACACCTGCCGCACCTATTCGACCGTTTCTACCGCGTCGACAGCGCCCGCTCGCGCTCACAAGGCAGCACCGGGCTGGGGCTGGCGATTGTGCGCTCGATCATGAGCCTGCATCAGGGCGTGGCGGAGGTGAAGAGCTTGCCCGGTGTCATGACCGTGTTCCGCCTCGGTTTTCCCGCGGTGACATCCACGGCCCCATCGCTTGCAGGCAAGCTCCCACAATGAATCGCGGTGAACCCGAATTTTGATGGCAATACAAAACCTGTGGGAGCTTGCCTGCAAGCGATGGCGGCGGCTCAGTCACATCTTTGTTGTCTGACACTCCGCTATCGCGAGCAGGCTCACTCCTACAGTGAATCGCGGTGAACCCGGACTTTGATGGCAATACAAAACCTGTGGGAGCTTGCCTGCAAGCGATGGCGGCGGGTCAGGCGATTTTTTTCGTCTGACACAGCGCTATCGCGAGCAGGCTCACTCCTACAGGTTCTTGTGTCGTCCACTGATGCGGTGTACGCCGCAAACCTCTGTGGGAGTGAGCCTGCTCGCGATAGCAATGGCACAGGCAACAAAAAAAACGGCACCTTGCGGTGCCGTTCGCCTTGCACATTTCAGCCTTTACTTACGCGCATCCGCCCACGATTTCAGCAGTTCGTTGTAGCTCACGGTCTCGCCCTTCGGCTTCTCGTTGGCCAGTTTCGGTTTGGGTGCGCCCGGCTGGTCGAACCAGTATTGCGCATCGCGTTCCGGGTTCATTTTCGGGGCGCACACCGCTTGGGCCTTGGAGCGTTCGAGGCGCGTCATGATCGCGTCCTGATCCTTGGCCAGGCCATCCAGCGCCTGTTGCGGAGTTTTCTCGCCGCTGGCCGCTTCGGCGATGTGGCTCCACCAGAGTTGCGCCAGACGCGGATAGTCCGGCACGTTGGTCCCGGTCGGAGTCCATTGCACGCGGGCCGGGCTGCGGTAGAACTCGACCAGACCACCGAGTTTCGGCCCCAGATCGGTCATCGCCTGCGAGTTGATGTCCGACTCGCGAATCGGCGTCAGGCCGACGATGGTTTTCTTCAGCGACACGGTTTTCGAGGTGACGAACTGCGCGTACAGCCACGCCGCGAGTTTCTGTTTCTCAGGCGTGGACTTCATGAACGTCCACGAACCCACGTCCTGATACCCGAGCTTCATGCCCTCCTCCCAATAAGGCCCACGCGGCGACGGTGCCATGCGCCATTTCGGTGTGCCGTCGGCGTTGACCACCGGCAGGCCCGGTTTGGTCATGTCGGCGGTGAACGCGGTGTACCAGAAGATCTGCTGGGCGATGTTGCCTTGCGACGGCACCGGGCCGGACTCGGAGAAGGTCATGCCCGCCGCTTCCGGTGGCGCGTAGGCCTTGAGCCAGTCGACGTATTTCTGCGTGGCGAACACCGCCGCCGGGCCGTTGGTGTCGCCGCCGCGGGTCACGCTGGAGCCGACCGGATGGCAGTCCTCGACGCGAATCCCCCACTCGTCCACCGGCAGGCCGTTGGGCAAACCCTTGTCGCCGCCACCGGCCATGGAGAACCAGGCATCGGTGAAGCGCCAGCCCAGCGACGGGTCTTTCTTGCCGTAATCCATGTGCCCGTAGACGCGCTTGCCGTCGATTTCCTTGACGTCTTCGCTGAAGAATTTGGCGATGTCTTCATAGGCCGACCAGTTCACCGGCACGCCCAATTCGTAGCCGTACTTTTCCTTGAACTTGGCTTTCAGATCCGCGCGCTCGAACCAGTCGGCGCGGAACCAGTACAGGTTGGCGAACTGCTGGTCGGGCAATTGGTAGATTTTGCCGTCCGGCGCCGTGGTGAACGAGATGCCGATGAAGTCCTTGATGTCGAGGGTCGGCGAAGTGAAGTTCTTGCCTTCGTTGGCCATCAGGTCGGTGATCGACTCGGTCTTGCCGTAGCGAAAATGCGTGCCGATCAGGTCCGAGTCGTTGACCCAGCCGTCATAGATGTTCTTGTCCGACTGCATCACCGTCTGCATTTTTTCGACCACGTCGCCTTCTTGCAGCAGGTCGTGGGTGAGCTTGATCCCGGTGATTTCGGTGAAGGCCTTGGCCAGTACCTTGGACTCGTATTCGTGGGTGGTCAGGGTCTCTGAAACCACTTTGATTTCCATGCCGCGAAACGGCTCGGCGGCCTTGATGAACCACTTCAATTCTTCGAGCTGCTGATCCGCCGTCAGGGTCGACGGCTTGAACTCGCTGCCGATCCATTTTTTCGCCGCGTCTTCGTAAGCATCGGCCCAGGCAGATGCGCTCAAACCGCTGAGTGCGAGCATGGCTGCCAATGAAATGCTATGTCGCAGCTTATTGTTTTTATCGAACATAGAGACCTCCAGTTAGAGTTTCGGAGCACGATTGCCGAGCGACTCGACTAGCCCCAGCGCATCACAACCAACAGCCACACCAGAGACAGCGCGGACGCTACCCAGATGCTCCAGTCGGTGACGCCGATTACCAGCAGATGCAGGTAGGCGCTGCCGAGAAGACCGATGAACAAGCGATCGCCACGGGTGGTGGCAATCGGCAGAAAACCTCGCCGCAGGATGCTCGGCGAGCGCAATTCCCAGGTGGTCATGCCCACCAGCAGCAGGCCGATGGCGATAAAGAACCCCGCCGTGGGGGTGGTCCAGCTCATCCATTCCATCATGCGTTCCTCAGACCCGACCCAGAGCAAAGCCCTTGGCCACGTGGTTGCGAACAAACCAGATCACCAGCATCCCCGGGAGGATGGTCAACACCCCCGCCGCTGCCAGCACGCCCCAGTCGATGCCCGAAGCGGAAACCGTGCGCGTCATCACCGCAGCAATCGGCTTGGCGTTGACCGAGGTCAGCGTGCGCGCCAGCAGCAGTTCGACCCAGGAAAACATGAAGCAGAAAAACGCCGTGACGCCGATCCCGGAGCCGATCAGCGGGATGAAAATCTTCACGAAGAACTTGGGAAAGCTGTAGCCGTCGATGTACGCGGTTTCGTCGATTTCCTTGGGTACGCCGGACATGAAACCTTCAAGAATCCATACCGCCAGCGGCACGTTGAACAGGCAGTGGGCCAGCGCCACGGCGATGTGCGTGTCGAACAGCCCGATCGACGAATACAACTGAAAGAACGGCAGCAGAAACACCGCCGGCGGCGCCATGCGATTGGTCAGCAGCCAGAAGAACAAGTGCTTGTCACCGAGGAAGCGATAGCGCGAGAACGCGTACGCCGCCGGCAACGCCACGCTCAACGAAATCACCGTATTGAGGCTGACGTAGTACAGCGAGTTGATGTAACCGCTGTACCAGCTCGGATCGGTGAAGATCACCTTGTAGTTGTGCCAGGTGAAGTCCTGCGGAAACAGGGTCAGCCCGCCGAGAATTTCGGTGTTGCTCTTGAACGACATGTTCAACAGCCAGTAGATCGGCACCAGCACGAACAGGATGTACACCAGCAACGGAACAAGTTTTCTTTTGCTCATGGCCGGGCCTCAACGGTTGGCGTCGGAATGGGTCATGGCGGTGTAGAACAGCCACGAGACCAGCAGGATGATCAGGAAGTACACCAGCGAAAACGCCGCTGCCGGCCCCAGGTCGAATTGGCCGACCGCCATCTGCGTCAGCGTTTGACTGAGGAACGTCGTGGCATTGCCCGGCCCGCCGCCGGTGAGCACGAACGGCTCGGTGTAGATCATGAAACTGTCCATGAAGCGCAGCATCACCGCGATCAGCAGCACGCTTTTCAACTTCGGCAACTGGATGTGCCTGAACACTGCCCAGGCCGAAGCCCGGTCGATCCGCGCCGCCTGGTAATACACGTCGGGAATCGCCCGCAGCCCGGAGAAACACAGCAACGCCACCAGCGAAGTCCAGTGCCAGACGTCCATCACCAGCACCGTGACCCAGGCGTCCATGGTGTTGGCCGCGTAGTTGTAGCTGATGCCCAGCGCATTCAGGCTCGAGCCGAGCAGGCCAATGTCGGCGCGGCCGAAGATCTGCCAGATCGTACCGACCACGTTCCACGGAATCAGCAGCGGAATCGCCAGGATGATCAGCACCACCGATGACCAGCGGCCCTTGGTCGGCATGGTCAGGGCGATGCCGATGCCCAGCGGGATTTCGATCAGCAGCACACACGCCGAGTAGATGAACTGGCGCAGCAACGAGTCGTGCAGGCGCGGATCGAGCAGCACCTGCTTGTACCAGTCGGCGCCGACGAAGTAGCGGCTGGACTGGTCGAAGATGTCCTGCACCGAGTAGTTGACCACGGTCATCATCGGGATCACCGCGCTGAACGCCACCAGCAGAAACACCGGCAACACCAGCCACCAGGCCTTGTTGTTCTGCACCTTGTTCATGGCTGCACCTCGGTGTCTTCCAGGAGAAATTCATCGGCGTAGACCATCAGCCACTGCGCCGGGAAACTGATGTACGCCGTGCCCTGCGGCACCGGTTTGTCTTCGGTCAGGCGCACCTTCAGCGGCGCGCCATCGAGGTCGAGGGTGAGGATCTTGTAGGTGCCGAGGTCTTCGACGTGGACCACCCGCGCCTGCATCGCCTCGTCAAACGGCTCGTCCCAGACATGGATGAACTCGGGGCGGATGCCGACCTTCAGATTTTTCCATTGGCCGTGTTCGATGTGTCGTTGCAAGGCGTCGGACAGCGGCAGGTGCGTCGAGGCGAAACCGACTCCACCCGTTTGCGGCTGCACCTCGATCAGGTTCATCCCGGGGCTGCCGATGAAGTAGCCGACAAAGGTATGGCTCGGCCGCTCGAACAATTCCCGGGGTGTGCCGAACTGCACGATCTGGCCGCCGTACATCACCGCGATCTTGTCGGCGAAGGTCGAGGCCTCGAGCTGATCGTGGGTGACGTAGACCATGGTGATGTTGAATTGCTCGTGGATCTGCTTGAGCTTGCGTCGCAGCTTCCACTTCAGGTGCGGGTCGATCACCGTCAGCGGCTCGTCGAAGAGGATCGCCGAGACGTCGTCACGGACCAGGCCACGGCCCATGGAGACTTTCTGTTTTTCGTCGGCGGTGAGGTTGCGCGCCTTCTTGCTCAGCAGGTTTTGCAGGTCGAGGACTTCGGCGATTTCCTGCACCTTGCTGTGCACTTTCGCCTCGGCCATGCCCTGATTTCTCAGGGGGAAAGCCAGGTTATCGAACACGGTCATGGTGTCGTAGACCACAGGGAACTGGAACACCTGGGCGATGTTGCGCTTCTCCGGGGTCAGGTCGTTGACCGCTTTGCCGTCGAACAACACATGCCCTTGCGAGGGGCTGAGCAGGCCGGAAATGATGTTGAGCAAAGTCGATTTGCCGCATCCCGAAGGGCCGAGCAAGGCATAAGCGCCGCCCTGCTCCCAGATGTGGTCCATCTCGCGGATCGCGTAATCCTCTGGCCCGCTCGGGTTTTTACTGTAGCTGTGGGCGAGGTGCTGCAAACGGATTTCGGCCATCAGGCAACCCTCGCGACACGCCGGCCCGGTGCCTGCACCAGACGACCCTGCGCATCGAACACGAACAGTTTGTGAGTCGGGATGTAGATGCGAATCGGCGCATCGACGTCATATTCGTGAACCCCCGGCAGGTGCAGCACCAGCAGGAAATGTTCGTTGCGCACGTGCAGGAAAGTTTCTGAGCCGCTGATCTCCGCCACTTCGACGGTGACTGCCAGTTCCAGGTCGTCATCATTGCTCGGCACCAGCGAGATATGGCTGGGGCGCACGCCAAAGCGGAACTCGCCCTCACCCACCGGGCGCAGATCGACGTTCAGCGGGAAGTGCACGAAGTTGGCGAAACTGACTTCATTGCCGGCGATACGGCCGGGCATCAGGTTGATCGGCGGTTCGGAGAACAGCTCGGCCGCCAGCACGGTTTGCGGCTGGTGGTAGACCGCGGTCGACGGGCCGCTCTGGATCACTCGACCCTCGTGCAGAATCGTCGTGGTGCCGCCCAGCGCCAAGGCTTCGTTGGGTTCGGTGGTGGCGTAGATCGCGATGGTGTGGCGCAGTTTGAACAGCTCGCGCATTTCCTGGCGCAGTTCTTCGCGCAGCTTGTAGTCGAGGTTGACCAGCGGCTCGTCGAACAGGATCAGCTCGGCATCCTTGACCAGCGCCCGGGCCATGGCGGTGCGCTGCTGCTGGCCGCCGGACAGCTCCAGCGGATAGCGCTGCAGGAATTTTTCGATGCGCAGCATCCGCGCGGTTTCCTGCACCTTGCTGTGGATGATGTCTTTGGCGACACCGGCCTGGCGCAACGGCGAGGCGATGTTCTCGAACACGGTCATGGTCGGGTAATTGATGAACTGCTGATAGACCATCGACACGTTGCGCAGGCGCACCGGGCGCTGGGTGACGTCGACGCCGTTCATCAGGATCCGCCCGCTGTCAGGCTTGTCCAGACCGGCCATCAGGCGCATCAGGCTGGTCTTGCCGGACAGCGTGCGGCCGAGCAGAACATTGAAGGATCCGGGTTCGAATGTCAGGCAGGCATCGTCGATCCAGGTCTGGCCCTCGACGGTACGGCTGACGTGCTCCAGGGTGAGTGACATGGCTCGGCCTTTTTTATTATTGGAGTCAAGCGACCTGTGCAGCAGAGCGACATTCGTGCCAGAAATGGCAAGTGGTTGATTTGTCGTGAAAAGAGCTGAAAACGCGGGAAACGGGCGTTCATTGCTGAACAAATTTGAACAGTCGGGCGATTGACAATGAACAATCGTGAACAACACTCTATGAACTGTTCACGCACCCTGTAGGAGCTGCCGCAGGCTGCGATCTTTTGATCTTGTTCATAAAAAACAAAAGTCAAAAGATCGCAGCCTGCGGCAGCTCCTACAGGGGAAATGTGTGGCTCATAACAATAATAAAAACGCTGCATCAGAGGCCCACTGCCATGGCCGCACCTGCCCCGCCGCTGTCCCACGAGGCGATTGTCCAGACCTCCTGGCAACGTTGCCGCGCCTTCGGTCTCAACCATCAAAGCGCTCCGGCCTTCGATCAACTGCCTGCCGCCGGCATCGCGCAGTTGCTCGACCGTCACCACGCGCTGGTACAGACCACCCATCAGGAAGTGCTGCCGTACTACGAGAACATTCTCAGCAATTCCAACTGCCTGATCATGCTCGCCGACCATCAGGGCCAGGTGCTGACCTCGTGGGGCACTCAGCGCTTTATCGAGCCGAACCTGGCCCGAGGCTTTCGCGCCGGGGCGAGCTGGATGGAGCGCTCCAGCGGCACCAATGCGATCGGCACTGCGCTGGCCTGCGAGCAAGCGGTGCACATCGAACACGATGAACACTTCCTTAAGGCCAATCGCTTCATGACCGGCTCCGCCGCGCCGATTTTCGATGCCGAGCGCAAGGTCATCGCGGTGCTCGACGTGTCCAGCGACAGCTATCTGCCGCCCTCGCACACCCTGGGCATGGTCAAGATGATGAGTCAGACCGTGGAGAACCGGCTGATCCTCAACCTGTTCCACGGTCAGCACTTTCAACTGACCTTCAACACCGGGTTGAACAACCTCGACAGTCAGTGGGCCGGGCTGCTGATTTTCGATGAGAGCGGCCAAGTGCTGTCGGCCAACCGGCGGGCGGACAATCTGCTCGGCGTGCGCCTGTCGCGGGTCAGCGTCGACAGCCTGTTCAACGTGTCGTTGCTGGAACTGATGAATCAGCCAGACGGCTTGCCGTTCGCCCTGCAGACTTCGGGGCGCAACCGCTTCCAGTGCTTGCTGAAGCGACCGCAACAGGCACCGATTCAGCCTCGGGTATTTGCCGAACCCAAGCCCGCCGCAGCGCCGATCAAAGTGCCGGGAACGATCAGCCTCAACTCTCTGCATTTTGGTGACAGCCGCGTCGAGAAAGCCGTGCGCCAGGCCGAACGCCTGCTGGAGAAAGACATCCCGTTGCTGATCCACGGCGAAACCGGGGTCGGCAAGGAAGTCTTCGTCAAAGCCCTGCATCAGGCCAGCTCACGCAGCAAACAGGCATTCATCGCCGTCAACTGCGCGGCGATCCCCGCTGAGCTGGTGGAGTCCGAACTGTTCGGCTATGAAAAAGGTGCGTTCACCGGCGCCAACCAGAAAGGCAGCATCGGCCTGATCCGCAAGGCGGACAAAGGCACGCTGTTCCTCGATGAAATCGGCGACATGCCGCTGCCGACTCAGGCGCGGTTGTTGCGGGTGTTGCAGGAGCGCTGCGTGCAACCGGTGGGCAGCAGCGAGTTGTTCGCGGTGGACTTGCGGATCATCTCGGCGACCAACCGCTCTTTACGCGAGCAAGTGCAGTTGGGCCGGTTTCGCGAGGATTTGTACTACCGAATTGGCGGTTTGACCCTGGAACTGCCGCCGCTGCGAGAGCGCAGTGATAAAGAAGCGCTGTTCAAACGCCTGTGGGAGCAGCATCGCGAACCGACGCAATGGGCCGGGCTGAGCCGCGAGGTGCTGGAGCTGTTCAGCCGACATCCATGGCCGGGGAATCTGCGTCAGGTCAGCAGCGTGATGCAGGTGGCGCTGGCGATGGCCGAGGAACAACCGGTGCGGCCGGAGCATTTGCCGGATGATTTTTTTGTCGATCTGGAGATGGAGCCGGTTGAGGTCGCAGCGCCGCTGGGGGTTGATCTGAATGATGCCGAGGCGTTGAACCGCGAGTTGCTGGCGGCTGGGGGGAATATTTCGCATCTGGCGCGGCGGTTGGGGGTTAGTCGTAACACCCTTTACAAGCGCTTGCGCCAGGCGGAGAGCTGACTGCTGCGCAGTCAATCGCGAGCAGGCTCACTCCTACAAGGGATTTGTGCCAGGAGCTGATCAATTGTAGGAGTGAGCCTGCTCGCGATGGCATTTGCCCTGTCACCACACCACTATCAAACCGCCCCCATTGACCGAACCGACTAGACTGTGACGAAATGTTTCAGCTTTTCCCCATGCCTTTGATCCAGACACCTCCCTCCTCCTGATCCTCACAGGACACGTGCTTTGACCAACATCTGTTCCACCGGCCTCGATATCGGCTTCGCCTCTCTGGACTACCTGCAGATCGGCTTCCTCGGCATCATTCAAGGCATTACCGAGCTGCTGCCCGTTTCCTCCACCGCACACATGCGCATCGTCCCGGCCCTGCTCGGCTGGCCGGATCCCGGCTCGGCGTTTTCTGCAGCGATGCAATTGGCCGCGCTGGCAGCGGTGGTCAGTTATTTCTGGCGCGACGTCCGGCAAGTGGTCGGTGGCAGCGTCGAGGCGGTGCGCCAACGGGATTTCAATAACCGCTGGTTCATCCTCGCGGTGGCCATCGTGTTGGCGACGATTCCGATCGGCATTGCCGGCATAGCGCTGTCCTCGACGCTCAACGCCTGCAACTCGCCCCTGCGCGGCCTGATGGTGATCGGAGTTTCCTGCGTGGTCATGGCGGTGCTGCTGGCCGCTGCCGAACTCACCTGCCGGCATCGGCGAACCGTCGACGAAATGCGTCTGCGTGATGCGCTGATCGTCGGCATTGCGCAGATTGGCGCGCTGATTCCCGGCGTGTCGCGCTCCGGCTCGACGCTGACGGCAGCACTGTTTCTCAACTTCAAGCGTGAAGAAGCGGCGCGGTTCTCGTTCCTGCTCGGGCTGCCGGCGATTGCCCTCGCCGGCCTGAAAGAGTTGTGGGTGTTGTTCCATGCCGACCTTTCGGCAGCCGTTTGGGCACACCTGATTTTCGGTCTGGTGATCGCCAGCATCTCGGCGTTCTTTGCGATCTGGGGCCTGATGCGCTTTCTGGAAAAATTCTCCACTTGGCCATTCGTCATCTACCGCGCGGTGCTGGGGATTTTCCTGATCGTCGCGGTCAGCAGCGGGGCCTTGAGCTAAGGCCCTGCCAGAAAAAACAAAACCCGCACTCGGCGGGTTTTGTTTTAACGCGGGTCAGGCAATCAGTCAGCCAGACGCCAGGTCGTGCCGCCCTTGCCGTCTTCCAGCACCACGCCCATGGCGGTGAGCTGGTCGCGGATGCGGTCGGATTCAGCCCAGTCCTTGCCGGCGCGTGCCGCCAGCCGTGCAGCAATCAGCGCGTCGACTTCAGCGGCATCGACACGCCCTGCGGCGCCCGCTTGCAGGAAGTCATCGGCTTCCAGCTGCAACACACCCAGCACGCTCGCCAGTTCTTTCAGACGCGCCGCCAGACCGGCCGCCGCGTCGAGATCGCTCTCGCGCAGACGGTTGATCTCACGCACCATCTCGAACAGCACCGCGCAGGCTTCCGGCGTGCCGAAGTCGTCGTTCATCACCGTGGTGAAACGCTCGACGAAGGCTTCGCCGCCAGCCGGAGCGACGCTCGGCAGACCTTTCAGCGCATGGTAGAAACGCTCGAGTGCGCCCTTGGCGTCCTTGAGGTTGTCTTCCGAATAGTTGATCGCGCTGCGGTAGTGGCTCGACACCAGCAGGTAACGCACGACTTCCGGGTGGTACTTGTCG
>NZ_JBIUVO010000014.1:24306-98626 GCF_044742995.1 Pseudomonas sp. NPDC087803
GCAAGCCAACCACGCGTTGGCGTAGGTCTTGCCGGTGGCCGCTTCGCTCTGGGCGATTTCGTTTTCGTGGTGCGGGAACTCAAGGTCGCTGCCGCCGCCATGAATGTCGAAGGTCTCACCGAGGCAGCAGGTGGACATCACCGAGCACTCGATGTGCCAGCCCGGACGCCCGGCGCCCCACGGCGATTCCCAGCTCGGCTCGCCCGGTTTGGCGGCTTTCCACAGGACGAAATCCAGCGGGTCTTCTTTCGACTCGTCGACTTCGATGCGTGCACCGATGCGCAGGTCTTCGATCTTCTTGCGCGACAGCTTGCCGTAACCCATGAACTTGGCGACGCGGTAGTACACGTCACCATTGCCCGGGGCGTAAGCGAAGCCCTTGTCGATCAGGGTCTGGATCATCGCGTGCATGCCCGGAATGTGATCCGTGGCACGCGGCTCCATGTCCGGCTTCTTGATGTTCAGGCGCGCTTCGTCTTCATGCATCGCGGCGATCATGCGCTCGGTCAGCGCGTCGAACGACTCACCGTTCTCGCGGGCACGATTGATGATCTTGTCGTCGATGTCGGTGATGTTGCGCACATAGGTCAGGTCGTAACCGCTGAACCGCAACCAGCGGGTCACCAGGTCGAACGCGACCATGCTGCGGCCGTGGCCGAGGTGGCAGTAGTCGTACACGGTCATGCCGCACACGTACATGCGCACCTTGTTGCCATCCAGCGGCTTGAAGACTTCTTTGCTCTTGGTGAGCGTGTTGTAGATCGTCAGCACGTTAATTTCCTTGACGCTAAATCACTGGCCCCACGAATCACGCAGGGTCACGGTACGGTTGAATACCGGCTGACCTGGTTTCGAGTCCTTGATGTCGGCGACGAAGTAGCCTTCGCGCTCGAACTGGAAACGGTCTTCCGGCTGTGCATCGCCCAGCGAGGGTTCAGCACGACAACCGGTCAGCACTTGCAGTGAGTCAGGGTTGATGTTGTCGAGGAAACTCGCGCTGTCTTCGGCCTTCTCCGGGTTCGGAGAACGGAACAGGCGATCGTACAGACGCACTTCGCCGTTCGGCTCCAGACGCTTGTAGCCCTTTGGCGGTTCTTCCATGAAGTCATCGCGGTCGATGTAGATTTCACGGGCGAACGGCAGCTTGCGCACGCCGAGTTCTTCTTTCTGCGGATGACGCGGCAGTTCGAGGTTTTCGACCTGGTCTTGCGGGTAGTTGGTGATCACGACTTTCAACGGACGCAGCACGCACATGGCGCGCGGGGCGTTCGCGTCGAGGTCCTGACGGATGCTGAACTCGAGCATGCCGAAGTCGACCACGCCGTCGGAACGGTTGGTGCCGATCATGTCGCAGAAGTTGCGGATCGAAGCCGGCGTGTAGCCACGGCGACGGAAGCCCGACAGCGTCGACATGCGCGGGTCGTCCCAGCCGTTGACGTGCTTTTCATCGACCAGTTGCTTGAGCTTGCGCTTGCTGGTGATGGTGTAGTTCAGGTTCAGGCGGCTGAATTCGTACTGGCGCGGGTTGGCCGGCACCGGCAGGTTCTGCAGGAACCACTCGTACAGCGGACGATGGCTTTCGAATTCCAGGGTGCAGATCGAGTGGGTGATGCCTTCGATGGCGTCCGACTGACCGTGGGTGAAGTCATAGTTCGGGTAGATGCACCACTTGTCACCGGTCTGATGGTGATGGGCGTGGCGGATGCGGTACATGATCGGGTCGCGCAGGTTCATGTTCGGCGAAGCCATGTCGATCTTCGCGCGCAGCACGCGAGCGCCGTCCGGGAACTCACCGGCACGCATGCGCGCGAACCAGTCGAGGTTCTCTTCCACCGAACGGTCGCGGAACGGGCTGTTCTTGCCCGGCTCGGTCAGGCTGCCACGGTATTCCTTGGCCTGCTCAGGGGTCAGGTCGTCGACGTAGGCCTTGCCGGCCTTGATCAGCTCGATCGCCCAGTCGTGCAACTGGTCGAAATACTGCGAGGCGTAGCGCACTTCGCCGGACCACTCGAAGCCCAGCCATTTGACGTCGCTTTCGATCGCGTCGATGTATTCCTGGTCTTCCTTGGCCGGGTTGGTGTCGTCGAAACGCAGGTGCGTGACGCCGCCGAACTCCTGGGCCAGGCCGAAGTTCACGCAGATCGACTTGGCGTGGCCGATGTGTAGGTAGCCGTTGGGCTCAGGCGGAAAACGGGTGACGATCTGGGTGTGCTTGCCCGAGTCCAGGTCTGCCTGGATGATCGGCCGCAGGAAATTGACCGGCACGGCAGGGCCGGACTTGGCATTCGAGGTAGGGTCGACAGTGGGCTTGCTCATAGGATCCTTGACTTACATGTGCGCGGCCGCAAAGGGGGCCAGACAAAACAAAGCCGCTATCATAGCCGATGCTGTCAAGGGGCTGACAGAGCGCGGCCTATAAAGGAGTGCATTTAATCGAAGGGTTTTGGAAAAACAGCCTCGAAATTCGCGCCTGTCACGCTAAACTGCGCTCCTTGGCCGAAGCAGGCTGAACCGGTTGTGGGGCTGAATGTCCCAGAACCACGAATTCCTTATAAAGAGTAGCGATCATGACTCAAGTCAAACTGACCACCAACTACGGCGACATCGTCATCGAACTGGACGCGGAAAAAGCGCCGATCACCGCTGCCAACTTCCTCGAATACGTTAAAAACGGTCACTACGAGAACGTGGTTTTCCACCGCGTGATCAAGGGCTTCATGATCCAGGGCGGCGGTTTCGAGCCTGGCATGCAGGAAAAGAAAGACAAGCGCCCAAGCATCCAGAACGAAGCCGACAACGGCCTGAAGAACGAGAAGTACACCCTGGCCATGGCCCGCACCATGGACCCGCATTCGGCCTCGGCGCAGTTCTTCATCAACGCCACCAACAACAGCTTCCTCAACCACACCGCCAAGACCGCTCAGGGCTGGGGTTATGCCGTGTTCGGTAAAGTGGTTGCCGGTACCGATGTCGTCGACAAGATCGAAGGCGTTGCCACCACTTCCAAGGCCGGTCACCAGGACGTGCCGAAAGACGACGTGATCATCGAGAAAGCCGAGATCATCGAAGCGTGATATTGCTGATTTCAGACTTGCATCTGGAAGAGGAGCGCCCGGACATTACCCGGGCGTTTCTGGATTTGCTCGCCGGACGCGCCCGCTCGGCGAGTGCGCTCTACATTCTTGGCGACTTCTTTGAAGCGTGGATTGGCGACGATGCCATGACGCCCTTCCAGCGTTCCATTTGCCAGGCTCTGCGCCAATTGAGCGACAGCGGCACGGCGATCTTTCTGATGCACGGCAATCGCGACTTCCTGCTCGGCAAGGCCTTCTGCAAAGAAGCCGGCTGCACGCTGTTGAAGGACCCGAGTGTCGTGCAGTTTTACGGCGAGCCGGTGCTGCTGATGCACGGTGACAGCCTGTGCACCCGCGACGTAGGCTACATGAAGCTGCGGCGCTACCTGCGCAACCCGATCACCCTGTTCATCCTGCGCCACCTGCCGCTGAGCACCCGCCACAATCTGGCGCGCAAGCTGCGCAGCGAAAGCCGCGCGCAGACACGGATGAAGGCCAATGACATTGTCGATGTCACGCCTGAGGAAATTCCGCGGATCATGCAGCAATACGGGGTGAACACCCTGATTCACGGCCACACCCATCGTCCGGCGATCCACAAGCTGCAGCTCGGTGAGCAGGCAGCGAAGCGGATTGTGCTGGGGGACTGGGATCGACAGGGATGGGCGTTGCAGGTGGATGAGAACGGGTTTGCCCTGGCACCGTTCGACTTCGCCCCGCCACCGGCACTGCCTGCTCCCGCAATCTAGAAGCCAAACACAAACCACTGTAGGAGTGAGCCTGCTCGCGATAGCGGTGTACCAGTCAACGAAGATGTTGAATGTGATACCGATATCGCGAGCAGGCTCACTCCTACAGTTTGACCGCGTTTTTGCTTAGTGACCGCTGGCCGCCGGGCCGGCCTTGGCAGCAAACGGCGGCTTTGCCAGCCACACAATCAGAATCAGCCCCATGAAGCCCCAACCCAGCAACGTGAAGTAATCCACGGTGGAGAGCATGTACGCCTGGCTGGTGAGGATCTGATCCATCTGCGCGTACGCCGATTGGCTCGCGCCGCCTAGATGATTCAACGTCTCGCGGGTCGCCGGCTCATAGGTACTGATGCTTTCGCTCATGTACGCATGGTGCTGGTCGGCGCGGCGGATCCAGATCCATGTGGTCAGCGATGCCGCAAAGCTGCCACCCAAAGTCCGCAGAAAGGTCGCCAGACCCGCGCCATCGGCGATCTGGCTCGGCGGCAGGTCGGACATCAGGATGCTCAGGGTCGGCATGAAGAACAGCGCCACGCCGATACCCATGAACAGCTGCACCAGAGCGATGTGCTGGAAGTCCACCTGGTTGGTGAATCCGGCGCGCATGAAGCAGCTCAGGCCAATCGCGAGGAACGCCAGACCGGCCAACAGGCGCAGGTCGAACTTGTTTGCGTACTTGCCGACAAACGGCGACAGCAGCACCGGCAGAATCCCGATCGGCGCCACCGCCAGACCGGCCCAGGTCGCGGTGTAACCCATCTGCGTCTGCAACCACTGCGGCAGGATCAGGTTGATGCCGAAGAACCCGGCGTAACCCAACACCAGCACCAGCGTGCCGATACGGAAGTTGCGGTAGGCGAACAACCGCAGATTCACCACCGGATGCTGGTCGGTCATTTCCCAGATGACGAACACCGCCAGGGCGATCACCGAAATCGCCGCGCCGATGATGATGAAGTTCGACTCGAACCAGTCGAGATCATTGCCCTTGTCGAGGATCACCTGCAACGCGCCGACGCCGATGATCAGCGTGATCAGCCCGACGTAGTCCATCGGCTGCCGGCTGGTCTCCACCGGGCGCTTGGCCAGTTGCGAGCGCACCACCATCACCGCAAAGATGCCGATCGGTACGTTGATGAAGAAGATCCACGGCCAGCTGTAGCTGTCAGTAATCCAGCCACCGAGAATGGGCCCGGCAATCGGCGCGACCACCGTGACCATCGCCAGCAACGCCAGGGCCATGCCGCGCCTCGCGGGGGGATAGACTGCAATCAACAGGGTCTGCGTCATCGGATACAGCGGCCCGGCCACCAGACCTTGCAGCACACGGAAACCGATCAGTTCCGGCATCGAGGTGGAGATTCCGCAGAGGAACGAGGCTAGCACGAATAGAATGGTGGCCCAGAGAAACAGCTTCACCTCGCCGAAACGGCGACTGAGCCAGCCGGTCAGCGGCAGCGCGATGGCGTTGCTCACGGCAAACGAGGTGATGACCCAGGTGCCCTGCTCCGAACTCACGCCCAGGTTGCCGGAGATCGTCGGCAGCGCCACGTTGGCAATAGTGGTGTCGAGCACTTGCATGAACGTCGCCAGCGACAGGCCGATGGTGCTGAGCAACAGGCTGGGCGGCGTGAAAGAGGCGTTATTGCTCATTGTGAATCCTTTGAAACCTGATTGACGCTGCGTCTGTTAAAGAAGCAGTTGCCTATAAAGAACAGGCCCTTGTGACGAGGAAGTTCATCTGTGGTGAGGGGATTCATCTGTGGCGAGGGGATTTATCCCCGATGGGTCGCGAAGCAGCCCCTCTTTTAATTCAGAAAAGCCGGGCCTGCTGCGCAGTCCATCGGGGATAAATCCCCTCACCACGGTAAATCTCATCACCTTGAGAACCTGTTCCCACAGGGGAAAGATTCAGCGTTGCGCGGTCTTGCTCACCGCAGCGCTGTTGTCGTGGATCAGCTGCGCAATCATCGCGTCGGCCTCGGCCAGTTGCCGGTCGTAGACGTTGGTGCTGAACGAGGCCTGTTGCGGCGGTTGCTGGGCCAGTACCGGACCGCTCTGGTCATGCAGGTTCACTTCAACATTGGTCGACAGACCGACCCGCAGCGGGTGCTTGGCCAGCTCTTCGGCGTTGATGTGAATCCGCACCGGCACACGCTGCACGATCTTGATCCAGTTACCGGTGGCGTTCTGCGCCGGCAACAGGGCGAACGCGCTGCCGGTACCGGCGCCGAGGCTGTCGACGGTGCCGCTGTACTTCACGCTGCTGCCGTAGATGTCGGACTCGATGTCCACCGGCTGACCGATGCGCATGTCACGCAGCTGGGTTTCCTTGAAGTTGGCGTCGATCCACAGTTGATCCAGCGGAATCACCGCCATCAGCGCGGTGCCCGGCTGTACGCGCTGACCGAGTTGCACGGTGCGTTTGGCGACGTAACCGGTGACCGGCGCGATCAGGGTGCTGCGAGCGTTGGTCAGGTACGCCTGACGCAGATCGGCAGCCGCCGACATCACGTCCGGGTGCGACGAAACCACGGTGTCATCGACCAGCGCGCTGGTGGTTTTCAGTTGCTGCTTGGCATTGGCCAGGGCGTTTTGCGCCGAGGTCAGGTCGTCGCGGGCGTGGGACAGTTCTTCCTGGGAAATCGCGCCGCCAGCGGCGAGGTTTTTCCGGCGGTTGTAGTTGTCCTGAGCCTTCTGCACTTCAGCCTGTTGCGCGTTGACCTGGGCCTTCATGCCGTCGACGTTGCTGTACAGGCCGCGCACCTGACGCACGGTACGCGCCAGTTTCGCCTGGGCACTTTGCAGGCCGACTTCGGCGTCGTTCGGGTCGAAGTTGATCAGCACCTGGCCTTCGTGAACCAGATCGCCATCATCGGCGCCGATGCTGACCACGGTGCCGGTCACCAGCGGGGTGATCTCGACGACGTTGCCGTTGACGTAGGCGTCGTCGGTGCTTTCGTTGAAGCGCCCGATGAACTCGTGATACGCCCACACGCCGGCGCAGGCGAGCAGGACCACGACGGCCAGCACCAGCAGCATGACTTTGCGTTTGCGCGGATTGCCGGTGTCGGGGGTGTTGGCTTGAGTTTGAGTGTTTTCGGCAGTGGCCATGACAAATACCTGAAATTAGTTGTGCGACGTGGCTGGGGTGGCGTTGGCTGCGGTCAGGGTTTCACCCTGAAAGCCGCCGCCCAGCGCTTGCATCAGTTGAATCGACAGGTCGATCTGCTCGGCATTGAGGTTGGCCAACTGACGCTGGGCCTGCAGCAATTGCTGCTCGATGCTGAGCACGTCCAGGTAGTTGCCGATGCCGGAACCGTAACGCTGGACGACGGTGTTGTAAGAATCCTGAGCAATCTCGGTGGCGTGTTGCTGCGCCCCGATCTGCCGGCCGATGTCACGCAACTGGTTGATCGTGTCGCTGACATCGCCCAGTGCTTTCACCAGGCTTTTGTTGTACTGCGCCACCGCCAGATCGTAATCGGCGTCGCGCGCATCGAGGTTGGCGCGCAGACGCCCGCCGTCGAAGATCGGCACCGAGATGGTCGGGGCGATGCTGAAGAAGCGACTGGCCGACCCGAACATCGCGTCACCCAACAAGGATTCGGCACCGGCCGACGCCGTAAGGTTCAGGTTGGGATAGAAGCGGGTTTTCGCCGAGTCGATGTCTTTGCTCGCGGCCTCTACGCGCCAGCGCGCCGCGACCAGATCCGGACGCCGGCCCAGCAGCTCAGCCGGCAGGACCGACGGCACCGCCACGGCGCTGGCTTGCAGGACTTTCGGCCGGGCGATTTCGTTGCCACGATCCGGGCCTTTGCCGAGCAGCACGGCCAGGGCGATCTTGGCGCTGTTCAGACGTTTTTCAGCGTCGATCAGACTGGCTTCGGAACTGGCCTCAAGGCTTTGGGTTTGCTGGAACTGGTACTGGCTGTCGATCCCGGCACTCAAGCGGCGCTGGCTCAGATCGAGCATTTGTTTGGTGCGTTTGAGGTCGTCGTTAGCCAGGTCGTAGACGATGTGCGCCTGTCCCAGATCGCTGTAGGCCCGGGCCACGTCGGCGGCGAGGGTCAATTGCGCCGCCTGACGGTCGACTTCTGCAGCGCGGGCCTGACCGAGTGCGGCTTCCCAGGCATCACGCTGGCCGCCCCACAGGTCGAAGTTGTAATTGAAGCCGGCGCTGACGTTACGCACGGTGGCGTAGGCATCGCCCTGCCCTCGCGGGTCCTGATCCTTGGCCAGGCGCGAACGGCTGATGCCGGCGCTGGCGTCGAGGGTCGGATAGCGTTCGGCATCGGCGGCATACGCCGCAGCGCTGGCCTGATGCGCGCGCGCTTCGGCGATCTGCATGTCCGGGCTGTCGTGCAGGGCTTCGCGGATCAGACCGTCGAGCTGTGGATCGCCGAGGCTGGTCCACCAGTCGCTTTTCGGCCACGCGGCGGGCGACAGGGTCACGCCGCTGAGAGACTGGCCGGCTTTCAGGCTTTTCGCATCGAGATTTTTGCCCTGAGTATCGAGGCCGCTGTAGTTGGCGCAGCCGGCAAGGATCATCGCCGACAGCACCAGGGTCAGGCTGGTGCGCAAGGTTTTACCGCTCATTGTGTTCACCTAACCGCTGGATAGTGATCGGGTCACCGGCTGCCAGCAGGATTTTCTTGAGGATGTATTCCAGGGTCTTCAACTCGTCCGGAGTGACGGCGCCGGCCAGTTCATTCATCGCATCGGCGCCGATGTGCGGCAGGCGATCGGCCAGTTGCCGACCTTGCTCGGTGAGCTTGAGCTGCACCTGACGGCGATCGCCTTCGCTGCGTTGGCGAGCCAGGAAGCCTTTCTGCTCCAGACGATCAAGCATGCGTGTCATCGAACCGCTGTCGAGCGACAGATGCCGGCACAGCTCGGCCGGGGTGTCGACGCCAAACTGCGCCATGATGATCAACACCTTGAACTGCGCGGCGGTGATGCCGTGGGGTTCCATGTGAGTGTCGATGATCTTGTCCTTGAGCAGCGCAGCACGGCCAAGCAACAGGCCGAGATGGCAATGTTTGAATTCGTCCGGGGTGAAATGCTTCATGTGCTTACCTAATAACTGCCTAGGCAGTGAATGTATGTCGAGATGTTACTGCCTAGGCAGCGAATGTCAACGTAATAGTTAGGTTGCTTTGTAATTAGTTGACCAGTGGACTGGGTTTTGTGTTTGGCGGGCGGACGCTATCGCTGGCAAGCCAGCTCCCACAGGTTTCTATGGCGTACGTGAATTTTGAGTACACCACTGACCCTGTGGGAGCTGGCTTGCCAGCGATTGGGACAACTCGGTTTAAAGACGCTCAGGTTTCATCGGAAGGACGGGCAGCCGCCGGCGGCTGAAGGGGATGCACTTCACGTCCGCGCAAGGCGGTGACTGCATAACCGCAGGCGCGTTTGGTCACCGCATACATGCTGTGCCAGCCCGGTGGTGCCGGCTCGATCGCAGCATGCAGCGCCCGTGCGTAATCGAGCACCAGACCGGGCGTCCAGGCCATCACTTCAGCGCGCTTGCGCACCTGCGCCGCGACCCAGAATTCGGGGCTGAAGATGATCCGGGCAAAATCGAACATGCTCGAGTGCCCGCGATTCATGGATCCTTCCAGAGCCGCCTCGAGGCTATGGGCCACGGCACTGGAACAATTGCGGCTGGTGAGGTTGTAGGTGTCGTTCTGCCGATACGCCACCCAGAACGCCTGCAATCGCCGGGCATCGTAGTGGGCAAAACTGACCTGAACCGAAGACCGGCACCAGTCCGCCACCTCGCCGGCATAGTCCGGCAGAAACCGCCCGGCGACATCGTTGTTCGGCGTCGCCCGCAGCAAACGCACGAAATCTCCCGCCGAACGATCGATGTCGTCCAGCGGGTAATGGCTGATGTAAATGTCCGGGCCACATTCCAGCGCCGCGTGGCCGGCGGAAATGACCCCATTAATATCAACCGCCGCGATGTAGCGATTGAGCAGACGGTTGCGCACCAGGGTGTCATCCACGGTGCCGCTGGGCGTCCAGATGTGGATGACCAGCGCGTCGCTGCTGGCCGGCGCACTGACAGCAGCAGGGTCGGTCAGCGCCGGCAGGTGCCTGAAGCGCGCGGCTTGGCGCAGCAACGCGCAGCCCGAGAGAAACAGGCTCATGCCTATGCAGAACGGCACCGTGCCCTTATACAGCGTCGGATACGGCTCAAGGATAAACACGCCAAAACCGAGTTCGAACAACCCCGCCAGCAGCGACACTTGCCAGCCGACAAAACGCACCACCACCGCAGCCGCCAGCCTGAAGACCCCATCAACGATGAAAGCCCCGCCAAACAGCACCGCCAGAATCAGCCCGGCAGCATGTTGCCGGTCAACAATCAGCAGCCCCAACAAGAGAAACGCCAGACCTCGCGCTTTACGCAGGGCCGCAGCGGTCCCGGTTTGCGGTGCCGGCACCAGCAGCAGGATCAGCGCTTCGAGCAACAACAGATAGCCAAACAGGTGCAGCGGAAAATACAGCACGCCGTCCAGCGCATCGATGAAGATCGCCACCCCGGCCGCGCCCCAGACGATGCCGGTCAGCGCCAGTGCTGACCAGCGCTTGCGGACAAAGTCATTACCGAGCAGGACCATACTCAAGCGAACCATAGGCACAACCGGCAAGGTTTACAGGGTTCGCTGAGTCTAATACATCCTGCAAGAACCGGATCGCGACGCCACGACCCGGCTCTTGGCAACGCCCTCAGAAATCGCGCTTGTAGAAGATATCCAGCGAACTGGCGACACCGCTGGCGGCTTCGAGATAAACCTTCTTGCTCAGCTTGTACCGCAGCGCAATGGTGTTGGCCGGTTCGAACACGCCGACGCCATAACGCAGGCTGAGTTTTTCCGAGATATTGCCGCTGGCGACCACGCTGGTGGTGTTGCCGCTGCCCTGGGTGTCGAGCTGGAAGTCCTGAATCCCCAGGTCTTTGGCCAGACTGCTGGTGACCCCGGAACTGCCCATCAGGCCCAGACCCAACGCTGCTTGCGCGAGCATGTTGTTGTCTTCGCCGTTGGTGCTCAGCGGTCGCCCGAGCACCAGATACGACAGCGCCTGCTCCTGACTCATGGCCGGTTCGGAGAAGATCTGCGTGGTCGGCTGTTCGGCACTGCCGCTCAGGCGAATACCCGCGATCACGTCGTCGGTCTGGCGGATCGCTTCGATGTCCAGATACGGCTGGTCGATGGGCCCTGCGAACAACAGCCGTGCACGCCGAACCGTCAGGCGCTGGCCGTAGGCGCGGTATTTGCCGTCGTTGAGCCACAGCTCGCCACGGGTGTCCATGTTGTCGCCGATGTGCACATGACCTTGCAGGTTGGCGGTCAGGCCGAATCCGGCGAAGCTGAGTTTGTCGTCACCGACCACCACGTCGATGTCCATCTTCATGGCCATCGGCGGTTTACCCTCCTCGGTCTGCGCGCCGACGATGATCGTGTCATCGGAGACTTTAACCGTGGAGGGCGGCAGTTCGCGGACGGTGATTTCGCCTCTGGGTACCAGCACTTTGCCGGCAATCTTCAGCTCGTCGCCGGCCATGGAGATTTTCAGATCCGGCGCCACTTCCAGCTTGGCATACGGCTCGACGGTGACCGGCAATTGCGTGCCCTTGAGCGCCACATCGACTATCAGCGCCTGACCCCAGGCGACATTGCCGTTGAGGCTGCCCTGGCCGGTCTTGCCGCTGTTCCAGCCACCATCAAGACGCACGGATTCGCCGGCGATCACCGCTTGCAGTTGCAGGTCCTTGAGTTCCATCGGCAGCTCGGCGCCGGAGACTTCGCCATCACTGAGCTTCACCGTGCCGTTGACCAGCGGCGCCAGCAGCCCGCCGGAAATCGTCCCGCTGCCGTTCAGGCGCCCGGTGAGTTTTTCGACCATCGGCACAAACGGTCGCGCCACCGACAGGTCCAGCCCGCTGAGACGGAACGAACCACTCAGCGGTTTGTTTTTCGGCAGCGGATTGAGCTGCGCCTGCACCATCAATTCGCCGAGTTTGCCGCCGACAAAATTGAGGTCGGTGTCGATGCGCTTCGGTGTGAGTTTGCTGGTGAGCTTCAGCGTCTGGTACGGGAAGTCCAGCCACTGATCTTTTTCTTTCATGCGCAGGGTGCCGCCGCTGGCGTCGATGCTGACCACGCCGTTCGGGCCGCTGGCCGGCAGATCCAGTTGCAGGTCGGCGTTGAGCTTGCCCTGCCAGGCGAAGTCTTTCGGCAACCATTGCGCCAGACTTTCAATCGGGAACTGCTTGAGGTGGTAACGCAGTTTCGGCTCGGGCAGCAGGCGCTGATCTTCACCGCACAGGCTGGCATTGCCAGACATCCAGCAATGCGCGCCGAAGTTGATCTTGCCGTCAGCCAGACGCTCCAGTCTGGCCGGGTTCTGCAGCTTCCAGTCCTGGCCGCCGGCCTGAATATCGCCGCTGGCCAAACGGCCGCGCCAGTTGCCCTTGTCCAGATTGCCGTCCAGACCGAGGGCCAGCTTCAGCTGTGGCCCGAGCAGGTCGAGGTTGAGTTTCTGGCTCTTGATGTCGCCTTGGGCACTGGCGGTCAACACACCGAGGTTGGTGTCGCCGGCCTGAATGCCGCTGCCCTTGAGGTCGATTTTCGCCCGTTGCGCACTGTCGAGGGTGGCGTCGAGGTTGAGGCTTTGCAGGCGATTGTCCTGAAACGCCAGTTGCGAACCTTGCAGACCGAGTTTGCCTTGCGGTGCTTTCAGCGTACCGGCGACGTTGACCTGACCCGTGACCTGTCCGCGCAGCTGCGGCCAGAGCTGGGCCAGACGCGTCAGCTTGATGTCGATCTGCCCGCTGAGTTTCTGTTGCAGGCTGCCCTTGCCGCTGATGCTGTTATCGCCGAGGCGGATTTGCAGGGCGTTGAGGTTCCACTGCTCGCCGGCACCGTCAGCCTTGGCTTGCAGCACTGCCGGTTGACCGCGCAGTTTGCCCTTGAGGTCGAGGTCGGCGGTGAGGCTCAGGCGTTCGTTCTTCATTTCGCCTTTGCTGCGCAGCGGCCCGGCCAGAGTCCCCGGCAACTCCGCAACCCAGTACGCCGGGTTCAGCGCCGAAAGATCCAATGCGGTGTCCCAGGCGATGCCATCGGCGAACTGCACATTCACATGCCCTTCGGCCTTGCCCTGCCCGGCCTGCATTTTCAGCTGCGGCAAAGCGATCTGCTTCAGGCTGCCGCTGAACGGACTGCTCAGGCTGAACGCCCCCGCCGGACCATCGAGGTCGGCGGCGAAGTTACCGAGGTATTGACCGTCGGTGTAGGAGACTTCGCCAGTGAAGGTGCGCAGTGCGACTTGCGGCTCGTCGATCTCGGGATACAGCCGATGCCACGGGAAATCCTGCCAGTTGATGTTGGCCTGAGCCGTGAGGCCCTTGCTCCAGTCAACGCTGCCGGTGAGTTTGAGGCTTTGCTTGTCGTTGGCACTGAGGTCGAGGCCGGCGATCTGCGCGCCGCTGGCATCGACCTTGCCTTTGAGCAGCAACGCCACCGGGCCTTTTTCGGCGGGCAGCGTGGCGTTGCCGAGCAATTGGTAACCGTTTTTCAGGTCACCTTCCCCGGTCAAAACCAGTTGATTGAATTGCAGGGTGTCCGGCAGATCGGCGCTCGGTTTGAACGCCTCACTGGTGATGCGCACCTTGGCCGGCAGGTTTTCTGCCAGCGGTTGCAGCTCGCCGCTCAACTGGCCATCGAGGTAGCCACGGCTGTCGGCATGCAGGTTGAGGGTTTTCAGCAGGTCGCCGTCGACTTTCAACGCCAGCGTCCATGGGCCTGTGCCTGGGGACGGCAGACTCAGGTCACCGGCGATGTTCAGCGGCCAGTTGCCGGTCGGTTGCAGCAGGCCGGAGAGGTTCAGACTCATATCGTCGCGCTGCAATTTCACGCTGTCGATCTGCATGCCTTGGGCCGTCCAGTGCGCCGCCAGTTGCAGGCCCTTGAGCTGTTCGCTGCCGTTGAACAGCAGGCTGCCGATCTGCACGTCGCCCAGTTCGATCGCTACCGGCAGTTGCAGATCCGGCAGTTTGATCGGACCGCTTTCAGTGGTTTCACTCGGCGGGAATTGCAGGATCACCTGATCGGCCTTGAGCTGTTCGATGCACAGGGTCATGCGGGTCAGGCACAGCGGCGACCAGGCGAAGATCGCCTGGTTCAGTTCGACCCGGCTGCTGTCCTGCTGCCACAGCAGATGATCGGCGCTCCATTGGCCACCGAGCCGGCCCTGGAAATTCTCCACACTCAAACCCGGCACCAGGCCCAGCGCCCAACGGCTGCCGGCCTGGGTTCCCACTACTGCGGCGATGCTCAATACAACCAACAGCACCAACGCCAACAGCGCCAGTGCCGATATTTTCAAACCACGCTTCACAGCTCAGGCCCCATGGAAAAGTGCAGCCGGATGCCGCCGTCGTCGTCCAGCGCGTGGGCCAGGTCGAGGCGGATCGGCCCCACCGGCGAGACCCAGCGCACACCGATACCGACCCCGGTCTTGAGGTTCGGCAGTTCGAGTTTGTTGAAGGAGTTGCCCTGGTCGACGAAGGTCGCGATCCGCCATTTCTCGGCAATCGAATACTGATACTCGACGCTGCCGGCGACCATGTAGCGCCCGCCGATGCGGTCGCCCTTGGAGTTTTCCGGGGACAGGCTCTGGTAGTCATAACCGCGCACGCTCTGATCGCCACCGGCGAAGAAACGCAGTGACGGCGGTACCGAGTTGTAACCATTGGTGGCGCTGCCGCCGACCTGCACCCGGCCGAGGAAGCGGTGGTTGTCGAACACCGTGGTCAGGCCTTTGATTAGCGCTGTGCCATATAAAAGGTTGTTGTCCGAGCCGAGGCCTTCCTTTGCCACTTTGCTTTCAAACGTCAGGCGATAGCCGTTGTGCGGGTCGATGCGGTTGTCGCTTTTCAAGTACGAGTAACTGATGCCGGGCATCAGCAAGGTGCTGAGGCCGGAGTCGTCGCCGAGCTGATATTCCTCACGCTGCCATTTCAGCGAAATGACCCGCTGCCAGCCGCTGGGTAATTTGCTGTGCCATTCCGGGCCGAAGGTCAGCAGCTTGCTCAGGGTGTCGGAGCCGTCGATGTCTTCATATTGATAACCGCCGGCCCAGCGCAATTTATCGGTCAGCGGCGGATCGAGCGGGATGTCATAGAACAGCCCGACGTTCTGCCGTGGCGCCGACAACTCGGCTTCCCAACCGTAACTGTCGCCCTGCGGGTTGACCCAGTGGCGGGTCCAGTTGGCCTTGATCCGCGGGCCGACGTCGGTCGAATAACCGAGGCCCAGGCCCATGGTGCGCGGCTTGCGGGTGTCGAGTTTGACCTCGACCGGGATCACGTCGTTTTTCGCCGCCGTCGGCGCCGCATCGACGCGCACGCCTTCGAAATAGCCGCTCGATTGCAGGTCGCGGTTGAGTTCGGCGATCAGCTCGGAGTCATACGGGTCGCCAGCCTTGAACGGCACCATGCGTTGCAGCAGGTCTTCGTCGAAGGGTGTGTCGCCCTCGAAACTGACTTTGCCCAGCGCATAACGCGGGCCGCTGTCGTAGATCAATTCAACGTCGGCCACCCCGGCCCGCGGGTCGACCAGGAGTTTCTGGCTAGTGAAATGGCCACTGAAAAAACCGAAGCGCGAGGCCTGATTCTGGATCAGGCGTTTGGCGTCTTCATAACGCCCATGGTTGAGCACCGCGCCGGACTTGAGCGTGTCGCTGCTCGGCACACGAAAGGATTTGAGGGAGGCGGCAGGCCCGTCGACGCGCACGATGACGTTGCGCAGACGAATCGGTTCGCCGGGATCGATGTTCAGCACCAGGCGCGGTTTTTCACCGCCCTTCACGTCACTGTCGATCTGCGGCTGGTAATAACCCAAGGCCTGCGCGGCTTTGCGCGCCTGCTCCTCGGCCCCGCGACTGAAGCGCAGCAAGGCTTGTTCGTCACGATCGCCGAGGCTGCCGATATAGCCTTCTATATTGGCCTTGAGTTCGTCGTTGGACGGTTTGATCCGCACGTCCAATTCACTTTGCGCCAGCGCCGCGCAGCTGGTTAACAGCATGAGCACGCCACTGGTAAATCTTCCTGGAAACTTCATAGGGGCGGATGCTATCACGGGCTTGGGAGCGTGATAGAACAGGAAATTTCCGAAAAAGTTCTACGGCTAAGCCATTGCAGTTTGTAACACCTGCGGATTGGCGTGGAAAAACACGTGCTCGCGCACCGGGCCGACGGCGACTTCACCGATCTCTTCGTAGCCTTGGCGTTTATAGAATTCCAGGTAACGCGGGTTGCCGGTGTCGAGCACCACGCCTTGCGAGGTTTCGTCCACTGCGCACCAGTTGTGCACCGCCGTCAGCAACTGCTCGCCGAAGTGTTTGCCCTGAAACTGCGGATGAATCCCCAGCAGCGGCAACATGTGCACCGAGTCGCTGGGCACGCAGGCGGCCACTGCATCGTGGTATTCCAGATAGCGCCGGGTGCAGCGGAATCCGGTGCTGAGCACCATGCGCAGGCGCCAGGCCCAACTTTCGGTGATGCCCAGGCGGCGCTGTGGCGGTGCGATCAGGGCGATCCCGATCAGGCGGTCGTTGACCAGCAGGCCGATGGCCGGCTGATCCTGCAAAAAATGCTGTTTGACCAACTCACGCACCGTGGCCCGCACGCGTTGTTCGTAGCCCGGGCGCTCGGCTTCGAACAGATAACCAAAGGTCGGCTCGTGGCGATAGGCCTGATACAGCAGCGATCGGGCTTCGCGCGAGTAACCGCGGTCGAGCATGTGGATGTCGGCGATGGCAGTCTGGGTTTCAGGCATGACGATGATTCTCCCCGGCGCGGCTCAAATGACTGCGCTCTTGTTGGTACGAACCTTTTGGTGGTGGCACAGTTCCCCACAGGTATAGCCCAAGCCAGACTCTTCATCGACTCAACTGACGCCTTCGCGAGCAAGCCCGCTCCCACATTTGGAATGCATTCCCCTGTGGGAGCGGGCTTGCTCGCGAAGAGGCCGGTTCAGACGACATCTATCTGGCAGACAACAATGATTTCTCCCACCCCACACTGGCCCCCATCCCACATGTCAGCTAGCATCGCCCTTTTGCCAGGACTGCCGACCATGAAGATTGTTTCCTTCAACATCAACGGACTGCGCGCCCGTCCGCATCAGCTGGCAGCGCTGATCGAAAAGCATCAGCCGGACGTGATCGGCCTGCAGGAAACCAAGGTCCACGACGACCAGTTCCCGCTGGAAGAAGTGCGTACGCTGGGTTATCACGTTTATTTCCACGGCCAGAAAGGCCATTACGGCGTCGCGCTGCTTTCGCGCAAAGAGCCGATCGCGATTCACAAAGGCTTCGCCACGGATGAAGAAGACGCCCAGCGCCGCTTTATCTGGGGCACCTTCGCCGACGCCAATGGCGTGCCGGTGACCATCATGAACGGCTACTTCCCGCAGGGCGAAAGCCGCGACCACCCGACCAAATTCCCGGCCAAGCAACGCTTTTACAGCGACCTGCAAACCTTGCTGGAAAGCCAGTTCCACAACGAGCAGCCGCTGGTGGTGATGGGCGATGTGAACATTTCCCCGGAAGACTGCGACATCGGCATCGGCCCGGACAACATGAAGCGCTGGTTGAAAACCGGCAAATGCAGCTTCCTGCCGGAAGAGCGCGAGTGGATGGCCCGCCTGAAGAACTGGGGCCTGACCGACAGCTACCGCCACCTGAACCCGGACGTGACCGACATGTTCAGCTGGTTCGACTATCGCAGCCGCGGGTTTGAAGACGAACCCAAGCGCGGGCTGCGGATTGACGTGATCCTCGCGTCCCATGGCTTGCTGCCACGGGTCAAGGATGCGGGCGTGGACTATGAACTGCGCGGGATGGAGAAACCGTCGGATCATGCGCCGATCTGGCTTGAATTGGCCTGATCTCGAGCTTTAAGAGAGCCTTGTAGGAGTGAGCCTGTGGTGAGGGGATTTATCCCCGATGGGTTGCGAAGCGGCCCCGGTCGTCTCTAGTAGATCGAAATGAAGATTTTGGGTCGGCTTCGCCAACCATCGGGGATAAATCCCCTCACCACACCTCACTCTTCCATTGGATCACTGTCATGTTTTGGTCATGCACCTGACTTAATCTCCCCGGCAATCCCCTTGGCCTGATTCGGTGCCGGCATGACCCTGCGTGTTCTGTTCGCTTTTCTGTCGAGTGCATGGCTGACGGTCAGTGCCGCCGCCCTGCCCATCCCCGAAAACGGCCCGGCGCTGCGCATTCAGGGGTCCAACACCATCGGCGCCGACCTCGGCCCGGCGTTGGTCGAAGGTTTCCTGCAAGAACAAGGGCTGCTGAAAGTCCACCGCGAAAACCCCGACACCGCCAACGAACAACACATCGTCGGCCAGACCGCGCAAGGCAAACGGCTGGTGGTGGAAGTCGCCGCCCACGGTTCCAGCACCGGGTTCACCGCGCTGAAAAGCGCCAGTGCCGACCTCGCCGCCTCCTCGCGCCCGATCAAGGACAGCGAACTGCTCAGCCTGCAAGCGCTTGGCGATCTGAAAAGCGCCACCGCCGAGCAGGTAATCGCCATCGACGGTCTGGCGATCATCCTTCACCCCGGCAACCCACTGCAGCAACTGGACACCGAGCAACTGGCGCGGATCTTCAGCGCTGAGGTGAAAACCTGGGAAGACCTCGGCGGGCGCGGCGGTGCGATTCATTTATATGCGCGGGATGATCAGTCCGGCACCTACGACACATTCAAGGAATTGGTGCTGAATCGTCGTGGGAAAAGTCTGAGTTCCACTGCGAAACGCTTCGAATCCAGCGAGCAATTGTCCGACGCGGTGAGCAGCGATCCGCAAGGCATCGGTTTCATCGGTCTGCCGTATGTGCGCCAGGCCAAAGCCGTGGCAATTGCCGACGGTGCCTCGCAATCAATGTTGCCGCTCAACAGTCTGATTGCCACTGAGGACTATCCGCTGTCCCGGCGCTTGTTCTTTTACTTGCCGCCCAACAGCCCGAATCCCTGGGCATCGGCACTGGTGGCATTTGCGCAAAGCCCAAAGGGCCAGAAGATTGTTGCGGCCAACGGTTTCATCAGCCAGACCGTGCACGCGATGACCGTCACCCCGAACGCGCTGATGCCAGAGGGTTATCAATCTCTCAGCCGGCACGCCCAGCGCCTGACAGTGAACTTCCGCTTCGAGGAAGGCAGCGCCAGCCTCGACAACAAGGCACGGCAGGATCTGGCGCGGGTGCTCGACTATATACAGCGCCACGGCAAGACAGAGCGCGCGGTGACGCTGGTGGGGTTTGGCGACGAGAAAGACGATCCGGCCCGCGCCGACCTGCTGTCGAAGTTGCGGGCGATGGCGGTGCGTCGCGAGCTGGTGAAGAACGGCGTGGTGCTGCGCGAGGTGCGCGGGTTTGGCGCGTTGATGCCGGTGGCGGCGAACAGCGCGGATGAAGGCAGGATCAAGAATCGGCGGGTTGAGGTTTGGGTGTATTGAGCCTGATGTTGATGTGTTGAACCTGCTTACGTCATCGCTGGCAAGCCAGCTCCCACAGAGATTTCCAGTGAACACAAAGTTTGTGAACACCAAACAAACCTGTGGGAGCTGGCTTGCCAGCGATGAACGATAACTTGGTCTAGGATCAGCGCTCGCTACGCAGCATTTCCTTCGGCACATATTTGCCGATCTCGAACTTGCCGATCGCCGCGCGGTGCACTTCGTCCGGGCCGTCGGCCAAGCGCAGGGTGCGTTGCATGGCGTACATGTAGGCCAGCGGGAAATCGTTCGAAACCCCGGCCCCGCCGTGCATCTGGATCGCCCGGTCGATCACCCGCAGGGCGACGTTCGGTGCGACGACTTTGATCTGCGCGATCTCGCTCTTCGCCACTTTGTTACCGACGGTGTCCATCATGTACGCCGCTTTCAGCGTCAGCAGGCGCGCCATGTCGATTTCCATCCGCGAGTCGGCAATCTTGTCGACGTTACCGCCCAGACGCGCCAGCGGTTTGCCGAACGCGGTGCGGCTGACCGAGCGTTTGCACATCAATTCCAGTGCACGCTCGGCCATGCCGATCGACCGCATGCAGTGGTGAATCCGTCCTGGGCCGAGGCGGCCTTGAGCAATTTCGAAGCCGCGTCCTTCACCGAGCAGGACGTTTTCGTACGGCACGCGCACGTTGTCGAACAGCACTTCAGCGTGACCGTGGGGTGCATCGTCGTAGCCGAACACCGGCAGCGGGCGGACGATTTTCACCCCGGGGGTGTCAACCGGCACGAGGATCATCGAGTGCTGGGCATGGCGCGGTGCGTCGGGGTTGCTCAGGCCCATGAAGATCAGGATCTTGCAGCGCGGATCGCAGGCGCCGGAGGTCCACCACTTTTTGCCGTTGATCACCCACTCGTCGCCATCACGCACGGCGCGGGCGGCCATGTTGGTGGCGTCGGACGAGGCCACGTCCGGTTCGGTCATGGCGAACGCCGAGCGGATCTCGCCGCGCAGCAACGGTTCGAGCCAGCGCTGTTTCTGTTCTTCGTTGGCATAGCGCACCAGCACTTCCATGTTGCCGGTGTCCGGTGCCGAGCAGTTGAACGGCTCTGGCCCGAGCAACGAACGGCCCATGATTTCCGCCAGCGGTGCGTATTCGAGGTTGGTCAGACCCGCACCGAGTTCCGACTCGGGCAGGAACAGATTCCACAAACCTTCGGCCTTGGCCTTGGCCTTGAGCTCTTCCATGATCGCGGTCGGCTGCCAGCGATCGCCCTCGGCAACCTGGCGTTCAAACACCGCTTCGGCCGGGTAAACGTAGGTGTCCATGAACGCGGTCACGCGCTCACGCAGTTCTTGC
This sequence comes from Pseudomonas sp. NPDC087803, assembly GCF_044742995.1. Lineage (NCBI taxonomy): Bacteria > Pseudomonadati > Pseudomonadota > Gammaproteobacteria > Pseudomonadales > Pseudomonadaceae > Pseudomonas > Pseudomonas sp. NPDC087803. The sequence continues at coordinate 45,027 of NZ_JBIUVO010000014.1, forward strand.
ACCTTGGGCGAATAAGCGAAATCCATGAGCAATTACCTTCTATGGGCAGAGGTTGTTCAGATCATGCATTCGATGCTAGAACAGCGTTGATAATTTACCTAGCCTATTCTCGGCGTGTATAAACATTCATCACCGATATATGATCCGCTGATCGTCAGCCCCTAGAACAAGAGAAGCCGCGTTATGAATCTGAGTAAGGTCGACCTCAACCTTTTCATCGTCTTCGACGCGATCTACACCGAAGCCAACTTGACCCGCGCCGGGCAGATTGTCGGGATCACCCAGCCGGCGGTGTCCAACGCGCTGGCGCGGTTGCGCGAGACCTTCAACGATCCGCTGTTTGTGCGCACCGCCCAGGGCATGGTGCCGACGCCGATGGCGCAGAACATCATCGGCCCGGTGCGCAACGCGCTGTCGTTGCTGCGGGTGTCGGTGCAGGAGAGCCGGATTTTCAACCCGGCCCAAGCGGTGAAGACTTACCGCATCAGCATGACCGACCTCACTGAGGCGGTGATTCTGCCGCCGCTGTTCCAGCGTTTGCGCCGTCTGGCGCCGACGGTGATCATCGAGAGTTTCCTGTCCAAACGCCGCGAGACCACCAAGGAACTGGCTGCCGGGCGTCTGGATTTCGCCGTCGATGCGCCGCTCAACACTGACCCGCAGGTGCGCCACGTCAAGCTGATGGAAGACCGCTACGTCTGTGCGATGCGCAAGGGCCATCCGCTGGCGGGCAAGGAAAAACTCAGCCTCGACGATTACCTGTCGCTGACCCATATCCACATCTCCAGCCGCCGCAGTGGTCTGGGCTACGTGGATCTGGCGCTAGGCAAAATGGGTATTCAGCGCAAGATCGCCCTGCGCTCGCAGCATTACCTGATGGCGTCGCAGGTCATGCAGCAGACCGACATGGTGATGACCGTGCCCGAGCGTTTTGCCCGGCGTAATGACTTGCATGCGTTCAACCTGCCGGTCAACGACGTGCCCCCGGTGGAGACCCACCTGTACTGGCACGAGAGCACCGATCAGGATCCGGCGAACCGCTGGATGCGCGAGCAGATAATCGAGTTGTGCCAGCAGGTGACGGCGCATGAGAAGAAGCTCGATAAGGCGTAAGGCTGGCAACCGCGTTATCGTTCTTCGCGAGCAGGCTCGCTCCCACAGTTGATCGCGTTCCATCTGAAGAAACGCGACCGAGTGTGGGAGCGAGCCTGCTCGCGAAGAGGCCAGCACTCGCGCCACACACTTTGAACCTTGACGTAAACGTCAACCTGCCATTAGCTTAGCTCCAAGACCTTTTTTCGAGCGCTTTCATGAGCAGCCAGACTTACAGCATTTCCGACCTCGCCCGCGAGCTGGACATCACCACCCGGGCGATCCGCTTTTATGAAGAACAAGGCCTGCTCAGCCCCGAGCGCCGTGGCCAGGAACGCATCTACTCGCCCCGCGACAAAGTCAGCCTGAAGCTGATCCTGCGCGGCAAGCGCATCGGTTTTTCGCTGGCCGAATGCCGTGAGCTGATCGAGCTGTACGACCCGTCCAGCGGTAACACCAAACAGCTCAACAGCATGCTGGCGAAAATCAGCGAGCGCCGCGAACAACTCGAGCAGCAGTTGCTCGACATCGAACAGATGAAACTGGAACTCGATACTGCCGAAGAACGCTGCGTGCAGGCGTTGGAGCAGACGCTCAAGAGCCAGCAGATAGCGCAGTAATCAGCCACAACTCATTCCCTGTGGGAGCGGGCTTGCTCGCGAAGGCGGAGTGTCAGGCGACAAATTTTGTATCTGATACACCGCCTTCGCGAGCAAGCCCGCTCCCACAGGGACCTCATGTAATTCCGAAAATGAGCAGGTCAACCCATGTCCCTCCCCTCCCAAGTACGCCTGATCGAAGTCGGCCCGCGCGATGGCCTGCAGAACGAAGCCCAGCCGATCAGCGTCGCTGACAAGGTGCAACTGGTCGACGCTCTGAGCGCGGCTGGTTTGGGTTATATCGAAGTCGGCAGTTTCGTCTCCCCGAAATGGGTGCCGCAGATGGCCGGCTCCGCCGAGGTATTCGCGCAGATCCAGCGCAAGCCCGGCGTGACCTATGGCGCACTGGCGCCGAACCTGCGCGGTTTTGAAGACGCGCTGGCCGCCGGCGTGAAAGAAGTCGCAGTGTTCGCTGCGGCGTCCGAGGCGTTCTCGCAACGCAACATCAATTGCTCGATCAGCGAAAGCCTGGCGCGCTTCGCACCGATCATGGAAGCGGCGAAACAGCACGGCGTGACCGTGCGCGGTTACGTGTCCTGCGTGCTCGGCTGCCCCTATGAAGGTGAGGTCGCGCCGGAGCAAGTGGCGATGGTCGCCCGCGAGTTGTATGCGATGGGCTGCTACGAAGTGTCCCTCGGCGACACCATCGGCACCGGCACCGCAGGCGCCACGCGGCGGTTGTTCGAAGTGGTGTCGGCGCAAGTGCCACGGGAAAAACTCGCTGGCCACTTCCACGACACCTACGGCCAGGCGATGGCCAACATCTACGCCAGCCTGTTGGAAGGCATCGCGGTGTTCGACAGCTCTATCGCCGGCCTCGGCGGCTGCCCATACGCCAAAGGCGCGAGCGGTAACGTCGCCACCGAAGACGTGGTGTACCTGCTCAACGGCTTGGGCATCAAGACCGGTATCGACCTGGATGCCTTGATTGCGGCGGGTCAGCAGATCAGCGCGGTGCTCGGTCGCCCGAGCGGTTCGCGAGTGGCCAAGGCCCGTAACGCACAGTGAGGGCAAAGGTGTTACCGCTGTGTCTGAAACGTGGGCGTAGTCGAGTAACACGGAAACAAATTGTCTGGTTTGCCCTGAAGGAAAAATCCTGCAAAAACCTCAAACCATTGATTTACAAGGGTTTTAAAAAGTTGGCACGGCTTCTGCTATCTCTATGGCATAACAAGAATAAAAAGCAGCAAACCAATAAAAATAAGACGTACCGACTCTGACATAACAAAAACAACACGGCAGAGACGCAGCTAACAGATTTTTTTGGAGAAGATGTGCTTTTCAGGGTGCTCTCAGGAGTGACCCGCAACCGGGCAGAGAACAATAAAACTACCTTCAGGTAGCTCCCGAATCGGTTGGATCGTTTAACGAGAAAGCAGATCAGCGCTCAAAAAAATACGTTTGCTCTTGACCCCGGATGGGGGTCGCCAAAAACAGCGGTAAAGGGCCACGGTTGCCAAAAACAACAACAGACCGCCCCTCAATAATAAAAAAGAGCACGCGACGACAAAATTAAAGGGGAGCTTCGGCTCCCCTTTGTGCTTTCTGTGATTTATGAATTCCCCGCCGATCCCTTGTGGGAGTGAGCCTGCTCGCGATAGCGGTGTGTCAGTCGATGCAAATATTGACTGATACACCGCTATCGCGAGCAGGCTCACTCCTACATTTGATCGTTGTCAGGCCTGCTTTTCGCGGAGTTCTTCGATACTGATCTCACGCATCCGGAATTTCTGGATCTTCCCCGTCACCGTCATCGGAAACTCTTCGACGAACTTGAAGTGCCGTGGCGTCTTGAAGTGCGCAATGCGTTCCTTGCACCAGGTTTGCAGTTCCAGCTCGGAAGCATTGTGACCGGGGTGGAATTTGATCCAGGCGACAATCTCCTCACCGTAACGCGCGCACGGAATGCCGATCACCTGCACGTCCGCCACCGCCGGGTGGGTGAAGAAAAACTCCTCCAGCTCGCGCGGATAAATGTTTTCGCCCCCACGGATGATCATGTCCTTGTTGCGCCCGGCGATGTTCACGTAACCCTCATCGTTCATGCTCGCCAGGTCGCCGGTGTGCATCCAGCCGGCCTCGTCGATGGCTTCGGCCGTGGCTTGCGGGTTGCTCCAGTAACCGAGCATCACGCTGTAACCGCGAGTACAGAGTTCGCCAATGGTGCCGCGCGGCACCAACTTGCCCGCCTCGTCGATGATCTTGCTTTCCAGTTGCGGCTGAGTACGGCCGACGGTGGTCACGCGCAGTTCCAGTTCATCGTTGGGCCCGGTCTGCAGCGACACCGGGCTGGTTTCGGTCATGCCGTAGGCGATCTGCACTTCGCTCATGTGCATCTCGCTGATGACCCGGCGCATGACTTCGATCGGACAAGTCGCGCCGGCCATGATCCCGGTGCGCAGGCTCGACAGATCGAATTCGCCGCGCAGCGGTTGATCGAGCATGGCAATGAACATGGTCGGCACACCGTACAGGCCGGTGGCTTGTTCTGCGGCGACGGTTTGCAGGGTCAGTAACGGGTCGAATGCGTCGTTGGGATAAATCATGGTGCTGGCGTGAGTGATGCAGCCGAGGTTGCCCATGACCATGCCGAAGCAGTGATACAGCGGCACCGGGATCACCAGCCGGTCGCTCGGGGTCAGGCCGATGCTTTCGCCGACCATGTAACCGTTGTTGAGGATGTTGTAGTGACTGAGGGTCGCGCCCTTGGGGAAACCGGTGGTGCCGGAGGTGTACTGGATGTTCACCGGTTGGTCGAAGTGCAGGCTGTCGCTGCGTTCGCGCAATTGTTCGGCCGAGACGCCGGTCGCCAGATCGGCCAGTTGCGACCACGGCAGGAAGCCCGACGGCGGCTGTGCGTCGAGGCTGATCACCCCGCGCAAATCCGGCAGACGTTCGCTGCGCAACTGGCCGATGGATTGCTCGGCAAGTTCCGGCATCAGCCCTTGCAACATGGCGTGGTAGTCGGAGGATTTGAATGCCCCGGCACAGACCAGCCACTGGCAACCGGACTGCTTGAGCACGTATTCCAGTTCGGAGCTGCGGTAGGCCGGGTTGATGTTGACCAGAATCACGCCGATCTTCGCCGTGGCGATTTGCGTGATGCACCACTGCGCACAGTTGGGTGCCCAGATGCCGAGCCGATCACCCGTCTGCAAACCCAGCGCCAGCAGGGCTCTGGCGTGCAGATCGACGCTATCGGCCAGTTGTTGCCAGGTGTAGCGCAATAGCTGGTGACGTACGACCAGCGCCTCGCCGTTCGGGTGTTGCGCGACAGTCTGGTCGAACTTCTGCCCGATGGTCATCGCCAGCAAGGCTTTGTCCTGGGAGCCTCGGGTATAGCTGCGCTGCGGGTTTGCACTGGGTTGATCCATGACGACCCCTATTGTCTTTATTAGTGGGTTTACCGGGATTTTGCTTCGGGTGGGAGCGGGCTTGCTCGCGAATGGGGAGGATCAGTCGCCAGATGTATAGGCTGACACACTGCATTCGCGAGCAAGCCCGCTCCCACCAAAAGCACTCCGCTTTCAATCCTGAACTGCCCCTACTCTCGCCCAAGTTGACGTTAACGTAAAGGGTGATTGACAGCCAATCGTCACAAGCTTACGTTAACGTAAAGGTGAGAGCTGATCGAGCGCCCTCCCCACCCTACAAAAAAGCCAAAAGGTGCCCCATGAGCTACCCATCCCTGAACTTCGCCCTCGGTGAAACCATCGACATGCTGCGCGATCAGGTTCAGTCCTTCGTCGCCGATCAGATCGCCCCACGCGCTGCGCAGATCGACCGCGACAACCTGTTCCCTGCCGACATGTGGCGCAAATTCGGTGACATGGGCCTGCTGGGTATCACCGTGCCGGAAGAGTACGGCGGTGCGGGTCTGGGTTACCTGGCGCACGTGGTGGCGATGGAAGAAATCAGTCGCGGCTCGGCGTCGGTGGCGCTGTCCTACGGCGCGCACTCCAACCTCTGCGTCAACCAGATCAACCGTAATGGCAACCACGAACAGAAAAGCAAATACCTGCCGCAATTGATCAGCGGCGAACACGTCGGCGCCCTCGCCATGAGTGAGCCAAACGCCGGTTCCGACGTGGTTTCGATGAAATTGCGCGCCGACAAACGCGGCGACCGCTTCGTCCTCAACGGCAGCAAGACCTGGATCACCAACGGCCCTGACGCCAACACCTACGTGATCTACGCCAAGACCGACCTGGAAAAAGGCCCGCACGGCATCACTGCGTTCATCGTCGAGCGCGACTGGAAAGGCTTCAGCCGCAGCAACAAGTTCGACAAGCTCGGCATGCGCGGTTCCAACACTTGCGAGCTGTTTTTCGATGACGTCGAAGTCCCGGAAGAAAACATACTCGGCGTACTCAACGGCGGCGTGAAAGTGCTGATGAGCGGCCTCGATTACGAGCGCGTCGTACTGTCCGGCGGCCCGACCGGGATCATGCAGTCGTGCATGGACCTGATCGTGCCGTACATCCACGATCGCAAGCAGTTCGGCCAGAGCATCGGCGAATTCCAGCTGATCCAGGGCAAAGTCGCCGACATGTACACCCAGCTCAACGCCAGCCGCGCCTACCTGTACGCAGTCGCTCAGGCTTGCGAGCGCGGCGAAACCACGCGCAAGGACGCCGCCGGGGTGATCCTCTACACCGCCGAGCGCGCCACACAAATGGCCCTCGATGCGATCCAGATTCTCGGCGGTAACGGCTACATCAACGAATTCCCCGCTGGGCGCTTGCTGCGTGACGCCAAGCTGTACGAAATCGGCGCGGGCACCAGTGAGATCCGGCGCATGCTGATCGGCCGCGAACTGTTCAATGAAACCCGCTAAACGGAGCTGCACATGGCTATCCTGCATACCCAGCTCAACCCCCGTTCAGCGGAGTTCGCCGCCAACAGCGCGGCGATGCTTGAACAGGTCGACGCCCTGCACACCCTGCTCGCCCAAGTGGCCCAGGGTGGCGGCGCGAAGGCCCAGGAACGACACACCTCGCGCGGCAAACTGCTGCCGCGCGAGCGGATCAATCGGCTGCTCGATCCGGGCTCGCCGTTTCTCGAGATCAGCCAGCTCGCCGCACACGCCGTGTATGGCGAAGACGTACCGGCCGCCGGGGTGATTGCCGGGATCGGCCGTGTCGAAGGCGTCGAGTGCATGATCGTCGCCAACGACGCGACGGTGAAAGGTGGCTCGTACTACCCGCTGACTGTGAAAAAACACCTGCGCGCGCAGACCATCGCCCAGCAGAACCGCCTGCCGTGCATCTATCTGGTGGACTCGGGCGGCGCCAACCTGCCGCGTCAGGACGAAGTGTTTCCGGATCGCGAACACTTCGGCCGGATTTTCTTCAACCAGGCCAACATGAGCGCCATGGGCATTCCGCAGATCGCCGTGGTCATGGGCTCCTGTACCGCCGGCGGCGCCTATGTGCCGGCGATGGCGGACGAAGCGATCATGGTGCGCAATCAGGCGACAATCTTCCTCGCCGGCCCGCCGTTGGTAAAAGCCGCGACCGGAGAAGTGGTCAGCGCTGAAGACCTCGGCGGTGCCGACGTGCACTGCAAGATTTCCGGCGTGGCCGACCATTACGCCGAGAGCGACGAACACGCCCTCGCCCTCGCCCGCCGCAGCGTCGCCAATCTCAACTGGCGCAAGCTCGGCGAAGTGCAGCAGCGCACGCCGATTGCGCCGCTGTACGCCAGCGATGAGTTGTATGGCGTGGTGTCGGCCGACGCCAAGCAGCCGTTCGATGTGCGCGAAGTGATTGCGCGGCTGGTCGACGGTTCGGTGTTCGATGAATTCAAGGCGCTGTTCGGCACCACGCTGGTCTGCGGCTTTGCGCACTTGCATGGTTACCCGATCGCGATCCTCGCCAACAACGGCATCCTCTTCGCCGAAGCCGCGCAGAAAGGCGCGCACTTCATCGAACTGGCCTGCCAGCGCGGCATTCCGCTGCTGTTCCTGCAGAACATCACCGGCTTCATGGTCGGCCAGAAATACGAGGCCGGCGGCATCGCCAAGCACGGCGCGAAACTGGTGACCGCTGTGGCCTGCGCCAAAGTGCCGAAATTCACCGTGATCATCGGGGGCAGCTTCGGCGCCGGTAACTACGGCATGTGCGGCCGCGCGTACGACCCGCGCTTCCTGTGGATGTGGCCGAACGCGCGCATCGGCGTGATGGGCGCCGAACAGGCTGCGGGCGTGCTGGTGCAGGTCAAGCGCGAGCAGGCCGAACGCAGCGGCCAGGCCTTCAGCGCCGTGCAGGAAGCCGAGATCAAGCAACCGATCCTCGATCAGTACGAAGAGCAGGGTCACCCCTACTACTCCAGCGCACGGCTGTGGGACGACGGCGTCATCGACCCGGCGCAGACCCGCGATGTGCTCGGTCTGGCCTTGTCCGCGTCGTTGAACGCGCCTATCGAACCGAGCCGCTTCGGCGTGTTCCGGATGTGATGCTTTTTTGTGGGAGCGGGCTTGCTCGCGAAAGCGGTGTATCAGTCGACGTATCCGCAACTGACAGACCGTCTTCGCGAGCAAGCCCGCTCCCACAGAAACCGTGGAGACGGAAGAATATGAGCGATTTCAACACCCTCGAACTGCACAACGACCCACGGGGTTTCGCCACCCTGTGGCTCAATCGTGCGGAAAAGAACAACGCGTTCAACGCCGAAATGATCCGCGAACTGATTCTGGCGCTGGACAAGGTTGCCAGCGACGCCAGCCTGCGTTTCCTGCTGGTGCGCGGGCGTGGCAGGCACTTCAGCGCCGGCGCCGATCTGGCGTGGATGCAGCAATCGGCCGAACTCGATTACCACACCAACCTGGACGACGCCCGCGAACTGGCAGAGCTGATGTACAACCTCGCCAAGCTGAAAATCCCGACCCTGGCCGTGGTCCAGGGCGCGGCGTTCGGTGGCGCATTGGGGCTGATCAGTTGCTGCGACATGGCGATCGGTGCCGACGATGCGCAATTCTGTCTGTCGGAAGTACGCATCGGCCTGGCGCCGGCGGTGATCAGTCCGTTCGTGGTGCAGGCCATCGGTGAACGTGCAGCACGTCGTTATGCGCTGACCGCCGAGCGCTTTGGCGGCCAGCGTGCGCGGGAAATCGGTTTGTTGTCCGAGAGCTACCCGGCTGCCGAACTCGATCAAGCGGTCGAGCATTGGATCGACAATCTGCTGCTCAACAGCCCCGCCGCGATGCGCGCCAGCAAGGATCTGCTGCGCGAAGTTGGCAACGGCGCGCTGACCCCGGCCTTGCGTCGCTACACCGAAAACGCCATCGCCCGTATCCGCGTCAGCCCTGAGGGCCAGGAAGGCTTGCGCGCCTTCCTGCAAAAACGTCCGCCGAGCTGGCAAGCCGCAACCACCACCAAGGAGCCGCGTTGATGAGCGCACCTGTTCTCACCACCCTGCTGGTAGCCAACCGTGGCGAAATCGCTTGCCGGGTGATGCGTACCGCCAAGGCGCTGGGCCTGACCACCGTCGCCGTGCACAGCGCCACCGACCGCGAAGCGCGGCACACTCGCGAAGCGGATATCCGCGTTGATCTCGGTGGCAGCAAAGCCGCTGACAGCTATCTGCAAATCGACAAGCTGATCGCAGCGGCCAAGGCCAGCGGCGCGCAGGCGATTCACCCGGGTTACGGCTTTCTGTCGGAGAACGCCGGATTCGCTCGCGCCATTGAACAGGCCGGGCTGATTTTCCTCGGCCCGCCCGCCTCGGCCATCGACGCGATGGGCAGCAAATCGGCAGCCAAGGCGTTGATGGAAACCGCCGGCGTGCCGCTGGTGCCGGGCTATCACGGCGAGGTGCAGGATCTCGATACATTCCGCAATGCCTGCGAACGCATTGGTTATCCGGTGCTGCTCAAGGCCACGGCGGGTGGCGGCGGTAAAGGCATGAAAGTGGTCGAGGACGTCAGCCAGTTGGCCGAAGCCCTGGCCTCGGCGCAGCGTGAAGCGCAATCGTCGTTCGGCGATTCACGGATGCTGGTGGAGAAATACCTGCTCAAGCCGCGTCACGTGGAGATCCAAGTGTTCGCTGACCAGCACGGCAACTGCCTGTACCTCAACGAACGTGACTGCTCGATTCAGCGCCGCCACCAAAAAGTTGTCGAAGAAGCCCCGGCCCCGGGCCTGACCCCGGAACTGCGCCGCGCCATGGGCGAAGCGGCCGTGCGTTCGGCGCAGGCGATCGGTTATGTCGGTGCCGGCACCGTGGAGTTTCTGCTGGATGCGCGCGGCGAATTCTTCTTCATGGAGATGAATACGCGCCTGCAGGTCGAGCATCCGGTCACCGAGGCGATCACCGGACTCGATCTGGTGGCGTGGCAGATTCGTGTGGCGCGCGGTGAAGCGTTGCCGATCACCCAGGATCAGGTGCCGCTCAATGGCCATGCGATTGAAGTACGCCTGTATGCCGAAGATCCGTCGAATGATTTCCTGCCCGCCACCGGACGTCTGGAGCTGTACCGTGAATCGGCAGCAGGGCCGGGGCGGCGGGTTGATAGCGGGGTTGAGGAAGGTGATGAAATATCGCCGTTCTACGACCCGATGCTCGGCAAGCTGATTGCCTGGGGCGAAGATCGCGAGCAGGCGCGGCTGCGCTTGTTGAGCATGCTCGATGAATTCGCGATTGGCGGCTTGAAGACCAACATCAACTTCCTGCGGCGGATCACCGCGCATCCGGCGTTTGCCGCGGCTGAGCTGGATACCGGGTTTATTCCGCGTTATCAGGAAACACTGCTGCCGGCCCAGGGTGAGCTGAGCGATGAGTTCTGGCACACCGCAGCACAGGCTTTCGCACAGAGTTTGCCGGGCGCTGTTCGGGCGGATGATCCGGGCTCGCCGTGGGCTTTGAACAGTGGTCTGCGCGCCGGTCTGCCAACGGAAATCACTTTGCACTTGAGCTGCGAGGGCCAGGATCGGGCGCTGACGCTGAATAGCGCGGGCAACGCCACACTGTCCGGTGAAGCACTGGTGGTCGAACACAACGGCGTACGCCGGAGTTTGCGTGCGATTCGTCAGGGCGATTCGCTGTACCTGCAATGGGACGGCGAGTTGCGGCGCATTCAGACGTACGACCCGATCAGCGCCGTCGACGCCAGCCACAGCCATCAGGGCGGTCTGACTGCGCCGATGAACGGCAGCATCGTGCGGGTATTGGTGGAGGCCGGGCAATCGGTCGAGGCCGGCGCGCAACTGGTGGTGCTGGAGGCGATGAAGATGGAGCACAGCATTCGCGCGCCCCATGCCGGAGTGATCAAAGCGCTGTATTGCCAGGAAGGCGAAATGGTCGGCGAAGGCAGCGCTCTGGTTGAACTGGAAGCTGTGTAATGAGGGACCGATCCTGCGCTCTGCGAGGATCGGTCTGACTAGAATCGCGCCGTGGCCTGAACCACCACGCCGATGATCCGACACTCGTCGGTGAACAGGGCTTTAGGCCAGGTCGGATTGAGCGGTACCAGATAACGCTGGCCGCCCTCTTCGTCGAGCTTGCGAAAGATCGCTTCATCGCAGCCCTGCCACTGGGCGATCACCAGTTTGCCGGGCACCGCCTCCACCTCCGGATCCACCAGGATCAGCATGCCTTCGGCAATGCTCTGGCCCGTGGGCGCGGTCATCGAGTCCCCCGCTACCGTCAACCAGAACGCTGCGCCACGGGCGTGATAATCCGTCAGCTCGAAACGCTGCTTGTCCTGCGCCGGGGCGTAGGCCGTGGCCGCTCCCTCGCGAGCTTCACACGGCGTGCGCCAGTCGCTGACCGGATAGCGGAAGTACGGGTTGTACTTCTGCGCCAAGGGCATTTCGTCATCCGCGGTTTCCTGCGGTTCGCGGATCACCAGCACCACTTCCAGGAATTCCATGCCCAGCGCCTGCAACACGCGGTTCATTTCCGTGACGCCCGGTTCGCGACGCTTGTTCAGCCAATGGCCGATGCCGCCCTGGGACATGCCGACGCGCTCTCCGAGCTCTGTTTGAGTGATTTTGAGTTCACTCATCTTGGCCTTGACCAACTCAATCCATTTATCCATGTGCGGCACCTTACTTGGCCCGCCTTCGGCCGACAAAACACATATTGTAGTATTTAAATTCTGGTCACAACTACGCATCGTACTATTCTACGGACACGGATTTTGAATCGAACAAGGAGTGACCTTTGACCATGAATATCAGCAGCAAAGACTTGCCCGATCTGCAAATCGACACCACCTTCACTTCGCCCCAAGGTAACGCCGCAGCGCAGCGAGCACTGGACTATTACTTGAAACCAGCTGTGTCAGAACCCGAGGTTGACGAGCGTTTTTTCGATGTGAAACGCCACCTCAGTGGCGAAGAGGCCCTGGTGCACGCCTCGGATCTGCTGCGCTGCGCAGCCGCCACCGCGCTCAAGGCAGCAGAAAACCTGCAGGGCGCAAGCCGTGACCTGGCATTTTCGGTGGTACACATGGTGGATATGGCGCGGGCGATGGTCGACCATTCGATTGATGGCGAACAACTCTGACAAACAAGGAATACAGACGGACAGGAAAGAATTTCCCCATCGCGCAGATAAAAACATTTGACTTGCAAATGATAATGATTATTATTGCATGCAGCTGGTCGCGAGATCAGTCGATGGACCAAAGACCTTAGGTCGGTCTTCTGGACTATCTCCTCATCAGGCTAATCACGGTTTTTGACCCGGCTTTTTGCCGGGTCTTTTTTTACCCGTTTTTCGGGCTTATGGCTTCAGGCTAATGAAGTCTTTGGATGCTGCAAATTCGATGGCGCGGATAATATCAAAAGAATATCTCTTGGCAAGCGAAGCCCGGCCACATTGGGGCAAACTAATGACAATTAGCACTTGAGAATCAATTGCACAGTCTCTAAGCTGCTTGCGCGTCATGGAAGACGCCCCCACTACAACCCGCAATTTCCCTCGGTTTCAGCCGCGTCTTGCGTGTAAAGTAGCCGCCATAAGAATCATATTCAGGAACCGATTATGACCGTGGCCAAATCTTCGTTCGACATCAGTGCCAATTTCGACAGCGGCAACATCCAAGTCATCGACATCTCCAATCCGCTCAACCCGGTTCTGGCCATCCGCCCGGATACCCGCAGCGCACATTTTCAGTGGTTCCACTTCAAGGCCAGCGGCTTGCATGTTCATCAGGAACACTGGTTTCGCCTGGTCAATGCCAGCCAGTCCTCCTACAACAAAGCCTGGACCGGCTATCAGGCGGTCGCTTCCTACGACCACGTCAACTGGTTCCGCATTCCCACCAGTTTTGAAGGCGACAGCCTGCGCTTTTGCCTCGAAGCCGAGCAGACCCATGCCTGGTTCGCCTACTTCGAACCCTACAGCCGCGGTCGTCATGACTGGCTGATCGAGCAGGCGCTGACCAAGGCCGGCACCGAACTGCTGGCCACCGGCAAGAGCGTCGAGGGCCGTGACATTCAACTGCTGCGCAAAGGCAGCGGCGGCGAAGGCCGGCGCAACATCTGGATCATCGCGCAACAGCACCCGGGCGAGCACATGGCCGAATGGTTCATGGAAGGTGTGATCGAACGCCTGGAACGCCACGACGACCCGGTGCTGAACACACTGCTCGCCAGCGCCGATCTGTATCTGGTGCCGAACATGAACCCGGACGGTGCCTTCCACGGCCATCTGCGCACCAACGCCATGGGCCAGGATTTGAACCGCGCCTGGCAGAGCGCCAGTCAGGACCTCAGCCCTGAAGTACTTTTCGTACAGCAGCAGATGGAAAAGTACGGCGTCGACCTGTTCATTGACGTACACGGCGATGAAGAAATCCCCCACGTGTTCACCGCCGGCAGCGAAGGCAACCCGGGGTACACGCCGCGTATCGCGAAACTCGAAGAGCATTTCTGCACGCACCTCAAGCACACCACCAAAGACTTCCAGACCAAATACGGCTACACCCGCGATGAACCGGGTCAGGCCAACATGACACTGGCCTGCAACGCTGTCGGGCAGAAATACGACTGTCTCGCGCTGACCCTGGAAATGCCGTTCAAGGACCACGACGACGCGCCGAACCCGCTCACCGGCTGGTCAGGCAAGCGCTCCAAACAGCTGGGCAAGGACGTGCTGACCACCATCGCCGACATGGTCGACACGCTGCGCTGATCCCCGCCCCGCTCCCCCTGAAAGATCGCAGCGTTGTCTGCGATCTTTTTTTTGCGCAAACAGCGCGAGCTAACTGCGATCACGGCCACGCAACATGCTGTCGAGCACTTCGTCGCGGCGCACCCAACCGTGGAACAACGCTGCGGCCAGGTGCAGCAGCACGGTCAGGAACAGCAGATACGCCAGATAGCCGTGCGCCTTGCGCAGCAGGGCAAACACTTGCGCATCGGCCGGCAGAATCGACGGCAACTGCAAGGTGCTGCTGAGCATCACCGGCTCGCCCGACGCACTGATCATCGCCCAACCGAGCACCGGCAGCACCAGCATCAAGGCGTACAACAACACATGCGAAGCCTTGGCCGCCATTACCTGCCAACCCGGCAGATCGGCAGGTAAAGGTGGCTGGCGGGTAGAAAACCGCACCAACAGGCGCACGACCACCAGCAGCAGAATCGCGATCCCCAGCGGTTTGTGCAGATGAATCAGCCATTCATGCCGCTGCGAAACCGAAGTGACCATGCCAGCGCCAATGAACAACATGGCGATGATCATCAGCGCCATCAGCCAGTGCAGCAGCCGCGCCAACAGCGCGAAATGAGTCGGTTGCGTGCTCATGGGCGAGCCTCCTGACGGGCGGCGGGCAATTGGTTGACTTCACTGGTACGGCGCAAGTAGGAATCGGCGTAACCGGCGGAGCGTGCGGCGAGCAGCGGGTCTTCAGAGCCTTCGATACCGGCCGGCAGCACCAGCGGATCGTAGTTGATGTCGCGGCATTCACCGCTGAGCTGCGGCTGGGTCTTCTCCAGCACCAGGGTGCCGGCGTTGATCACCTTGCGGCCCTCGGGCCAGGTTTTGCTGGCATCGTTCACCGGATCACCGGGGTTGGCCAAGGTGATATTCAACTGCCAGCGCAACGGCCCTTCGGCCAGACGCTGCACCAGATCCTTCTCGAGAAAATCAGCACCCTCCGGCGCCGAGGCTCCGGCCGCATCACGCGCCAGTGGTGTGACACTCCAGCGCACCGCCTGCTTCTGGCCACTGCCGTTGACCAGATAGAACGCATTCACGCTGTTATAGGTTTCGGTGGCATAGCTGGCCGACGGTTTGGCGGTCTTCACCCAGGTCAGAAACGGCACGGCTTCCGGGTGGGCGGCAAAGAATGCCGGCACTTTGGCCGGATCCGGTTTACCTGTGGCCGGATCCGGCGACTGCGCCTGCTGCAATTGATAGAACGCCTCCGGAGTGCCGACCGGGAACACCGGCATGCTGTTCATCCCGGTGCGCCATTGCTGACCGTTGGCTTGGGTGAAGCGCAGCGCCAGGCTGCGAATCGGCACGCTGCTGTCCGGCGCGTAGGGATTCCCCGCTGGCAAGGCGAAGCGCCCGACCACCGGGGTCTGCGCCTCGTTGAACACCTGCGCCGTAGAAAACGCCCGCGCCTCGCCACTGCTCTCGAAATGCCCGATCACGCACACACCCTTGGCATGGTTGCGCCGAAACCCGGGATGCACGCCGTTGTTTTTCTCCAGCACATCAACCAGCGCCTTGGGCGTCAGACGTTGTGGGTCAAGGTTACCGTGCACGTAGGCAAACGCCCCGGCGACAGCGGCAACGACCACGGCAATCGCCGTCAGGCGCAACACTGTGCTCGCGGCACTCAAGGGCGGACGCGGCGGCCTGCCCGGCGGAGAAGTGCGATCAACCATGAATAACTCCAGGGCCATCGGCCACAAGTAGGAAGAATCAGCAAGACGCGCCCCATCGGGATTTATTCCATGGCCCGGTATTTATTTTTCCGAACGTGGAATAACCTCGAACGGCAGACGTCTCCCTAGTCCACAGCGTAGTGACTAGCAGAAATTCATGAGCGAATTCGACGAACAGTTGAGAGAAATCATTCCCAGATTGCGCCGCTTTGCCGTGTCGTTGACCCGCAACAGCAGCAGCGCCGACGATCTGGTGCAGGCCAGCCTCGAGCGGGCCCTGTCCGGCTGGGGCGCCAAACGCGCCGAGGGTGACGTGCGCGCGTGGCTGTTCGCGATCCTCTATCGGCAGTTTCTCGATGCTCACCGGCGCTCACGTCGTTATGCGCGGATGCTCGAATTCTTTACCGGTCGCGACGACACCGAGCCCTCGACCGAGCGCACGGTAATCGCCCAGGCAACCCTGCAAGCCTTCGATCGCCTGCCCACCGAACAACGTGCGCTGTTGCTGATGGTCTCGGTCGAAGGCCTGAGCTACAAGGAAGTCGCGCAAATCCTCAACATCCCCACCGGCACCGTGATGTCGCGCCTGTCCCGCGCCCGCCAGGCCTTGCGCCAACTCAGCGACGGCGACATCAACAGCCCTTCTTTGCGGATACTCAAATGATCAGCCTGCCCCCCAGCGAGCGTGACCTGCACGCCTACGTCGACCACCAGCTCAGCGAGGCCGACCGGCGTCTGGTCGACACCTGGCTGGCCACTCACTCGGAAGCCGCCGCGCAGGTGCGCGCCTGGCAGCACGACGCACAGTTGTTGCGCGCAGCCCTGGGCGGGGCCTTGCAGCAACCGGCCAATCCGCACCTTGATCCGACGCTGATTCGCCAGCGTCTGAAGCGTCAGTCGCGGCGACACCTGGCCAGCGCGGCGGTATTGCTGATCGCGGTCGGCATCGGCGGTTTCAGTGGCTGGCAGGCGCGGGAAATGACCCTCGTGCGCTCTTCCATTCTGCCGATGACCGATGCCTTGCAAGCCTATCGTTTGATCGCCCAGCAAGGGATTTTGCCGGCGGACTACAAAGTCGACAGTGACGGCGACATGCAGCATTGGCTCGACCGCTATTTCACCCAGGCCAGTCGCTTGCCGGATCTGAAATCCGCCGGCTTCGAACCGGTCAGCGGCCGCCTGCTCAGCACCGACGAAGGCCCGGCGGCGATGGTCATGTATGAGGATCGCAGCGGCCACAAGGTGAGTTTTTACGTGCGGCCACCGGGGCCGAAAAACACCTTCCTGCCACGCGGCAGCCGCAGCGACGGTGATCTGCAAGCCGATTACTGGTCCGGTGGCGGATACAACTATGCGATGGTCAGCCCAACGGACTCGCCGGCTGCGCAAGTGCTTAAGCAATCACAGCCTTTCTGAATCTGCTGCATACCCCTGTGGGAGCGGGCTTGCTCGCGAAAGCGCTGTGTCATTCAACAATGATGGCGACTGACCTGCTGCTTTCGCGAGCAAGCCCGCTCCCACAAGTGGTTCATCGTATGATTCAGAACCCCACGTCGAGCACCACATTGTCCAGGTACGTCCCCGCCGGCGGCGTGGTCTGGTCGGTGTAGATTTTCGCGTTGTAGTTGAAGATCTGGCTGCCGGTGCCCAACCCATTGCCGGGATTGACCTCAGCGTCAGTGCTCGAGCGGCGCGCACTGCCGACGCTGCCCCACCGGGTGGTGCCAGCGCTTTTGAAGATGTCGTAAGCCAGATAATTACTCCCGGAAATCATCCGCCGTCGCCCACCGACGCTGAGCGCATTCTGCCCGTCGCTCAAACCGACGGTGTAGGCGCTGCCCTTGGTGCAGGCCAGATTGATCGTCTGCCCCGTCACCGGGGTAAAAGCGCTGATCACCGGCGCACTGCCAAAGGCAATGTTCGGCGCAGTAATCGTGCAGTCGTTGGACACGGTCAGGTTCACCGTCAATGTCGCGGTGCCGCTGCTGATATCGCGCCCCAGGCACACACTGCCGATACCGATTCCCGAGCAGTAATTCCAGTTCCAGAAAATGCTCAAGGTTTCCGTATAGACACCGGCGGCGACGTTGCTGCCAATGGTCGTGCCCAAATACAGTGGCACGGTTTTCGGGGTGGTGCCGTTGAGCAGTCCCAAGGCGTCGATGATGCCGTTGCGGGCGAAGTCGAATGCGGTGCCACGAGTGACCGGGTAGCTGGTGCTGTTGTTGGCGTAAATCGTGTACCCGATGACATCGCCGGTCGGCCCGAGCAAGCCGCTCTGGGTCGAGGTGATGGTGGCGTAGAAATGATCGTTGCTGGTCAGCAGTGACAGCAGCGAACCGGTGCAACTCAAACCGGCATTCAGCGTGGAACTGGGCTGCGTCGTAGTGCGCACGGCTATCGAGCTGATCGAGCCGAAGGCAGCCGGCGTGGTGCTGACCACCGAACACAAGGCCTGCGCCGCCCCCGGCAGCAGCAACGCCAGGCACAGGCAGATCCGGTTGGCGATCACTGGCACACCAACGGGCCGATCAGCGGCACCTGGCTTTGCTGCATGTCCACGGCGAATTGCGCCTTGCAGGTCTTGCCGTCGGCCAGCGAAACCTGCAACGAGTTCTGCGCCTGGAGGTTTTCCAGATAAACCAGCCCGTCCCAACCGACCACCGTGCGCGTACCGCTCTGCTCATGCAGCACACCCGCGCCCAACGGCAGTTCGCGTTGTTGGGCATCCACCAGCACGATACTCGCGGCGATCACCCGGGTCAGTGGAAACTCCAGCAAGTAGCCGCTGCCACGGCGCACGGCGATGCGTTGTTCGACGTTGGGGCTGCGCACGTTGGCCGGCAAATTCAGCGGATCGATTTCGTATTTGCCGCGGTAGTACGCGCTGCTCCATGGCACCAGCACGTGACCGTTTTTATCGGTCTGACCGACCTGCTGGTTTTCGTAGCGCACCGGAATATCGGCAAAGCCATCGGTGCTGACCACCACAAACGCGTCGTCGATGCGATTGGCGGCGAACACCTGCCGGTCCATCCACACCAGCGAGCCACTGGCATCGGCCCAGCGAGTTTCGGCGTCCGAAGTGCCGTAGACCCCGGCCTGCAATTGCACCGATTGCAGACGCCAGGTCACGTCAGCCTGCCGATAATCCGCGCCGTCACCCTTGGCGTACCCCAGATTGAAGCCGACCCCGCCTTCGGACGGCACCGAACGGCTGTAATTGACCCGCTGCTGACTCTGCCCGGTCTTGCTGCGCTCGCTGCTGATCGCCAGGCTGCCGCGCAGATCGAACGGAATGACCAGTTGCGCCTGCACCGCCCAGTTGCTGTCGCCGATCTCG
Organism: Pseudomonas sp. NPDC087803; assembly: GCF_044742995.1. NCBI lineage: Bacteria > Pseudomonadati > Pseudomonadota > Gammaproteobacteria > Pseudomonadales > Pseudomonadaceae > Pseudomonas > Pseudomonas sp. NPDC087803. Next base: position 63,968 of record NZ_JBIUVO010000014.1, read on the forward strand.
CGGTTGGCCGACAGGTAGAAACTGCTGTTGCGCCACAACGGTTTGCTCCAGCTCAGGTTGAGCAACCGGGTACGCGAATCGTCCGCCGCACGCACATCGAAATAACCGGCACCGAGACTGCCCCAGCGCTCGAGGTTGACGCTCAGGGTCGCCTGCTCGCTGCGCCGGCTTAGGCTGATGTAAGGGCTGTCGATCACGCTGAGGTCGGCGTATTGGTCGCGACGTTGCAGGCGCTGCCAGGAAAAACTGTAGCGCTGGCTGCTGTATTGATAACCGAGGCTCAACTGCTCGCCGCCGTCGCCGTCGAATCGGCTCTGGCTGATGGCGCTGTTGAGCACGCCGAAATTGCCCAGACGCAAATTGCCGCCGATGCCGCCGAGGGTCAGCGCGTCCGCCGCTTCGGCGTGGCTTTCCAGGGTGAAGCTGTCGCTGACACCGTATCGCAGGCTGCCGGAGCTCACGCCGGGGCCATAGCTGAAGTCCTTCAGGCCGTAATCGCGGCGCAACGTACCGGCTGCCACCGAAAAATCACTCAGGCCTTTTTGCAGCAGACTGCTGGTGACATAGAACGGCACCGTGGTCGACACCTGCCGCCCCAGCGCATCGGTGGTCACCACCACCGCCTCCCCGGCGCCATTGATGAAAGGAATGTTGGTCAGGGTATACGGTCCCGGTTGCAGGTCGGTGCTGCTCGACTTGTAGCCGTTGATGAACAGATCCACCGACGACGGCACCGCGGCTTCACCGGCGAACTGCGGCAACGGATAGGTCACCAGATCCGGGCGCACGGCAAAATCCCTCGAGAACTGCACGCCGCCCAGGCGCACCGAATTGCTCCAGGGCAAGGCGCCGCTGATCACGTCGCCGCCTTCGTAGGTGAGCATTCGCTCGTCATCGGAGTAGCGCCAGGTGGTGTCGTAGCGCAGATAGCCGTTGTCCAGCGTACTGAGCGAAGCGCCGGACAAGGTGCGCCGGTACTGCCCGGTGTTGGACAGCGTGCCCCAACTGTCGAACAGCCGCACCTCGTTCCACGCCGCCAGATAAGTGCCGGCATCGTCGGTGTCATTGAGGTACAAGTCGTAGTTGAACAACGCGCCGAAACTGCTCAGCGCCGGCGTGCGCGGATAATTCTGGCGATTGCCGATGAACTGGTCCGGCAACCACTGCGGCGGTACCACCAACAGCAGGCGCTGGCCGACACTGTCATATTCGCTGTGCAGTCCCGGCAGGCCGTCGAGATCGACTTCGTCAGCACTACCCTCGGGCAATGTCATCCCGGTTTCACGCAATACGCTGGCCGGCAGGAACAGATGCCCGTCGCGCTGCTGCACCGCCACCACCCGCCCGGTGTTCATTTGATTGACCACCAATTCCAAAAACAGCTGTGCATCACTCACGGCCTCCATGCCGCTGGGGGGCGGCGGCAGTTCGCCGGCCCCGGATGGTTGAACGAACATCAGGCAACACGCGCCGCCGATGAGCCACAACGGACGCTGAATACGACGAGCCCATCCCGGGCTCATACACGCTTTACGTCCGTCAATGGACTTGATCCTCCTGATACCACTCTTGCCAAAGCCAGTCAGCTTTCTCTGGATTTTTGACGACACGATGCAATCAATGTGGCGAGGGAGCTTGCTCCCGCTCGGCGGCGCAGCCGTCGTCAGACCTGTTTAAGCGGACTACCTGACACGGCTTGAGGCTGCTTCGCAACCCAGCGGGAGCAAGCTCCCTCACCACAGTCATCCGCTCGACACAGGGTCTTGTGTTAGCGTCCCGGCGCCACGCTCTGCACTTGCGCCCCGCCATTGACCCGCACCTGCAACGCCGACTCACTCGCCAGCGGCCCCGGTGCCGGCCAGCGCATCACCGCCCCCGGCAGCACATAACCGAGCAGGCCCTCGGCCAGTGGTTTGCTCTGTCCACCCTGTTTGAGCGTCACGTCGGTCAGCCGCGCATGCACTGCGCCCTGATTGCGCACCTCGACATAGGGCTTGCCGTCCACCGCCACGGTGCGCCAGCTCAGTTGCGGCACACCGACGCCTTTGGGATCGCGCGGACGAGTGCTGTCCTCCTTGCTCCACAGCCCCGCACCATAGGCGAACAACGGCACCGAATAACGCATCTGGAAGCGAATCGCAGCGGCGGTTTTGCCGCCCTCGGCAGCCGGTGGCTGGGCGGAAGGGATTTCGTCGATGATGATCCGGTAGGCCAGTTCCTGCCCCGGTGGCACATCCTTGGTTCGGGTCAGGCGCACCAGTTGCTTCTGCCCCGGCTCGATCTTCGCCACCGGTGGGCTGCCAATCACGTCACGCTGATTCTGGTATTGCTCTTCAAAACCGCTCTGGCTCCAGCCGAACACGCGGATCTGCAGGTTGGCGGTTTCCGTGCCGCGATTCTCCAGCCACAGGGCACTGGCCTGTTGATCAGCCTCCAGCACCGGATCAATCGGCCAGATCAGCACCGAACTGGCGGCCTGCGCATTGCCGCCACCGAGCATGACCAGCGCCAACAACGCGCCCTGTAAAAACCAATGCCCTGACGTAACTGCCCCCATCAACCTGCTCCTTGTCGGCCATTCAAATGTCGCCTTACCACGATAGCTGCACCTGCAGCACGTCGCTGTACGTCCCCCCAGGCTGATTGCCCGGTAATTGCGCCTGGCCGTAAATCGGCAGCCTGATGTTGTTCGCATCGCTATAAGCCACCGCCACGCTCTGGCCGATGCCCAGGCTCTGGCTGTAAGCCGCGTCGCGAAACAGCGCGTAAGCCACCCGCGCACTGCCGCTGTTGATCTGCATGTGCCGACCGCTGCTGTTGTACTGGCCGCCATCGACGCTCATGTTCAATGTCACCCCTGGCGTGCATTGCAGCTGCACGCCGCCAGTCAGCGCGACTTGCACCGTGCCGGTGGCCAGGGCCGAACTTGAGCCGAAATTCAGCCCGCCGTAATTCGACACCCCGCCCACCACCAGACACCCCGGCGTGATCGTCGCGCTGACCTGAAAGCTCTGACTGGTGGCCGCCCCCAGCGGCAGCGGCACATTGCCCGCACAGAGCAGGAGCAGCGCGGCACAGCCCTGACGGCGCATGGCATCAGAACGTCAGTTCAACAGCGACGGTGTCGGTGTAAGTCCCCGCCGGCAGCCCCGCCTTGCCCACCGCCTGACCGTAGATATTCACCGTCTGCGCCACGCCGGTGCTGGCCGCCAGGTTGATCGTCCCGTCAATCGGCAGCAGCTGCGAATGGCCGGCATCGGTGTAGAAATCGTACGGCACATAGTTGGCGACACCGTCGTACAGCGCTCGAGCGCCGCCGGGTGACTGCCCGTCATGAGCGCCAGCGCGCACCTTGACCACCGGGGTCGTGCCACTGGAGCAGAGAATCGACAGCGCCCCGCCACCGCCACCCAATACCTGCCCGGTGGCCGTGGTGAACAGGCTGTTGGCGGTGCCGAAGTTCAGGGCACCGAAGTTCAGCCCGGTGGAGCCGCCGGCGCCATTGACCTGACAACTGCTGGTCAGGATCAGGCTGGCGGTGATCTGGCCGGTGACAGTGGTGGCGGCATGAGCACTGGAAACCAGCGTCAGGCCGAGCAACGACAAACCTATCCTTGATGCAATCGTACGCATGGTGTCCGTCCTCTACGGGGTTACCAGTCGAGCGTCACCGTCAGGGTGTCGGTATAGACACCTGCCGGTACCGCGCGGGTATTCGCCACCACCGAGCCAAATACCGGAATCGGTATCTGTGCACCGCTGGTGACAGCGAAATTGTGTTGTTGGCCGATGCTGTAGCGCTGGCTGCCGGAGGCATCCAGAAAGAGTTGATAAGGCAGGGTCTGGCGCCCGTTGCTCAAGCGCCGCGTGGTGCCGTCACCGTGGCTGCCGCCGTCGATGGTGACGGTGAACCCGGTGACCGAAGGGTTACAGGCGACATTCAGCTTGCCACTGCTGTCACCGTCGAGACTGGCCTTGATCGGCGCGGTCCAGGTCGGCCCCTGCTGACCGAAGTCGAGGGTGCCGAGATTGCTCACCGGGATCGCCGGGGTGGCGCTGTTGGTGACTTCGCAGCCGGCGATCAGGATCAGCCGCGCATTGATCTGCCCACTGATCGCCGCCTGTGCGTCGTCAGCGAGCAACAGCAGCGTACCTGTGGCGATGACCATCCAGTGCTTGCCTGTCATTGCGTCCGTCCCTACTCCTTCAGGATGCCTGCATAACCTGCGTTCAGCCTTGAACGCCCCTTCCCTGCGCAACCCGCCTCCAGCGGATTGCCTGAAATCCTGCGCTTACCAGGTCACGGTGACCTTGAGCAGATCCGAATAGCGGCTGACCTGTGGTACCTGCGCCAGACGTTCGATCCGCGCATACAGCGGCAGCTCGACCGTGCCGGTATCCGGCACCCGACCGCTGACCGGCACATCCACCACCAACGGCACCCGCCGCGCCGCATCCTGATACAGCCGATAAGGAATCGGCTTGCTCCCCGCCGCCCCCGCCATGTAGCGAACCTCACCGACGCCGCCATGCAGGCCACCGTCGACCCGCAGTTGATACGGCGTATCGGGGTTGCATTCCAGGCGCGGCAGACGCTGGTTGGTCAGCGCCGCTCCCAGTGGCCCGGCCGGATCATCCAGACGCGCAGTGCTGCCGAAATCCAGCACGCCCAGTTGTTCGATGCCCGCCTCGCGCTGCTGGCCGATCAGTTGACAGCCACGCTGCACATCCACACGGACTTCGACCTGAAGCTCCGCCGCGTACACCGAGATCCCCAGCAACCCGAGCAGGCCCACTACCACACGTGCAATCACTGTCCCATTCCTTGTGAGGGAACACCCGGATGACGTTACTGTGTTTCAGGTTAGCAACGGTCGACGAATCCGCCAGTCGATTGGATCCATCTATCTGTCGGGATATGTTTCGAAAGTTTGGCAACATGGCGAATGACATCGCTGAAAATAACTGTACGTCCCGCACTATGTTGTTCAGTGATCGCCCGCAGTCGACAAGCCGCGATGGAAGCCTGGCGCAGGCTCTGGTTACACTACGTCGCCGCGCTCTCGGGCGCCGGTCTGATGAAAACGGAGTGACTGCACAGTGCCCTCTCGAGCGCCCAAACGATCGCCACTGACCCAACGCTGGTCGGCGCTGCGCCGCTGGTTCGCCAAGGGGCGGCCCGCGCATGCCGGACATGACGCCATTGCCCGGTCGATCCACGACTACTTCCGGCACAAGGCGCTGGGCCAGGGTTACACCCTCAGCCACAGCCAGCAGCGGGTGATCGACTGCATGGCGTTGCAGGCCAGCCTGCTGTTCGGCGACAAGCCGCAAACGCCGCCGAGCCTGTACCTGCATGGTGCGGTCGGACGCGGCAAGAGCTGGCTGCTCGACGGCTTTTTCCAGGCGCTGCCGACCGCGCAGAAACAGCGCGTGCATTTTCATGGGTTCTTCGCCCGCCTGCATCAGGGCATGTTCGAGCATCGCCAACAGGACGACGCGCTCGCCGTCACCCTCGACGAGCTGTTGGACGATTGCCGCGTCCTGTGTTTCGACGAATTTCATGTGCATGACATCGGCGATGCGATGCTCATCACCCGCCTGTTCAAGGCCTTGTTCCAGCGCGGCATTCTACTGCTGGTGACCTCCAACTATGCGCCGGAAGGCTTGCTGCCCAACCCGCTCTACCACGCGCGCTTCAAACCGGTGATCGACCTGATCAACGCGCGAATGCAGGTCATGGAGGTCGGCGGCCCTCACGATTACCGCAGTCAGGCGAGCCATCATGCGCATCAGTTGTTCACCCAGGGCCACTATGTCTGGCCGGCTACCGCGACACAGCGCCAGACCTTGAATTTGCCCTCTGAAGATACGCCAGCCATTACGTTAGCGGTGGGCGCCCGGCAGTTTCAGGCGCGGCTGTGCGACGGGGGAACAGTCGGCTTCACTTTCAACGACGTGTGCGAGCAACCGACGGCAGTGATGGATTATCTGGAGCTGTGCCGGCGTTTCGATCGCTGGATCATCGACGATCTGCCGGAGCTGGGTGAGTGCTCGACCGCCGCGCAACAGCGCTTCATCAACCTGATCGACGTGCTTTACGATCAGGACAAACACCTGACCCTGCTCAGCCGCTGGCCACTGCGCGAGGCGCTTGGCGGCAATGCCATCGACCTGGCGCCCACCCGCAGCCGGCTGGGGCAATTGCAGGAAATCCACTGAGCCCATTGATCACCATTGTGGGAGCGGGCTTGCTCGCGAAAGCGGAGTGTCTGTGACAAATCACTGATTGACAGGACGCCTTCGCGAGCAAGCCCGCTCCCACCGAGGATCAGGGTGTCGTCCAGGGTCAGATCAGTGCAAATTCAGCCGTTACCGTTATCATGTCGCCCATTCCGAGCGCCCGGCGCTTCTTTCCCTGGACAGTGAACACCTACATGCACACCCTTGCTCAATTGCGCGCCGGCGAGTTGTCGGGCATTACCCGGCTCGACCTGTCTTGCGGCCTGACCGAGTTTCCCCGGGAGATTTTCGAGCTGGCCGACACGCTGGAGGTACTCAACCTCAGCGGCAACGCCTTGAGCAGCCTGCCCGATGACCTGCATCGGCTGACCAGAATGCGCATTCTGTTCTGCTCGGATAACCGCTTCACCGAAGTGCCGGCCTGTGTCGGAAAATGTGCGGCGCTGACGATGATCGGCTTCAAGGCCAACCGCATCAGCCACGTGCCGGGCGCAGCACTGCCGCCGCTGCTGCGCTGGCTGATTCTGACCGACAACTGCATCGAAAGCCTGCCGACCGAACTGGGTGAACGCCCCTACCTGCAAAAACTGCTGTTGGCCGGCAATCGCCTGCAAACGCTGCCATTGTCCATGCGCCAATGTCAGCGCCTGGAGCTGATCCGCATCGCCGCCAACCGCTTGCGCGAGTTGCCGCAGTGGCTGCTGACCCTGCCAAGCCTGACCTGGCTGGCGTACGCCGGTAACCCATTGGAAACCGAGGCCGATGCCGCCGCGCTGGAAGCCACGCCGCTGATCGACTGGTCGGCGCTGCGTCTGGAACAACGGCTGGGCGAAGGTGCGTCGGGGGTGATTTCCCGGGCACAGTGGCAGCGCGCCGACGGCTCGCAAGTGCCGGTCGCGGTGAAGTTATATAAAGGTGAAATGACCAGCGACGGTTCACCACTGCACGAGATGAATGCCTGCATCACCGCTGGCCTGCACCCGAACCTGATCCGCGTGGAAGGCCGTATTTACGGTCATCCTGACGGGCAACAGGGGCTGGTGATGCAACTGATCGACCCAAGCTTTCGCAACCTGGCAGCATTGCCCAGCCTGGCAAGCTGCTCACGGGATGTGTATGCCGAGGATTGCCGCTTCAGTGCCGAAGTGGCCTTGAATATTGCCAGGGGCATCGCCTCGGCGGCCGAGCACCTGCATCAACAGGGCATCACCCACGGCGATCTCTACGGCCACAACATTCTGTTGAACGACCAAGGCGAATGTTTGCTCGGGGATTTCGGCGCGGCTTCGTTCCATGCCACCACGGACAACCTGGAAACCCGGGCGCTGCAACGCATCGAAGTGCGCGCGTTCGGGATTCTGCTCGGAGAATTGCTGGCGCGCATCGACTCGGGGTTGAGCGATGAGCGGCGCGAGATGCTGGAAGAGTTGCAGCAGCGTTGCTGTCAACCGGATGTGCTGGCGCGGCCGGGGTTTGGCGATGTGATTGAGGTGCTGGAAAAGCTGTAACTGACACAAATCCTGTGGCGAGGGAGCTTGCTCCCGCTGGACGGCGAAGCCGTCCCAAAAACAACGACTGCTACGCAGCCGAGCGGGAGCAAGCTCCCTCGCCACAGTTTATCTTTGCAGCAAATCAGCCCGCCAGACCGACAAACATGTCCTGCACGTCGTCGTGGTTGTCGAGGCCTTCAAGGAATGCTTCAACTTCAGCCATCTGCTCGTCGCTCAGGCCGCTGACCGGGTTCTTCGGCTGGTAGCCGAGTTTGGCCGACAGCACAGTGAAACCTTGCTCAGGCAGGGCTTTCTGCACAGCATCGAGGTCGGTCGGATCGGTCAGGAACAGGGTCGCGCCGTCTTCGCCCGGCTCGAAGTCCTGGGCACCGGCCTCGATCGCGGCCATTTCCGGATCGGCGTCCGGGGTGTCCGGCGACGCTTCGATCATGCCGACGTGGTTGAAGTCCCAGGCCACCGAGCCGGAAGCACCCAGTTGGCCCTTGCGGAACGCCACGCGGATTTCCGCGACGGTGCGGTTGATGTTGTCGGTGACGCACTCGACGATCAACGGAACCTGATGCGGCGCGAAACCTTCGTACGTCACGCGGTGGTACTGCACGGTTTCGCCCAGCAGGCCGGCGCCCTTCTTGATGGCGCGGTCCAGGGTTTCCTTGGGCATCGAAGCTTTCTTGGCCTGTTCGACCACCAGACGCAGGTGTGCGTTGGTGGCGGTATCGGCACCGTTGCGGGCAGCGATGGTGATTTCTTTCACCAGTTTGCCGAAGATCTTGCCCTTGGCGTTGGCTGCCGCTTCTTTGTGTTTAACCTTCCACTGTGCGCCCATTACTCACTCTCTTGATCTGTGGCGCCGAGACATCTATTGGCCGACGCGTGGCGCCAAGTTTATACGGCCTAAAGTCGGCAATCGACCAAAAAAATTCATTGTTGAATCGACATCTTCACCACACCTTGTAGGGCGATTCTGAAAACCCCGCTGCCCATGACCATTCGTGCTCGCGTTTTCGTACCCTCTGCCGTCCGTATTGCCCCACAGAGCCCGTACGAATGCTCAATGACAAGGAAAGCCCGTTCACCCTGACCCTGACCGATGGCCCGTTGTGCCTGCCGGTGCTGCGTTTCAGCGGCAAGGAAGCATTCAATCAGCCGTTTCGTTTCGAGGTTGAAGTGATCGGCCTGGCCCCGGCCTTGCCGCCAGACAGCCTGTTGCGGCGCCCGGCGTTCCTGCGCCTGGGCGCCGATCACGGGATTCACGGCCTGATCCACAGCGTCAGTTGCGAACATCGCGCCAGCCACCGCATCGGCTATCGGCTGACCCTCGTCCCGCACCTGCAGCGTCTGGCGCAGGTGCCCCGGCGCCGAGTCTTTGTGCAGGCGAGCGTGCCGGCGATCCTCGCGCAACTGCTCGCCGAACATGGCTTGCCGACGGACAGTTACCGGATCGAGACGAGCGTCGGCCAGTACCCTCCTCGGGAATTTTGCATTCAGTACGAGGAAAGCGACCTCGCCCTGTTGCAGCGCCTGTGCGAGGAAGAAGGCATCCACTATCACTTCGAACATCACCCGCACGGACATGTCGTGGTGTTTGCCGATGACCACCTGAGCCTGCCGCAGGAGCCACTGCCGGTAGCGTTTGCCGTCTCCGACGAGACCCCGTCACCGCGCATCAGCAGCCTGTTTCAGCGCCATGACGCAACACCGGTGATGGCCGCGCACAGCATTCGCAACCGCGGCCATGAGGTGATGGTCGCTGACGCGGCCAATCACCCCGTGCCGGCCCTGGCACCGCTGAACCTGTCGAGCGAACAGCGCCACGCCGAACAGCGCAGCCGTCGCCACCTGCAGCGCCAGCGTTGCCAGTCGCGCTCGATCCGAGGATCCGCTGATTGCAGCGCGTTGCGCAGTGGACACCTGTTGCAGATCAGCGGGCACCCGAGCAATGCCTTCAACGAGCAATGGCTGATCACCGAGCTGCGCCATCAAGGCCAGCATCCCTCGATCCTCGCCCCCACGCCCGAGGTGCATCACTACCACAACGACTTCATCGCCCTGCCCTGGTCGAGCGACTTTCGCCCGCCCCTGGCCCAGCCACGTCCGAACATCGGGGGCTATCACCTGGCGCGGGTACTGGGTTCGCCCGGGCAGCCGGCGCAGCTGGACGAACGAGGGCGCATTGGCGTCAACCTCTGGCCGACGCCGGGAGCCGATGCGGCGGAGCTCTGGCTGCCAATTGCCCTGACCGGCGCAGGCCGCCTCGCCGCCCACCAACTACCGCGCGCCGGCAGTGAGGTGTGGGTGAGCTTCCTCGACAGCGACCCGGATCGCCCCATCCTCTGCCTCGCCAACCCGCGGCCCGCGCCACCGCCCCAAACGCCGCCACCGCGCGACAGCAGCCTGTTGCTCGATTGGCTGCTCCATGGCGCCGATCCGTAAGCGCCGCAGACATTGGAATTGAGTACAGCAGCCGGAAACTGGTTGGCTGGGAGGTTGCTATCGCGAGCAGGCTCACTCCTACAGTTGGATTGGGTGCGGGCAGTTAGAGATTGGTCGGCCCGTAGGCCGCCATCGCTGGCAAGCCAGCTCCCACAGAAGAGCTAAAGCCAAGCGCATGCTTTTCACCACTCATGGCCGAGTGTCAGCTCGCCGAAAGCCCTTGATCTTGCCGTGCCGGCCCCTTCGGCAGGCTGAGTGGAGGGGTTTATCCGGGGGTGGGAGCGCAGCGACGTTTGGCGCAGCCAAACACATCGAGAGGAGGTGCAGCGAAGCAAACCGGAGGCGATGCCCCCGGATGAACCCCGCAACGAAGGAACCCGAGCCTAAGCGAGGGCCGTACGCCGGGGCCAAGCCTTTTGCTTACTTTTCGGCGTCTGGAAAAGTGAGTCGCTGTAAGAGCGAAACCATAAGAAGCCGTTACCGCAGAAACGGATATGTACTCGGTAACCCAAAAGAACGCAGCGCTCGCTAACCCCCATTCACCCCTTGTCAGCCTTCCCCGCCGCCGCCGCAAACTTCGCCAACCGCACATCCAGATGCCGCGGCCGCCGCCCGTGATCCTCAGCCCGCTCCTTGCGGCGAATCGCATTACGCACCATCAACGACCCCAGATAACGAATCGGCTCCGGCGGAAAATACCCCAGCGGCCCATTCACCAATGGCGAACGGGTCCAAGGGTTATCAAGCCCCTGCACCAACGAGGCGAGAATCTGCCCGCCCATGTGACACGGCCCGACACCACTGCCGGAATAACCAAAACCATAAAACACATTGCCACTGGCACTCATCTGGCCAAAAAACGGCAACCCGGTCACCGAGCGATCCGACGGCCCATTCCAGGTCGCATCGACCTTGACCTCGGCAAACGCCGGAAAAAAATCCCCCAGGCTACGCTTGAGCAAATCCGCATAAGGCGATGGCTGATCGAATACCGGCAACATCCGCCCGCCAAACGCGAAGGTGTTGCCACCCTTGCCGAGCATGATCCGCCCGTCCGGCGTGTTGTGGTAGTAGTGCACGAAAATCCGCGAATCGAGCACCGTAACGCCGCTGGTCAAACCGATTTCCTGCAACAGATCCGGGCGTGGCTCAGTGATGAGCATGTCGCTGGAAACAATCGCCACGCTACGCTCGAACTGCGGGAACGCGCGGGCCATCCACGCGTTCATCGCCAGCACCACGCGGTCGGCTATCACGCAGCCGCCAGCAGTGTGAATACGCGCCGGGCGGCCCTCCTCCAGGCCGGTCATCGCCGTGTTCTCGTGGATCTTCACGCCCAGTTGCAACGCCACTCGGCGCAGGCCGCGCACCAGTTTGCCCGGTTGCACACTGGCGGCTGCCGGCGAGAACCATCCCTCCAGGTGCTTGCTGGAACCGGCCATGCGCTGCACGTCTGCCACCGGCCGCTGGGTGAATGAGTTGATGCCCTGCCGCTCCAGCGCCGCGATCACTGCATCGGTCGAGCCGACCTGCGCCTGGTTGGTGGCGGTGTACAGCGTGCCGTCGAGGCGGTAATCGGCATCGACGCCGTAATGCTCGCAGAACGCGCCGATGGCGTGGATGCTGCGCTCGGATTCCTTGACCAGACGCACCGCCTCCTCGACACCGAACAGCCGCTCAAGGGTGAAATATTTGGCTGACCACGACAACGCACAACCACCGTTGCGCCCGCTGGCACCGGCGCCGCAGATGTCGGCCTCGATCAGCAGCACGTCGAGTTCCGGGTTCTGTTGCTTGAGCATGATCGCCGTCCACAACCCGGTGTAGCCGCCGCCGACGATGCACACGTCGGTGCGCACTTCGCCTTGCAGCGGCGGGCACGTCGGGGATAGGTCGGCCTGCAAGGCCTGCTCGAGCCAAAAAGGGCGCATGGGATTCTCCAGTCAGATGGCCACGACACAGCCTGCCGCGAGCGCCGCAGCAGGCCGCGAGGCAAGGGTTTTCAGTTACGCAGGGGTTTGATCGTCAGCGGGCAATTGGGAATGGACGCGCGCGGTTCCATCACCCCGACCGGGCGGCTGTTCCAGTGCGGAATCAGCACCAGTGCCGAGAACAATGCGCAGCCGGCGAAGACGATGAACACCGTCACCGAGTCGAAGTAACCCGGCAGCAGCCCGCCGAGCACCGCGCCGACCGAGCCGCAGCCGTTGACGAAACCGGCCGCGGTGGCACCGGCCTTGGCCTTGCCGAAGTCGATGGCCGCCGCGCCGCTGATCATCGAGTCCGGTCCGTACAGGGTCAGACCCATGACAAACAGCAGCGCCACCACCAGCATCACGCTGCCGGTGTGCAACGCGCCCATGAACAGGGCCAACGTCACGGTCAACGCCAGCAGACTGAGGACGCAGGCCGGCATGCGCCGGGCGCCGAACAGTTTGTCGGAGGCCATGCCGATCATGATCGGCCCGAGCAGACCGGCAAGTTCGAACGAGGTGGGAATGATCGCCGCGCCGACCTTGCCGACACTCGGCATCTGTTCGAAGACGATCACCGGGCCCCACAGCAGAATCGCGTAGCGCGCCGGTTTCAACATGAAATACGCCAGGCCCAGCACCAGCACCGTGCGGTTGCGCAGGATTTCCTTCAACGGCTCCCAGACGCTCAGTTTGCTGTTGGCTGCAGTTTCAGCTGCACTGAGTTCCGGCTCCGGCTCTACCGCCGGCAGGCCGACGTCTTCCGGTTTGTTGCGCTGGAAGATGAAGAACAGCACCGCCACCGCGGCAACCACCGCCGCACTGGAAATGAACGCGGCGTGCCAGGTGCCCATCAGCGTATACGCCCACCAGCCGGCGAACGGCGAGGCCACCAGACCACCGAACGCATAGCAGGAACTCCACAAACCGAGCACGCGCCCGCGCTGTTCGGCGGGGAAGAAACTGCCGAGGTTCTTGCACAATCCCGACCAGCCAGTGGACTGCGCCAGGCCCTGAATCAGCATGCAGGTGGCGAAGATCGGCAGCGTGGCGAAGCTGCCCATCACCAGTGCCGCACCTGCGGAAATCAGCAGCCCGCCGAGCACTACCACCCTCGGACCAAAGCGGTCGGCGAGCATGCCCCAGGTGAATTGGCCGATGGCGTAGGCCGCCAGATAGATCGCATCGAGGTTGGCCATGGCCATCTTGTCGAGCATGAACGTCGGGTCTTCGGCGATGCCCAGTTTGGCCACCGAAAAGGCTTTGCGGGTGAAGTAGAAAGCGGCGTACGCGAGCCAGGTGACAGCGAAAATCTGCATGCGCCAACGCGCAATGGTGCCGATGTGCTTGTTCATTGTGGTTCTGACCTCAGGGTGTGAGTGTGCCGGCAGAATCGTTAAGTAAACGCCTGTGTTTTTTATTGTTGAGCACTGCGCCAGCGCCCCATCCCTGATGGCGATAGCGGTCAGATGAGTCCTGTTGTTGCACGCACAGGCTCATCGCCAACGTAGCTGCCCGAGTGGACAGTCAGCGCTGGCGTGAGCGGATCAAAGCAATTACTGTTTAATAAATAAAATCGATTTATCGTATTTCACACATAAGCTCAGCTTGTTACCGGAGGCTGCATGTCGGTGTCTCACGCCCAGCTCAAAGCCTTCCACGCCGTGGCCGTCCATGGAAGCTTCACCAAAGCTGCCGAACGGCTTTTTCTCACGCAACCGGCCATTTCCGACCAGGTGCGCAAACTCGAAGAACGCTTCAGCGTCTTGCTGTTTCACCGCAACAAGCGCTCGGTGCGCCTGACCGATCTTGGTGAACGCCTGCTGGCAATTACCCAACGGCTGTTTGTGATTGAGGCTGAGGCACAGGAGTTGCTGCAGGATTCCCGGGCCTTGCAGACCGGCAGCCTGATTCTGGCGGTGGATGCGCCGGTGCATGTGCTGCCGCAGATCGCGCGGTTTTGCGAGCGCTATCCGGGGATCAGCGTGAAAATCGAGACCGGCAACACCGATGAATCGCTGTTTCGCCTGTTTAACTACCAGGCCGATCTGGCACTGCTCGGGCGTGATGTCAGCGATGAACGTCTGCTGTGCGTGCCGCTGCGTAACGACCCGATGGTGGCGTTCGTTTCGCGCCATCACCCGTGGGCCGAGCGCGAGTCGATCTGCCTGGCCGATCTGGATGACACGCCGCTGGTGCTGCGCGAACACGGTTCGGTGACGCGTCAGACGCTTGAAGAGGAAATGGCCCGGGCCGGGTTTCGCATTCGTCCGGCGATTCAGGTCGAGGGCCGGGAAGCCGCGCGCGAGGCGGTGGTGGTGGGAATTGGTGTGGGGGTGGTGTCGGCGGCGGAGTTTGGCGCGGATTCGCGGGTGTGTGCGTTGCCGATTACCGATTGCACGCGGCGGTTGACCGAGACGTTGGTGTGTTTGCGCGAGCAAAGTTCGCGGCGGGTGGTGGCGACGTTTCTCGATATGGTGCGCGAGAGTCTGACCTGACCCACCTCCTGTAGGAGCTGCCGAAGGCTGCGATCTTTTGATTTTGCTTTTAAAAAACAAGATCAAAAGATCGCAGCCTTCGGCAGCTCCTACAGGGGATATGTGTATGGCGCCGTACCTGGGGGGCACCACGGTGTATCAGGCCGGCGCCAAAGCGAAAAACGCCTGAATCAAACGCAGCTCCCGCCGCCGCTCCATGCATCCGATCATGTGCCGATTGATCAACCCGTCGCCGACAATCGGAATCGCCACCACCCGTGGGTCATGGCTGACTTCCACAGAAGACACCACGCCCACCCCGAGTTCCGCCGCAACCGCTTCGGTCACCGCCTCGCGACTGTCCAGCTCCAGCAACACCCGTGGATGCACCGCCGCCTGCGCGCAGGCCTGATCGAAGGTGCGCCGGGTGATCGAACTCGGCTCACGCAGCACCATGATCACCTGATCCAGCTCCTTGAGCTTTACTTCGCCGGCACGCTGCGCCCACGAATGCCCGGCGGGCACCAGCGCGCAGATCCGCGATTCGCTCAGCGCTTGCAAATGCAGGCCCTTGCGTGGTTCGACCTCGGTCAGCACCGCCACGTCCGCGTGCTCGGACAACAGCGCCGCCAAGGTTTCCTGCGCATTACCCAAGCGCAAATTCACCGTGATCCCCGGATAGCGCGTGCGCAGGCTGGCAAGCATCGGCATGACCATGTGCGGGCCGTCGGCCGCCACTTCCAAGCGCCCGGTGAGCAACTGGCGGTTGGCTTCGAGCAGGGTCTGTGCTTCTTCGGCCAAACCGAACATGGCGCGGGTGATCGCCGCCAGTTTGGTGCCCTCCTCGGTCAGCTCCACCCGTCGTGCGGTGCGCCGCAGCAGGGTGATCTGGTAATGCTCCTCCAGCGCCTTGATGTGTCCGGTGACCGCCGGCTGGCTGATGAACAGGCGTGCTGCGGCGCGAGTGAAGCTGCCTTCCCGGGCCACGGCGTCGAAGGCGCGCAGCTGGAACAGATTCATGAATAACCCTCACTGATGGCTGGCATAACAACAAACAATTTGATTGATGCAACGGCGAATTGCAACGTATGCCCCGTAGCTTCATCCCACAGCGCTTTCGCGAGGACACACGAATGAGTACTGCCGCCCCCATCCTGCTCACTCCCGGCCCGTTGACCACCTCGGCGCGTACCCGCCAGGCAATGATGGTCGACTGGGGGTCATGGGATGACCGCTTCAATCAACTGACCGCCAGCCTCTGCGAGCAACTGCTGGCGATCCTCAACGGCGCCGCCACTCACCACTGCGTGCCATTGCAGGGCAGCGGCACCTTCGCCGTCGAAGCGGCCATCGGCACGCTGGTGCCGCGTGACGGCAAGGTGCTGGTGCTGATCAACGGCGCCTACGGCAAACGTCTGGCGAAGATCTGCGAAGTGCTCGGCCGCTCGTTCAGCACTTTCGAGACCGCCGAAGACGAACCGACCACCGCCGCTGACGTCGATCGTCTGCTGCGCGCCGACGGCGACATCACCCACGTTGCGCTGATTCACTGCGAAACCAGCACCGGCATCCTCAACCCGTTGCCGGAGATCGCTGACGTCGTTGCGCAACACGGCAAGCGCCTGATCATCGACGCCATGAGTTCGTTCGGCGCATTGCCGGTGGATGCGCAGAAAGTCCCGTTCGACGCGCTGATTGCCGCTTCAGGCAAGTGCCTGGAAGGCGTGCCGGGGATGGGTTTTGTCTTCGCTCGCAAGGATTCGCTGGCCGCAGCCGCCGGCAACTCGCACTCACTGGCGATGGATCTGTACGACCAGCACACCTATATGCAGAAGACCGGTCAGTGGCGCTTCACTCCGCCGACCCATGTGGTCGCGGCGCTGCACGAAGCGCTGCTGCAATACAACGAAGAAGGTGGCCTGCCGGCGCGGCATGCGCGCTACGCCGCCAACTGTCAGGCGCTGATGGAAGAGATGGCCAGGCTCGGGCTGCGCAGCTTCCTGCCGGCGGCGATCCAGGCGCCGATCATCGCCACCTTCCATGCCCCGCAAGACCCGCGCTACCAGTTCAAGGAGTTCTACGAACGAGTCAAGGCCAAGGGTTACATCCTCTACCCCGGCAAGCTGACCCAGGTCGAAACCTTTCGCGTCGGCTGCATCGGCCACGTCAGTCCGGACCAAATGCGCCAGGCCGTCGCGGCAGTGGGTGAAGTGCTGCGCGAGATGGAAGTCCTAGAGATCTGAACAACACCCTAATCCCCCTGTGGGAGCGGGCTTGCTCGCGAAAGCGGTTGAACATTCAACATTAATGTCGACTGACACAACGCCTTCGCGAGCAAGCCCGCTCCCACAGTTTTGAACCGTATTGCCAACTCAGGAATTGATTGCCATGAACTACGTAAACCCGTCCAAATTGCAAGCCGCCATCCTCGACTGGGCCGGCACCGTGGTCGATTTCGGCTCGTTCGCGCCAACGCAGATCTTCGTCGAAGCCTTCGCCGAGTTCGACGTTCAGGTGTCCATCGAAGAAGCCCGTGGCCCGATGGGCATGGGCAAGTGGGATCACATCCGCACCCTGTGCGATCAGCCGCAGGTCGCCGAGCGTTATCGCAAAGCGTTCGGCCGCACCCCGACCGATGACGACGTGACCGCGATCTACAACCGCTTCATGCCGCTGCAGATCGAGAAGATCGCCGAACACTCGGCGCTGATTCCCGGCGCGCTGGAAACCATCGCCAACCTGCGCCAGCAAGGGATCAAGATCGGTTCCTGCTCCGGCTACCCGAAACAGGTGATGGACAAGGTCGTGGCGCTGGCCGCCAGCAACGGCTACGTCGCCGACCACGTGGTCGCCACCGACGAAGTGCCGAACGGTCGCCCATGGCCGGCTCAGGCCCTGGCCAACGTGATCGCCCTGGGCATCGACGACGTCGGCGCCTGCGTGAAGATCGACGACACCGTGCCGGGCATCCTCGAAGGCCGTCGCGCCGGCATGTGGACCGTGGCGCTGATCTGCTCGGGCAATGCGCTGGGCCTGGACTACGCCGGCTACCGTGCACTGGGCAGTGACGAACTGGCCAGCGAACGCAAACGCATCCACGCGCTGTTCGCCGATTCGCGCCCGCACTACATGATCGACACCATCAGCGACCTGCCGGAAGTGATCGCCGACATCAACAAGCGTCTGGCCAACGGTGAGATGCCGCAATCGAGCTGATACACCTTTCGTCAACACACCAAAAAACGCCAGGGTCTTTGCGACACTGGCGTTTTTTTATGGCTGAAGCTTTGAGTCAGCGCACTGAAACTCCGATCGACACCGGGCAAATCCGCCAAAGCGGATTACAGTTAAAGCATGCCGTCGCTCAAGAACGGCACGCAGCGACCCTGATCCGTGAGGAAATACCGTATGCCGTGGACAAGTTCCGAATCCCGCTACAGCACCGTGTCCGTGCTGCTGCACTGGCTGATGCTGGTCCTGTTGATCCTGGTGTATGCCAGCATGGAGTTGCGCGGTTTTTTTCCCAAAGGCAGTGGCGGTCGCACGCTGATCCGCGAAGTGCACTATATGCTCGGCCTGACCGTGTTCGTGCTGGTGTGGTTTCGTCTGGTGGCCCGCAGCATCGGCCCTGCACCGAAAATCTTCCCGGCGTCCCCGCAGTGGCAAACGCTGCTGGCGCGGGTGATGCACTGGCTGTTGTACCTGTTCATGATCAGCATGCCGATCCTTGGCTGGCTGATCACCAGCGCCGAGGGGCATCAGGTGATGTTCTACGGCTTCGATCTGCCGCTGCTGGTGCATGAAGACAAGGCGTTCGCCAAGCAGGTGGAGCACTGGCACGTGTTGATCGGCAATATCGGCTACTGGCTGATCGGCCTGCATGCGCTGGCGGGGCTTTATCACCATTATGTGGTGGGCGATAACACCTTGTTGCGGATGATGCCCAAGCGCGGTTGAACATAGCCTCGGTGATATTCCCCTGTGGCGAGGGAGCTTGCTCCCGCTGGGCTGCGCAGCAGACCTGAATCCTGAAAATGTGGACTGTCAGGCAAACTGTATTCGCTGAATTGACGACGGCTGCGCCGCCGAGCGGGAGCAAGCTCCCTCGCCACAGAAGTTCAACTGTAGGAGAGGAATCCGCGACGCCCCTGCAGGCCGCCGGTGTGAACAAAGATCAGCCGGGTGCCTGGCTCGAATCTGCCGGCCTTGATCTGCTCCTTGAGCGCCAATAATGCCTTGCCGGTATACAGCGGTTCCAGAGGTACGCCGCTACTGCGCTCAGTGCTGTCGATGAACTCAAGTAAAACCGGATCAACCTTGGCAAAACCACCGCGACTCGCGTCGATCAACCTGTAGTCCGCCGCCAGCCCCGCCTCGCGAATAATCGCCTCAACCTGCGGCGCCACCCCATGATCCTCCGGCACCGCCAGCGCACCGTACACCGGACGCTCTCCGGCCTCGGCAAGCACCAGCCCGGCCAGGGTCGTCCCGGTGCCGCAGGCCAGCCACCAGCCGTGATAATCGCTCCAGCCCAATCCGGCCAGTTGCGCGTTGACCTGTGCTTTCAACGCCGCACAACCGAGCGCCCCGGGCAAGCCACCACCGCCCTCCGCTACCGCATGAAAGTCCGGATACTGCGCCAGCCACGGCTCCCAGAACCCCGCCTCATGCCGCGCCCGATAACCGCCAAAACCCAGCCAGTGCAGTTGCATGCCGAACGCTTGCAGATCCGCAACCGTGGGCGTCTGCTGCGGATGCCCACGCAACAGGCCGACCGTTTTGAACCCCAGACGTTTACCCGCCGCTGCCAGCGCATGCAGATGATTGGAATGCGCGCCACCGAGGCTGATGATGCCCTGTGCACCGACGCGGTCGGCGGCCTTGAGGTGTTCGACCAGTTTGAACCATTTGTTGCCGCTGATCAGCGGGTCGATCTGATCCAGACGCAGGATCGCCACTTCGATGCCGGCGGGGGTGAGCCAGTCGAGGTGAAGGCGTTCGAGGGGGGCTTGGGGTAGCCAGTTGACTGGAGGAAGAAGCATGGGCGCCGCAGCATCAGAAAAAAACAAATACTAACAGCACCCAGACAACCTGTAGGAGCTGCCGCAGGCTGCGATCTTTTGATCTTGGTTTTTAAAAGCAGAATCAAAAGATCGCAGCCTGCGGCAGCTCCTACACAGGGGTTAGAGCTCAGCCGCCAGACGCGAGCCCTGATTGATCGCGCGCTTGGCATCCAGCTCCGCCGCCACATCGGCACCGCCGATCAGGTGCACGTTCTGCCCCGCCGCCACCAGACCGTCCTGCAGTTCACGCAGCGGATCCTGGCCGGCGCAGATCACGATGTTGTCCACCGCCAGCACTTGCGGCTCGCCGGTTTCGCCGATACGGATGTGCAAGCCTTCGTCGTCGATCTTCAGGTATTCGACGCTGTTGAGCATCTGCACCTGCTTGTTCTTCAGGCCCGTGCGGTGAATCCAGCCGGTGGTCTTGCCCAGGCCATCGCCGACCTTGGTTTTCTTGCGCTGCAACAGGAACACTTCGCGGGCCGGTGCATGCGGCGCCGCCTTGATCCCGGCCACGCCACCACGGGCTTCCAGATGGGTGTCGATGCCCCACTCCTTCCAGAACGCGGTGCGATCCAGACTGGTGGCCACGCCTTGGTGCACAAGGAATTCCGAGACGTCGAAACCGATACCGCCCGCGCCGATTACCGCCACGCGTTTGCCCACCGGTTTGCGCTCGAGGATCACGTCCAGGTAGCTCAGCACCTTGGCATTTTCGACACCCGGAATCGCCGGCACACGTGGCGCGATGCCGGTGGCGAGGATGATTTCGTCGTAACCGCCCTCGACCAGTTTCGCCACGTCAACGCGAGTGTTCAGGCACACCTCGACATGGGTGGTCTGTAGCTTGCGCTGGAAGTAGCGCAGGGTTTCGAAGAACTCTTCCTTGCCCGGCACACGCTTGGCGATGTTGAACTGGCCGCCGATTTCGCTGGCCGAATCGAACAACGTCACCTGATGCCCGCGCTCGGCGGCCACGGTCGCGGCGGAAAGACCGGCAGGGCCGGCACCGACCACGGCGATCTTCTTGATCTGCTGCACCGGCAGGTAGTTGAGTTCGGTTTCATGGCAGGCGCGCGGGTTGACCAGGCAACTGGTGAGCTTGCCACCGAAGGTGTGATCGAGGCACGCCTGGTTGCAACCGATGCAAGTGTTGATTTCGTCGGCGCGGCCTTCTGCGGCCTTGTTGACGAAGTCCGGATCGGCGAGAAACGGCCGCGCCATCGAGACCATGTCGGCATCGCCTTCAGCGAGGATCTGCTCGGCGATTTCCGGGGTGTTGATGCGGTTGGTGGTGATCAGCGGAATGCTCACCGAACCACGCAGTTTGGCGGTGACCTTGCTGAACGCCGCACGCGGCACCTTGGTGGCGATGGTCGGAATCCGCGCTTCGTGCCAGCCGATGCCGGTGTTGATGATGGTCGCGCCGGCCTGCTCGATGGCTTTGGCCAGGGTCACGATCTCTTCCCAAGTGCTGCCGCCCTCCACCAGATCGAGCATCGACAGACGGAAAATGATGATGAAGTTCGGGCCGACTGCTTCGCGTACGCGGCGGACAATTTCCACCGGCAGGCGCATGCGGTTTTCGTAGCTGCCGCCCCAGCGGTCGGTACGGTGGTTGGTGTGCGCGGCGAGGAACTGGTTAATGAAATAACCTTCCGAGCCCATGATTTCCACGCCGTCATACTCGGC
The DNA here is from genome assembly GCF_044742995.1 of Pseudomonas sp. NPDC087803. Lineage (NCBI taxonomy): Bacteria > Pseudomonadati > Pseudomonadota > Gammaproteobacteria > Pseudomonadales > Pseudomonadaceae > Pseudomonas > Pseudomonas sp. NPDC087803. The sequence continues at coordinate 85,360 of NZ_JBIUVO010000014.1, forward strand.
GCTCTGCGCCAGCACCGAACAGGTGACGAAATCGCTGATCTGTTTCTCGATGCCTTCCTCGTCCAGCTCTTTGGGCTTGAACGGGTTGATCGGTGCCTGAATCGCACTCGGCGCAACCTGTTTCGGGCTGTAGGCATACCGCCCGGCGTGGAGGATCTGCATGCAGATCTTGCCGCCCGCCTCGTGCACCGCGCGGGTGACGATGCGGTGCTTGAGCGCTTCGTCCTCGGTGGTCAGCTTGGCTGCGCCGGAGTACACGCCGCCCTCGTCGTTCGGGCCGATACCGCCGGTGACCATCAGGCCGACACCGCCACGGGCGCGCTCGGCGAAGTACGCCGCCATGCGTTCGAAGCCGCCCGGTTTTTCTTCCAGACCGGTGTGCATCGAGCCCATCAGGGTGCGGTTGCGCAACGTGGTGAATCCCAGGTCCAGCGGGGCCAACAGGTGCGGGTAATGAGCGGCGGTCATCGGTAACTCCACAACGAGCGATCACGGAAATTGCGGGAGCTCTGCGTCCCCCGTCAGTCATGTTCGACAGACTAAGAGTCGCACAGCTGTCACTCAATGACCGAAACTGACAACTTATTGATCCAAATGCGCAGCGCCCCTTGGCAAGCGCAGGCATGCGCCCTACCCTAGTCGCCACACCCTGCACCCGGTTGTTGTTGGTTTTCATGCGCAAACTTCTGTATCTGTTTTTCTCCATGGCCATCGTTGCCGCCCTGACCACCTACGCCATGTGGGCGGCGGACCGGCCGGCGGGGCACTACCTGTCGGACCTGCGCATCAAACTGGCGGTCGATCAGGGCACCCCTGCCGATCGCGGCAACCTGCTGGGGATTCAGCCGGAACTGTTTCCGACCGACTACCAGAGCCCCGAGCGCCTGCACCGCAAACTCGCTGCTTATCTGCAGCAGGCGCAGGATCAGGGGCTGTTGAACGAGAAAACCGTGGTGGTGCTACCCGAGCACGTCGGCACGTGGTTGATGATCAGCGGCGAGAAAGACGAGCTGTACCAGGCCCCGACGCTCGTCGAAGCGATGAACTGGCTGGCAGCGAGCAATCCGTTGCTGTTCGCCCGCGCCTGGCTCACTGCCAAGGGTGAAAATCGCCTCGACGACGCGCACCTGCGCATGAAGTCCAGGGCCATGGCCAAGGATTACCAGGCGCTGTTCGGTGGGTTGGCCAAGGAGTTCCACGTGACGCTGGTGGCCGGCTCCATCGTCCTGCCCGAACCGACTATCCGCGACGGCCAGCTCAAACCCGGCAGCGGCGCACTGTTCAACAGCAGTGTGGTGTTCGGCCGGGATGGCGTGCCGCTGGGCCAGCCCCAGCGGCAGATGCACCCGATCTTCGAACAGCGCGATGTAATTGAGGGCGACGATGCCCACGCGATCAACGTGGTCGATACCCCGGCCGGGCGCCTGGGGGTGCTGATCGGCAGTGACAGCTGGTACCCGGACAACTATCGCCAACTCGACGAGCAAGGCGCGCAACTGGTGGCGGTGCCGGCCTTCGTCGTTGGTCACGGTGCGTGGAATCAGCCGTGGGCCGGTTACAAGGGTTCGAGTACGCCAGGCTCGGTCAGCCTCAAGCCTGGCGAAATCAGTGAAGGCCAGGCCTGGCATCGCCTGACCCTGACCGCGCAGCCGCCGAGCAGCCGCGCCATCGCCGGCATCAGCGTGTTCCTGCGCGGGCAGTTCTGGGACAAACCCGGTTCGGGACAAAGCTTCCTCAGCAGCAACGGCCAGCAATTCGCCGATGGCGAAGCCCGTGGCGCGCGTCTGCTGAACATCTGGTTGTAAGCCATGAAGCCGCTGCCGATGCGCCTGGGGGATCTGTCGGTCGGCTTCGTCCACAGCCTCGCCGATGCCGTGCGCAGCCATGGCGCCGATCCGCAACCACTGCTCGAACAATATGGCCTGGATGCCGCACGACTGGCCGAGGCCGGCGCGCGGTTGTCGATTCCGCGCTACATGCGTCTGGGGCACAGCGCGATTCAGTTGACCGGCGACCCGGCGCTGGGCCTGCGCATGGGCCAGCTCAGCCGCCTGAGTCAGGCCGGGCTCGCCGGGGTCACTGCCGCGCAGGCGCCGACCGTGCGCGAGGCTGCCCGTTGTCTGATCCGCTTCGAGCCGCTGTACGGCTCCAACTATCGCGGGCAATCGAGTTTTCACGAAGACGCTCATGGCGCCTGGCTGCGCTTCTATTCGATCAGCCCGTACAACGCCTATAACCGTTTTGTGGTCGATTCGATCATCGCCGGCTGGTTGCATCAGTTGTCCAGCGTCAGTCACGAGCCACTGCGCGCCGAACGCATCGAAATCGAATTTGCCGAGCCGGACTATCGCGACGCCTACAGCGTGCTGGGCGACTGCCCGCTGCAGTTCGGCGCCGAACGCAATCAATTGCGCCTGAACCTGGACAGCCTGGCACAGCGTAACCCCGAGCACTGCCCGAGTACCTGGCGGCATCTGCTGCAATTGTGTGAACGGGAACTGGAGCAATTGACCCGCACCCGCAGCCTGCGCGAACGCATCACTCAGCTGCTGGGGCCGTTGCTCAATGGTGGCCGGGAACCCGACCTGGAAGAAGTGGCGGCACGCCTGAAGCTGCCGACCTGGACACTACGGCGCAAACTGACCGAAGAAGGCACGCAGTTTCGCGCGATCCTCAATGACACCCGCCGTGATCTGGCGATGACCTACATCCGCGACACCGAACTGGCGTTCGGCGAAATCGCCTATCTGCTGGGCTTCGCTTCAGCCGAAGCGTTTCAACGCGCCTTCAAACGCTGGAGCGGTCAGACCCCCGGCGAATTTCGCCGCAGTCATCGCAAAACCGCCTGACGCCTTACAGCTCGGTGGCGTCTTCGGCCGGCTCTGGCTGATCCAGTTCATAGGCCTGGAATTCGAGCAGTTCTTCTTGATAGTCGTCCATCGTCTCATCCCCCTGCTGCCCGCTTGAAAAATAGCCCGGTCAAATGACCAGTGCCTCGAGCATATCGTGCCCGTGTGAAGGAAAAGTGAAACCCGTCCTTCATGAATAAAACGTAGCAGGTGGTCAGGAATTTATCGCGGGATTTTTGTCAGGGGAATGTAACGGGACTTCACATACCGCAGAAACAACTGTGGGAGCGGGCTTGCTCGCGAAGGCGTCAGTCCATTCAGCATCGATGTGACTGAACAACCGCTTTCGCGAGCAAGCCCGCTCCCACAGGGGATAGGTGCGTGAGTTACTGCATTGCCGGAATCGGCTCGGACGGCGGCGGGATATTGGTCGGGTTGGCCGGCGGCGTGATCGTTTCGGTAGCCGGTGCAGGCTCTGCGCTCGGGGCCGGAGTGATCGGCGCCGACTCCGCCGGCGGCACCACGGGTTCGGAACCCGTTGGTGTCGGTGCAACCGGGGCCGGCGCTGGGGTCGTTGCCGGGGCTGCCGGCGTCGTGGTCTGGGCGGGCTCGACAATTCCGGCTGGCGGCGGCGCAGGCGTTGTCTCTACCGTCGGTGCCGGGGTTGCCGGCGCTACCGCGGCAGGCTTGGGCTCCGGCACACCGAGATCGGTCTTGGGCTTTTCTTCGATGTGCGCAGCTTTCTTCGCATCGGCCGGCAGGAACAGCTCGACCAGGGTGAAGAAACGCTCGTAGAACTTCTGCGAGGTCACGGTCTCGCTGGCGACCTTGACCATCGAGTCATCGGAGGAGCCGATCGGCATCGACACCGAACCCAACACACCAACCCCGAGGCTGGCGGAGTTGTTGGTCTTCTTCAGCGCGTAGCGATCCTGCAGGGCGTTGGCGAACACCGTGGCATGGTGCTTGGCACTGCCGTCTTCGGCACACACCACGTTGAAGCTGATTTCCAGGTGGGTTTCCCCGGTCTGCTGGAAGCTCTTGTGGCCGCTGACCAGTTTCGGGTCACTGCTGGTGATGATGTAACCCTGGCTGAGCAGCGCACGACGGGCTGCCTCGCAACTGGCGACATCGGCCACCGGGTAGTTGCGAGAGTACGTACCCGAATCGTCGAAATTCTCATGCTCATAGATCGGTTTGTCTTTCGAACAGCCGGCGACAGCGGTCAACAACAGCGCCAACCCAACGACACGCATGGGAGTTGAAATCAACATTAAACATCCTGAGGGAAAACGGTCCGGGGCGTATTGTGCAACAGATCGCGGCCCTGCGGAGTACGGATTAGTGTCTTAAAACGCTTACAACTTTACCGAGGATGGGCGCCGGGAAAAAGCCGCGTCGCCAAATGATCGACAAATACCCGCAATTTGGCGGTGGCATGGCGGTTCGACGGCCACAGCACCCAGAACTGACCGACGTGTTGCAGATGCGCATCGAGCACCCGCTGCAAGCGCCCCTGCGCCACCGCCTCGTGCGTCATGAAGTCCGGCAGACAGGCGATGCCCATCCCGGCGAGGGCGGCATGGTGGACGGCTTCGATCGACGTACTGACCAGTCGGGCCGGCAAGACCGGCTCCGCCCCACCCTCCTCGCGAATCAACGGCCACGGTTCCAGTTTGCCGGTGGCGTGAAAGGTATGTCGCAAACAGGCGTGGTTCGCCAGATCGGCCGGGATCTGCGGCACGCCACGTTGCTGCAGATATGGCGGACTCGCCACCAGCACCATGTGAAACTCGCCCAAGGGCCGGGCCATCAGCCGTGAGTCCCGTGGCTTGCCGGTACGAATCACCGCGTCGAAGCCCTCCTCGACCACATCGACCATGCGATCGGTCAGGTCCAGATCCAGCTCGATCTGCGGGTACAGCGCCATGAACTGGTTCATCACCGGCATCACCAGGCCATGCACCTGCGGCAGGCTGATGCGCAGTTTGCCGTGGGGCTGCGACGCGGAATCGCACAGCTCGAACTCGGCGGCTTCCACCTCGGCGAGAATCTTGCGACAGCGCTCGAGGAACAGCGCGCCCTCGCTGGTCAGGGTGATGCTGCGGGTGGTGCGATGAAACAGTCGCACGCCCAGCCGCGCCTCCAGCCGCGCGATACTTTTGCCGACCGCCGAAGACGACACGCCCTGCAGCCGCCCCGCCTCAGTAAAACTGCGGGTCTCGGCGACCTGCACAAACACCGAAATACTGCCCAGACTGTCCACTCCACCCCTCCCATTCACGACATCCGTGTCCGATATGTTCGGAACCGTAACCCATTTTTCTCCGCTGCGCAGCGCCCTAGCCTATGGCCTTCATCTCCTTCGGCACATGGACGCTGACACATGAACAATGCACCACTCACCTCACCCGGCCTCGGCACTGCCCTCGAATTACCCGAGCGCTTACCCTTCGGCGCCCTGCTGGCCCTGGCCACCGCCGGTTTCATCACAGTGCTGACCGAGGCCATGCCCGCCGGCCTGCTGCCGCAGATGAGTGCGGGGCTGAATGTCTCGCAAGCACTGATCGGGCAACTGGTCACGCTGTACGCCATCGGCTCGATGCTCGCGGCCATTCCCCTGACCATCGCCACCCGCAACTGGCGCCGACGGCCGTTGCTGCTGTCAGCCATCGGCGGCTTCGCCATCGCCAACAGCATCACCGCGCTGTCGGAGCTGTACTGGCTGACCTTGATCGCACGCCTGCTCGCCGGGGTTTTCGCCGGGCTGCTTTGGGCGTTGCTCGCAGGCTATGCCAGCCGCATGGTCGCGCCGCACCTGCAAGGCCGGGCGATCACCGTCGCCATGCTCGGCGCGCCGCTCGCGCTGTCGCTGGGCATTCCCGCGGGCACCCTGCTCGGCACGCTGGTCGGCTGGCGCCTGAGCTTCGCGATCATGACCGCACTGACGCTACTGCTGGTGATCTGGGTCCGCTGGCAAGTGCCGGACTTCCCAGGCGAACGCGCGGGAAAACAGCTACCTCTGCGTCAGGTTTTCACCCTGCCCGGCGTGCGACCGGTACTGTTCGTGACCCTTTCCTACGTGGTTGCTCACAACCTGCTGTACACCTACATCGCGCCATTTCTGCAACCGTCGGGGCTTGCCGGCGATATCGACCGCGTACTGCTGGTATTTGGTCTGGCGTCGGTGCTGAGCCTGTGGATCGTCGGCAGCCTGATCGATCGCTGGCTGCGCGAACTGGTGCTGATCAGCACGCTGCTGTTCATGCTCTCGGCCATCGCTCTTGGCCTGTGGCGTGAATCGCCGACAGTGGTCTACATCGCCGTTGCCGTGTGGGGCCTGGCGTTTGGTGCGATGCCTTCGCTGCTGCAGACTGCCTCGGCAAAAACCGCTGGGGATGCTGCCGATACGGCGCAGTCGATGCTGGTAACGCTGTGGAATGTCGGGATTGCCGGGGGTGGGCTGGCGGGTGGATTGTTGCTGGGGAATCCGGGGGTTGGGGCGTTTCCGTGGATGGTTGTTGGGTTGTTGGTTTTGACGTTGTGTGCGGCGCTCAGGGCGCGGGGTCATGGGTTTGCGGGGGTGAGGTGATGGGTTTGTCTGTCGCGGATTGGTTGACTGATCGACCGCGTTCGCGAGCAGGCTCGCTCCCACAGGGATTGAGGTGGGCAGTCAGAGATGGGGCGGCTGACAGGCCGCCATCGCTGGCAAGCCAGCTCCCACAAGATCAAGATCAAGATCAAGATCAAAAGATCAAAAGATCAAAAGATCGCAGCCTTCGGCAGCTCCTACACAGGCCGAGTGTCAGCTCGCCGAAAGCTCTTGATCTTGCCGTGTCGGCCCCTTCGGCAGGCTGAGCGGAGGGATTTATCCGGGGGTGGGAGCGCAGCGACCGTTCGACGAAGTCGAACACATCGAGAGGAGGTGCAGCGAAGCAAACCGGAGGCGATGCCCCCGGATGAATCCCGGAGCGAAGGAACCCGAGCCTAGGCGAGGGCCGTACGCCGGGGCCCAGCGTTTTGGTTACTTTTGGGCGTCTGCAAAAGTGACTCGCTGTAAGAGCGAAACCGCCAGCGCCAGCACCCGAAGCAACGGATATACACCCAAATCCCAACCATAAAAAAAGCCCCGACCATAAGATCGGGGCTTCCCTGTTACCACTCAGTCAACCATCAATACCGCTTGATGTCAGCCTGACTTTCCAACTGCTTACGGAACGCCGCAAAATCCTGCTGACCTTCACGCGAGGCAAGGAAGCGACGGTACTGAGCCTTCTCTTCATCGGTCGGCGCGGTCGCCTCGTTGACACCATTCAGACGCACAATCATCAGACTGCCATCCTGCAAGGTCACGCTGGTGAACGTCGGTTTGTCCTTGGACGCCGGCTTCGGCATGCGGAACAGCGCCTGCAGCACAGTTGGGTCAACCCCTTCCTGAGTGCGGGTCGCTGCAGAGACAACCTTCCAGTTCTGGCCATCCACCGCCTTGTCCAGTGGAGTCTTGCCATCACGCAGACTGGCGATCAACTGCTCAGCCTTGGTCTTGGCCGCAGCGCTGGCATGCTCTTTGGTCAACTGCGCACGGATCGACGTGTTGACCGCTTCCAGTGGCAATTGCTCAGGCTTCAAATGCTCCTTGGCACGCAGCACGACCACAGTTTCCGGATCCAGCTCGATGCCGGTGCTGTTGGCATTTTCTTCCAACACTTCCTGGCTGAACGCAGCCGTCACGACAGCGCGGTTGGCCGCGATGCCCTCACCACCTTCACGGCCAAACGGCTTGGAGGTGTGCACGGTCAGTTTCAGGTCGGCCGCTGGCTGAGCCAGGTCAGACGCTTCGAATGCCGAGTCTTCCAGTTGCTTGGTCGCCTCGACGAAGCGCTGCTCGACCTGTTGAGTCTTCAGCTCGCGGGTCAGCTTGTCTTTCAGGCTGGCCAGGGTCGGTACTTCAGGCGCTTCAACACCCAGCAACTTGATCAGGTGGTAACCGAAGTCGGTGCGAACCGGCTCGGACACCTGATCCTTGTTCAGCGAGTACAGGGCTTTCTCGAAGGCTGGGTCATAGACGCCAGGACCTGCGAAACCGAGGTCACCGCCATTGTTGGCCGAACCCGGATCCTGCGAGAACTCCTTGGCCAGCGCTTCGAATTTCTCGCCCTTGGCCAGACGCGCCTGGACTTCTTCGATCTTCGCCTTGGCCTGAGCGTCGGTGGTCTTGTCGTTCACTTCGATCAGGATATGCGCCGCACGACGCTGTTCCGACAGGTTGGCGATCTCTTTCTGATACGCCGCCTGCAGGTCTTCGTCCTTGACCGCCACCTGGTCGAAGAACGAGGACTTCTTCAGCTCGACATAATCGACAACCACTTGCTCAGGGGTCATGAACTCCTTGGCGTGCTCGTCGTAGTAAGCCTTGACCTCATCGTCGGTCAGCTTGACCGCGGCCGGGTCGGCCTTGACGTTCAGCGAAGCGAAGTCGCGGGTCTGTTTTTCCAGACGGGCGAATGCCAGCACTTCGGCGTCGGTGACGAAGCCGCTGCCGGCAACACCGGCGCGCAACTGACCGATCAGCATTTCCTGAGCCAGCATCTGGCGGAATTGCATGCGGGAGTAGCCCAGTTGACGGATCACCTGGTCGAAGCGCTCGGAGCTGAACTTGCCGTCCACCTGGAATTCAGGGGTCTGCAGGATCACCTGATCCAGTGCACCTTCGGAGAAAGCGAATTTCGATTGTTCTGCGCCTTGCAGCAGCAGCTTGCGATCGATCAGACCCTTGAGGGCCGATTCGCGGAGCATTTTTTCGTCAAGCAAAGAAGCATCGAAGTCCTTGCCCAGCTGTTGCATCAGTTGACGGCGTTGCATGTCAACGGCCTGGCTCAGCTCGTTCTGGCTGATTTCTTCACCATTGACCTTGGCCGCATCGTTGGTGTGCGTCGTGGCCTTGAAAATGGCATCGAAACCGGTCAGAGCCATCAGTGCAACGATGACTCCGATAATGGTCTTGGCAATCCAGCCTTGTGAATTGTCCCTGATATTCTGCAGCATGCGTCCCCCAGAAACGGTTGAACTTCAAAAATTTGGCAACCGTGGAGCGTGGGTAGAATCCGGATAGAAGAAAGGCGCATCCGAGGATGCGCCTTCTCGTAACTGGCGGAGCGGACAGGGCTCGAACCCTCGATCCCGGCGTTACAGGCAACTCATTCAGCTACCTGCTCTACCGCTCCGCTGCCAAGTCAGGCATGACCCCGACCCGGATGGGTAAAAACCTGAAACAAACTTGCTTAGTTGACAGCTTCTTTCAGTGCTTTACCGGCTTTGAAACCTGGCTTTTTAGCAGCAGCGATTTCCAGCGTCTTGCCAGTCTGTGGGTTACGACCGATACGAGCTGGACGATCAGTCACGGAGAACGTGCCGAAACCTACCAGAACAACGGAGTCGCCAGCCTTGAGAGCGCCAGTGACGGATTCGATTACAGCGTCCAGCGCACGGCCAGCAGCAGCTTTCGGGATATCAGCGGATGCAGCGATAGCATCAATCAGTTCCGACTTGTTCACTCTAAGTCCCCTTATATCTATTTTGAGATGATTCTAAGTTTTTTGGTGAAAGCAAAAACGAGTGCTGAATGGCCTACAGACACTTAAGAGCCGCTTTATAACAAGGGCTCTAAAAAGCTGTCAAGGAAGCCCCCCAGGCAAAAACGTATTAATGCGTGCTAATTCTTTCCTTTGAATCAGACTCACGTTTTTCGTCCTTGGAAACTATCTCCGGAGCCACATCCGGCAAGGGCTCCGGCGCGTATTGCAGCGCAATTTGCAGGACCTCGTCAATCCATTTAACCGGTTTAATCTGCAGATCCTGCTTGATATTGTCAGGAATCTCCTTCAAATCGCGCACGTTCTCTTCCGGAATAATCACAATCTTGATTCCGCCGCGGTGAGCCGCGAGCAGTTTTTCCTTCAGACCACCAATTGCCAGCACTTGACCACGCAGAGTGATTTCGCCGGTCATGGCGACATCGGCGCGCACCGGGATCCCGGTCAATGCCGACACCAGTGCCGTGCACATGCCCACACCGGCGCTAGGACCGTCTTTCGGGGTCGCCCCTTCCGGCATGTGGATGTGGGTGTCGCGCTTCTCGTGGAAGTCCAGAGGAATGCCCAGGCTCTTGGCACGGCTGCGCACAACAGTCAGCGCGGCAGTGATCGATTCGACCATTACATCGCCCAGCGAACCGGTCTTGATCAACTGACCTTTACCCGGCACCACGGCCGCTTCGATGGTCAGCAATTCGCCGCCCACTTGCGTCCACGCCAGGCCAGTGACCTGACCGATCTGATCCTGTTGCTCTGCCAGACCGTAGCGGAATTTGCGCACGCCGAGGAAGTGCTCCAGCAAGTCAGCTGTCACTTTTACCGAGAAGCGTTTTTCCAGCGCGTGCTCTTTGACGGCCTTGCGGCAGACCTTGGCGATCTGCCGTTCGAGGCCACGCACACCGGCTTCACGGGTGTAGTAACGGATGATGTCGCGGATCGCTTCTTCGTCGAATTCCAGCTCGCCTTTCTTCAGGCCGTTGGCGGCGATCTGCTTTGGCGACAAGTACTTGACGGCAATATTGATCTTTTCGTCTTCGGTGTAGCCCGGCAGGCGAATGACTTCCATCCGGTCCAGCAGCGCCGGCGGGATGTTCATCGAGTTCGAGGTGCACAGGAACATCACATCCGACAGGTCGTAGTCGACTTCCAGATAGTGATCGTTGAAGTTGTGGTTCTGCTCCGGATCGAGCACTTCCAGCAACGCCGACGCCGGATCGCCACGCATGTCGCTGCCCATCTTGTCGATTTCATCGAGCAGGAACAGCGGGTTGCGCACGCCCACCTTTGTCATCTTTTGAATCAATCTTCCTGGCATCGAACCGATGTAAGTGCGGCGGTGACCACGAATTTCCGCCTCGTCACGCACGCCACCGAGGGCCATGCGTACGAATTTACGGTTGGTGGCGTGGGCAATCGACTCCGCCAGCGAGGTTTTACCCACGCCAGGAGGACCGACCAGGCACAACACCGGACCACGGATCTTCTTCACGCGCTTCTGCACGGCGAGGTATTCAAGGATGCGCTCCTTGACCTCTTCGAGGCCGTAGTGATCGGCGTCGAGTATGTCTTCAGCACGCGCCAGGTCGAGGCGCACCTTGCTCTGCGCCTTCCACGGCACTTGCACCAGCCAGTCGATGTAGGAGCGCACCACGGTGGCTTCAGCGGACATCGGCGACATTTGCTTGAGCTTGTTCAGCTCCGCGGTGGCCTTGGCCAGGGCATCTTTTGGCAGGCCGGCAGCGTCGATGCGCTTTTTCAGCTCTTCGATTTCGTTGTGACCTTCGTCACCGTCGCCCAGCTCTTTCTGAATGGCCTTCATCTGCTCATTCAGGTAGTACTCGCGCTGGCTGCGCTCCATTTGTTTTTTGACGCGGCCGCGAATGCGTTTTTCAACTTGCAGCAGATCGATCTCGGCATCCAGCAGAGCGAGCACGTGCTCGACCCGGGCCGACAGATCAATGATTTCGAGGATTTCCTGCTTCTGCTCGATTTTCAGCGCCATGTGCGCAGCCATGGTGTCGACCAGGCGACCCGGCTCATCGATGCTGTTGAGTGACGACAGGACTTCAGCCGGGACTTTCTTGCCCAGCTGTACATATTGTTCGAACTGCGACAGCAGGCTGCGCACGAACACTTCGGATTCGCGCTCGGCGGCGTCGACTTCTTCGATCAGCGAGACCTCGGCGCGGCAATGCCCGTCGACTTCGCTGAAGCGCTCCACAGCGCCGCGCTGCTCACCTTCGACCAAAACCTTGACGGTGCCATCCGGCAGCTTCAGCAGCTGCAACACAGTCGCAATCGTACCTACGCGATAGAGAGCGTCTTCACCGGGATCATCATCAGCCGGGTTTCTCTGGGCCAGCAGCAGGATCTGCTTGTCACCCGTCATCGCGGCCTCGAGGGCTTCGATGGACTTCTCGCGCCCCACGAACAGCGGGATAACCATGTGCGGATAAACCACGACATCGCGCAATGGCAGGAGAGGCAATTCGATGGTTGTCTTCATGATTTCGCCTCTACGGCGGCCATATGGCCGTAATCAGATGGAATTAAGCTTGAAACCAAGATGGGGGCTGCCTTGAAAAAAAACAAGCGCAAAGCGGATGTAAAAAACGACATAAAAAAAAAGAGGCCCGAAGGCCCCTTCTTTGTTCCGGCAGTGTGGACGCTTACGCGTCCGGCGCTGCCTTGGCCGTCGGCTCACTGTTTTCATAGATATACAGTGGCTTGGACTTGCCTTCGATCACGCTCTCGTCAATGACGACTTTGCTCACCTCGGACTGCGAGGGGATCTCGTACATCGTGTCGAGCAGCACACCTTCGAGAATCGAACGCAGGCCACGAGCACCGGTTTTACGTTCCAGGGCACGCTTGGCGACCGATTTCAGTGCGTCGGTCCGGAACTCCAGATCCACGCCTTCCATCTCGAACAGCTTGGCATACTGTTTGGTCAGAGCATTTTTCGGCTCGGTGAGGATCTGCATCAGCGCAGCCTCGTCGAGTTCGTCCAGCGTCGCCAGGACCGGCAGACGACCGACGAATTCCGGGATCAGACCGAACTTGACCAGATCGTCAGGCTCGACTTCACGCAGGGATTCACCGACTTTCTTGCCTTCTTCCTTGCTGCGCACTTCTGCGTTGAAACCGATGCCGCCCTTCGTGGAACGGTTTTGAATAACCTTTTCCAGACCGGAGAACGCACCACCGCAGATGAACAGGATGTTACGGGTGTCGACCTGCAGGAATTCCTGCTGCGGATGCTTGCGGCCACCTTGCGGCGGAACGGAAGCGACCGTGCCTTCGATCAACTTCAGCAAGGCCTGCTGCACGCCTTCACCGGAAACATCGCGGGTGATCGACGGGTTGTCGGACTTGCGGGAAATCTTGTCGATTTCGTCGATGTAGACAATGCCCATCTGGGCCTTCTCCACGTCGTAATCGCACTTTTGCAGCAGTTTCTGAATGATGTTCTCGACATCTTCACCCACGTAACCGGCCTCAGTGAGGGTGGTTGCGTCGGCGATGGTGAACGGAACATTCAGCAAGCGGGCCAGTGTTTCGGCCAGCAGGGTTTTACCGGAGCCTGTCGGGCCGATCAGCAGGATGTTGCTCTTGCCGAGTTCGACGTCGTCAGCCTTCTTGTCACGCTGGTTCAGACGCTTGTAGTGGTTGTACACCGCTACGGCCAGAACCTTTTTTGCACGCTCCTGACCGATTACATATTGATCAAGGATGCCGCTGATTTCTTTAGGCGAAGGCAATTTATGCGCGCTGCTTTCGGCCTGTGCTTCCTGCACCTCCTCGCGGATGAAGAGGATTTCCTTG
>NZ_JBIUVO010000015.1:0-9821 GCF_044742995.1 Pseudomonas sp. NPDC087803
CCACCTGCGCCAAAACCATCGCTGTATGATTCCCGCTGGCCGGTGTCTGCGGCAAGGCCGAATACATGGACGCCATCGCTCCAGGCGGCCTGGGCGGCACCTACGCCGGTAGCCCGATCGCTTGCGCCGCGGCCCTGGCCGTGATGGAAGTGTTCGAAGAAGAGCAACTGCTGGACCGCTGCAAGGCTGTCGGCGAGCGTCTGGTAACCGGTCTGAAGGCCATCCAGGCCAAGTACCCGGTGATCGGTGAAGTGCGTGCGCTGGGCGCGATGATTGCGGTCGAGCTGTTCGAAAACGGCGACAGCCACAAGCCAAACCCGACCGCCGTTGCGGCTGTCGTGGCCAAGGCGCGCGACAAGGGCCTGATCCTGCTGTCCTGCGGCACCTACGGCAACGTGCTGCGCGTTCTCGTACCGCTGACCTCGCCGGACGAGCAACTGGACAAAGGTCTGGCGATCATCGAAGAGTGCTTCTCGGAGCTGTAAGCCCCGACTCTGTGTGATCGGTTCGACAAAAAACCCGCTTCGGCGGGTTTTTTTACGCCCCTTGAAACACATCCGGCGCTTTTGCGCTGTATCGAAAGGCCAGCATTGGCTAAGGTTCAGGCATTGCAAGGGAGAGCGCGCATGACTGCCGTTGATTTACCCGCCGTACCCCGAGTGCTGATTGCCGAGGCCGATCCGTGGTCTCGGGACCTGCTCAAACAAGTGTTGCTCAATGTGCGCTGCGATGCGCGGCTGGATCTGTGTGCCGACGGCCAGCAGGCCATGGCGTTGCTCAGCGAAGTGCCGTATGACCTGGCCATCGTCGACTGGGAGTTGCCGGGCATCGACGGCTTGAGCGTGCTGCGCAGTGTGCGCCAGCGCAAACGCAATCCGCCGCTGCCGTTCATCCTGATGAGCAGTCGCAACGACAGCGCCAGCGTGCGTGAAGCCATCCCGCTGGCGCCCACGGCCTACCTGACCAAACCGCTGAACATGGAAAACCTCACCGAGCGCTTGCAGGGGTTGCTGCTGGATGCGGGCGAAGAGGTGTTTTGCGAAGTGCCGGCCCTGGCGGCGGGCATGACCTTGTCGGTATTCCTTGAGCGGCGTCGTGAGCAGGCTGACGGCGCGCCGCTGATGACCGATGTGCAGGTGGCGGTGAAGCGCAGCCTGAACCCGAACGGACTTGATCTGAAGCTGCTGGAAGAAGAAATCCGCACCGATCCGCAGATCACCGCCGTGCTGATCGCCGCCGCCAACAGCGCGGCGCAGCATCATGGCGCGGCAGTGCAGACCCTCGGGCAGGCGCTGCATCGACTCGGCACCGGGCAGAGCATGAACCTGATCCTCGGCCTGGCGCTCAAGCGCAGCGCCAAACTCAGTGACCCGTGCCTGGCGGACTACGCCGAGCGCTATTGGGGCCTGTCGCTGCACACGGCGGAATACGCGCGCACCCTGGCGCGCCTGCTGGATCTGGATCAGGAGCGCTGCTATTGCGCCGGCATGTTGCATCGTCTCGGTGATCTGGCGTTGCTGCGTTGTTTGCAGGAATGGAAGCAGGCCGGCGGCGAGCTGGATGAGCTGGAGGAAGTCGGCGACGCGCTGGCGGAATTTGGCGCGGCCTACGGTTCGGCATTGCGTACACGCTGGCGCTTGCCGCTGGAGCTGCGTGAGTTGATTGCGTCGGTCTACCAGCTCGGAGGCGGGGTGTATTCCCGTGAAGCGCTGGTGATGAACATGGCGGCGCAGATGGCCCGTCTGACCGAGCATGAGGGCGTTGAAGAGCTGGCGAAGAGTCGTACGGCGCGGTTGCTGAAGATCGGTCTGCCGGAATTGATGCGGATGCGCAAATAAATATCTCGAGCTTGCACAAACCCCTGTGGGAGCGGGCTTGCTCGCGAAGGCGGTCTATCAGCACCACAAATGCTGAATGACACACCACCTTTCGCGAGCAAGCCCGCTCCCACATTGGATATTTGGGTGGCTGAAATATGCGGTCAGGCCGAGATAATCCGGTTCTTGCCCTGACGCTTGGCCTCGTACATCGCCGCATCCGCCCGGGCGAACAGGCTGTCGAGGTTTTCGTCTTCATCCTTGAGGCTGGTCAATCCCTGGCTGACGGTGATGCCGAAGGTCTGGCCATCGACATTGAAGCCCAACCGCTGAATTTCCTGCTGCAGTCGTTCGGCCACCTGCAACGCCATGTCCGGTGCGCAGCCAGGAAACACCGCGGCGAACTCCTCGCCGCCGATTCGTCCGAACAGATCGCCGCGGCGTAACGAGCCGCGCCCGCACTCGGCGATGCGCTGCAGCACGTTGTCACCTTCCGGGTGGCCGTAGCTGTCGTTGATCTGCTTGAAGTCATCGATGTCCAGCAGCAGAAACGCCAGCGGCGCACCTTGCAGGCGCGCCTCTTCGAATTCGCGGTTGGCGCACTCGAAGAAATGGCGGCGGTTGCTGCTCTGGGTCAGTACATCGGTGGTCGCCAGGCGGTGCAGCTCGGTTTCCATGTGCTTTTTGTCGGTGATGTCTTCGGCGATGCCGACAATAATCACCGGTTGTCCGGGTTCGTCCTGACGGTTGATGAAGCACTTGTCGCTGAGCCAGCGGACCTGGCCGTCGGCGGCGATGATCCGGTATTCGCGATCTTCCACCGCGCCCGTGTGCAGCACTTCGGCGAGGCTGCGTTCGGCGTAGTCCAGGTCGTCGGGGTAGATGCTGTCGCGCCACTGGTTGTAGTCAGCCAGCAACAGGCCTGCGGAACGACCGAAAATCCGTTCGTAGGCCGGGCTGACATACAGCACCTGACGGGTTTCCCAGTTGAACGCCCAGAGCACCGCGTTGACGCTCACCAGCAACGAGCTGAACAGCTGCTCGCGCTCGCTCAGCCGGGCGACTTCGCCTTGGGCGTGCATCAGCGCCATCAGGGTTTGCGCGGCCTCGGGCCACTGCGCAAGGGATGAGTCTTTTTGATTGTTGTTGACCATCGGCACATATCTCAAAGGGCGTGCCGCAATTTCGACAACGGCCACAATACAGCCCGCCGGAGTGGCGAAGTGTCTTTCAGATAGGGCTTTCGGTGCTAAGTTCCACGCTTTTGTGGCGAGGGAGCCTGCTCCCGCCGGGCGGTAATCACAATGATCACGCGGCCTGGAGGGGAAATGGCTTTAACCCGGTAGGAGCTGCCGCAGGCTGCGATCTCTTGATGTTGTTTTAAAAGACAAGATCAAAAGATCGCAGCCTGCGGCAGCTCCTACAGGAGGTTACGCGGTCGGGCGCAGCGAGTAGGTTTTCAACTGGTCGGCGAATTCACGCAGGGACTGGATGCCGCTGGCCTCGGCCTCGTGCACCCATTCCTTGATGGCGGCGAGCATGTCGTGGCCATTGGCGCTGGTCTTGACCCAGATCTGCTGCAGGGCCAGGCGTTTTTCGTAAATGACCTTCAGGGCCTGGCTGTGCTCGAGCATGTTCTGGATGCGCAAGTGATGACGGTCTTCCAGCAGGCTGGTTTCCCGCGACAGCAGGCGTTTGGCCCGGTGGAATTGATGGCGTACCGAATGATCGACCTTGTCCAGCTCCTGCTTGACCAATGGGCCGATCACCAATTTGCGGTACTGGGCCATGATCTGGAAGCGGTTGTTGAGGATCGCCATGGCGGTGTCCATGTCCAGATTGCCCTTGCCTTCGACGCGGTGGGCGATCGGTGCCACGCGCTGCACCTTGGCCAGCCTGAAAAAGCTGAAGACCTTGATCCACGCCCAGCCGAGGTCGAACTCCCACTTCTTCACCGACAGCTTGGCCGAGTTGGGGTAGGTGTGATGGTTGTTGTGCAGTTCTTCGCCGCCGATCAGGATGCCCCACGGCACGAGATTGGTCGCCGCGTCGCGGCATTCGAAGTTGCGGTAGCCGATGGCATGGCCCAGACCGTTGACCACGCCGGCGGCCCAGACCGGGATCCACATCATCTGGATCGCCCAGATGGTGATGCCGATGGTGCCGAACAGCAACAGGTCGATGACGCCCATGATGGCGACGCCCAGCAGCGGGTAGCGGCTGTAGAGGTTGCGCTCGATCCAGTCTTCGGGGCAGTTTTTGCCGTAGATGCGCAGGGTCTCGGGGTTCTCGGCTTCGGCGCGATACAGCTCGGCGCCTTTGCGCAGCACGGTGGACAGACCCTTGACGACCGGGCTGTGCGGGTCATCTTCGGTTTCGCATTTGGCGTGGTGTTTGCGGTGGATGGCAGTCCACTCGCGGGTGTTCTGCGCCGTGGTCAGCCACAGCCAGAAGCGGAAAAAGTGTTTCAGACCAGCGTTCAGCTCAAGCGAACGGTGGGCCGAATAACGGTGCAGATAGACCGTGACGGCGACAATTGTCACGTGGGTCATCAGCAGGGTGACCGCGACCAGAGACCAGGCCGACAAGCCAAGAAAACCTTCGTACCACATAGGCTATAGGGCCCTCGATAAAGATAAAAACAGCCGTTGCATTATCACCAAGCACACAGATAAAACCAGTCGCCCTTTCAGATAAGAGTCGCTGGATGTTTCTTGACCTATAATTCCAACCTTTTTGTAGGGACATGGACAGCCGAATGTCTGCCACTTATCGCGATGCCTTGCGTGCAGCGCTGCTCTATCTCGTGCTTGCCGCCCTCTGGCTGCAAGGTACTGGTTATTTATTAAACAATTTCTTCGATGAGTCCGTCGATCAACTGCGCTGGCAACTGATCAACGGTTACGTCTGGGCGGCGCTCAGTGCCGGGCTGATTTTTCTCGCCCGCGTGCGCTTGTGTGAGTTTCTCGGGATCGGCGCGCGGTTGCGTGAGCGCCAGGCCGATCGTGAGCGCCTGCGTCAGGCGGCAGCGGTGTTCGATTGCACTCGAGAAGGGGTGCTGGTGACCAACCGTCAGGGCCTGATCGTGCACGTCAACCGCGCGTTCATGGAGATCACCGGCTATCAGCGCGAAGAAGTCCTCGGGCATCAGCCGAGCCTGTTCAAGTCCGGCCACCATCCGCCGGGCTTCTATCAGGCAATGTTCGCCACGCTGGAGAGCGAGGGCGAATGGAGCGGGGAGATCTGGAACCGGCGCAAGAGCGGCGAGATTTATCCACAGTGGCAGACCATCCGCGTGATTCACGATGATCAGGGCCGGCTCAGTCACTACGTGGCGGTGTTTTCCGACATCAGTGCGATCAAGCACTCCGAACACGAACTCAAGCACCTCGCCCACCACGACCCGCTGACCGACCTGCCCAATCGCCTGTTGTTCAGCGACCGCGCCGAGCAGGCGCTGGCGTCGGCGCAGATCCACAAGCGCGGCTGCGCGCTGCTGATGATCGATCTCGATCACTTCAAGATGATCAACGACAGTCTCGGGCACAACGTCGGTGATCGCCTGCTCAAAGCGGTGGCAGCGCGCCTGCAGGAACTGTTCGGCCCCGGGATCACCCTGGCGCGGCTTGGCGGTGACGAATTCGCGGTGCTGGCGGAAAGTTGTCCACAACTGGTTCAAGCGGCGGCCCTGGCCCAGCGCATTCTCGATGCGCTGAAGGAGCCGTTCGGCATCGACCGGCATGAGCTGTTCATCAACGCCAGTATCGGTATCAGCCTGTTCCCCAGTGATGCGTTGAGTGCCGATCAGTTATTGCGCAACGCTGACGCGGCGCTGTTCAAGGCCAAGAGTAGCGGCCGCAACGGTTATGCGTTGTACACCGAAGAGCTGACCGCGCATGCGCAGCAGCGGGTCGAAATCGCCTTCGAACTGCGACGCGCGCTGGAGCAGCAGGAACTGCGGGTTTACTACCAACCGGTTCACGATTTGCACAGCAGTCGCCTGATCGGCGTCGAAGCACTGGTGCGCTGGGAGCATCCGCAGCGGGGGCTGGTGTCGCCGGCGGAATTCATTCCGATTGCCGAACGCACCGGGCTGATTGCCGAAATCGACGCCTGGGTGATGCGTCAGGCGTGTTCGCAGATGTGCCAATGGCAGCAGGCCGGGATTGTGCTGTCGTTTGTTGCGGTCAACGTGTCGTCGCGGTTGTTCGCCCGGCGTGAGTTGTATCAGCAGGTGGCGCAGGTGCTGCACGAGACCGGGCTGGATCCGGCGTATCTGGAGCTGGAAGTCACCGAAAGCGCAGTGATGGACGACCCGGAAGTGGCGCTGGAGCAGATGCATCATCTGCGTGAGTTGGGCATTCGCCTGGCCATCGACGATTTCGGCACCGGGTATTCATCGCTGCTGCGGCTCAAGCGCTTGCCGGTGCAGAAGCTCAAGATTGATCAGGGTTTTGTCGCCGGTCTGCCGTGGGACGAGGATGACGCGGCGATTGTTCGGGTGATCATCGCCCTGGCCCGCAGCATGGGCATGCAGGTGCATGCAGAAGGGATCGAGCAGGCGGAGCAGGCGGCGTTTCTGTTGGAGCAGGAGTGTGATCTGGGGCAGGGCTACTGGTTTGGACGGCCGGTGCCGGCGGGGGAGATTGATTGGTCGCGCGCACCGTTTATCGGTTGAATCCGATTCTGTGGCGAGGGAGCTTGCTCCCGCTGGACTGCGCAGCAGGCCCCAAAAAAACGGCGAGCGCTTCGCACTCGAGCGGGAGCATGCTCCCTCGCCACAGGGGTTGCGGTGTTCTTTCGTTGCGGGAACACCGCGCAAACCCTTGCTCCGTCAGATAATGTTTTCTAGTTATATAAACATTCTTAAATAGTCTTTTTAAGAATATCTGCGCTTCTCTTATATTGCTCCCACGCCGAACGCAGTGCCGCCCACTGCCAGGCATATCCCATTCAAAGGAGCAGCACCATGAGCGCATCCCTTCGCAGCGTTGACGGTCAGGACGAAACCACCATCTTGCGTGAAATCCAGAGCGCGCTGCGCGACCTGCGATTTGGCGCGGTGGAGATCACTGTGCACAACGCTCAGGTCGTGCAGATCGAACGCAAAGAGAAATTCCGTTTGCAGCAACCCGGTAAACAACCGGGCTGAGTTGAAGATCAAAAGATCGCAGCCTGCGGCAGCTCCTACAGGGGGGCTGTGTGTAGGAGCTGCCGAAGGCTGCGATCTTTAGCCGGCACACCCGATTCCAGATATTCATAAGAAAAAGCCACCACCAAGAATTCCAGGAGCTTTCACCATGTCGTCGATTCGCCGTTACGCTTTGGCCGCCCTGGCCAGCGCTGTGTTTGCCGGTTCCGCGGTTGCCAAGGAGTACGAACTGCTCAACGTGTCGTATGACCCGACCCGCGAGCTGTATCAGGACTACAACGCCGAATTCATCAACTTCTGGAAAAAAGAACACGCTGGCGACGAAGTGAAAATCCAGCAATCCCACGGCGGTTCGGGCAAGCAGGGCCGGGCGGTGATTGACGGTCTGCGTGCCGACGTGGTGACCCTGGCCCTGGCCGGCGACATCGACGAAATCGCCAAGCTCGGCAAGACCCTGCCGGCTGACTGGCAGAAGCGTCTGCCGGATGCCAGCACTCCGTACACCTCGACCATCGTGTTCCTGGTGCGCAAGGGCAACCCGAAAGGCATCAAGGACTGGGGCGACCTGGTCAAGAACGACGTCTCGGTAATCACCCCGAACCCGAAAACCTCCGGCGGTGCCCGCTGGAACTTCCTCGCTGCGTGGGCCTATGGCCTGAAAGCCAACGGCGGCAGCGAAGAAAAAGCCAAAGAGTACGTGCAGACCCTGTTCAAGCACGTTCCGGTACTGGACACCGGCGCTCGTGGCTCGACCATCACCTTCGTCAACAACGGTCAGGGTGACGTGTTGCTGGCCTGGGAAAACGAAGCGTTCCTGGCGCTGAAAGAAGACGGCGGCGCCGACAAGTTCGAGATCGTTGTGCCTTCGTTGTCGATCCTTGCCGAGCCACCGGTGGCCGTGGTCGACAAGAACGCCGAGAAGAAGGGCAATGAGCAGATCGCCGAAGCCTATCTCAAGCACCTGTACAGCCCGGCCGGCCAAGAGATCGCGGCGAAGAACTTCTACCGCCCGCGTGACAAGGACGTGGCGGCGAAGTACGCCCAGCAGTTCCCGAAACTGGAACTGGTGACCATCGACAAGGACTTCGGCGGCTGGAAAACCGCACAGCCGAAATTCTTCAACGACGGTGGCGTGTTCGACCAGATCTATCAGGCGCAGTAATCTGACTTTAGCCACACCACGAGCCTGATGCTCAGGCGCCGGAAAATGTGGGAGCGGGCTTGCTCGCGAAAGCGGAGTGTCAGACGACCTGAAGTTGACTGATACTCCCTCTTCGCGAGCAAGCCCGCTCCCACATTGATGCGTTCAGCGGAATGCTTTTTAACCAAGGACTTTTATGTCGCGTCGTATCTCCCCCGTCATACCCGGCTTCGGGCTGACGCTGGGCTACACCTTGGTGTACCTCAGCCTGATTGTGCTTATCCCGCTGGCGGCGATGTTTGTCCACGCCGCCCAGCTCACCTGGGATCAGTTCTGGACGATCATTTCCGCACCACGCGTGCTGGCAGCCTTGAAGCTGAGCTTCGGCACTGCGCTGTGTGCGGCGATCATCAACGGCATCATCGGTACGCTATTGGCCTGGGTGCTGGTGCGCTACACGTTCCCGGGACGCAAGGTGATCGACGCAATGATCGACCTGCCGTTCGCCCTGCCGACGGCGGTGGCCGGTATCGCCCTGACCGCGCTGTACACCCCGACCGGTCTGGTCGGCCAGTTCGCCGCCGACCTCGGTTTCAAGATCGCCTACACCCCGTTGGGTATCACCCTGGCGCTGACTTTCGTCACGCTGCCGTTCGTGGTGCGCACGGTGCAGCCGGTATTGGCCGACATCCCCCGTGAAGTCGAAGAAGCTGCGGCCTGCCTCGGCGCGAAACCTTTGCAGGTGTTCCGCCACATTCTGCTGCCAGCACTATTGCCCGCCTGGCTGACCGGTTTTGCCCTGGCGTTCGCCCGTGGCGTCGGCGAGTACGGTTCGGTGATTTTCATCGCCGGCAACATGCCGATGAAAACCGAGATCCTGCCGCTGCTGATCATGGTCAAACTCGACCAATACGATTACACCGGCGCCACTTCCATTGGCGTGCTGATGCTGGTGGTTTCCTTCGTCCTGTTGCTGCTGATCAACCTGCTGCAGCGGCGCATCGAAACCCCATAAGGAGGCGCGAACCATGTCCCAATCGTCTATTGCGGCCGCGTCCTCGGCCAACGCTGCACGCCGTGGCAGTGCTACTTCACGGCGCGTGCTGATCGGTCTCGGCTGGCTGATCTTTTTCCTGTTTCTGGTACTGCCACTGTTCATCGTGGTGTCGCAGGGTTTGAAGAACGGCCTCGGTGCGTTCTTCACCGCGATCTTTGAACCGGACGCCTTGTCGGCGCTGAAACTCACGGTGATCGCCGTGTTGATTTCGGTGCCGCTGAACCTGGTGTTCGGGGTCAGCGCCGCGTGGTGTGTGAGCAAATATTCGTTCCGTGGCAAGAGCATGCTGGTGACGCTGATCGACCTGCCGTTCTCGGTTTCGCCGGTGATCGCCGGTCTGGTCTACGTGCTGATGTTCGGCGCCCAGGGCCTGTTCGGGCCGTGGCTGCAGGATCACGACATCCAGATCGTCTTCGCCCTGCCGGGCATCGTGCTGGCGACGATCTTCGTCACCGTGCCGTTCGTGGCCCGCGAGCTGATTCCGCTGATGCAGGAACAAGGCACGCAGGAAGAAGAAGCCGCACGCCTGCTCGGCGCCAATGGCTGGCAGATGTTCTGGCATGTCACCGTCCCCAACATCAAGTGGGGCCTGATCTATGGCGTGGTGCTGTGTACCGCGCGGGCCATGGGTGAGTTCGGTGCGGTGTCGGTGGT
>NZ_JBIUVO010000015.1:9831-88619 GCF_044742995.1 Pseudomonas sp. NPDC087803
TGAAGCAGTGGAGAGAAAACCGTATCAACCGCCTGCGCGCCAGCGCCGCGGAGGAATAATTCATGTCGTTCGAAGTGCGTAACGTCAGCAAGAATTTCAATGCGTTCAAGGCGCTGGACAACATCAGCCTGGACATCCACAGCGGTGAACTGGTGGCGCTGCTCGGCCCGTCCGGCTGCGGCAAGACCACGCTGCTGCGGATCATCGCCGGCCTGGAGACCCCGGATCAGGGCAACATCGTGTTTCACGGCGAAGATGTCTCCGGCCACGACGTGCGTGATCGCAACGTCGGTTTCGTGTTCCAGCACTACGCCTTGTTCCGGCACATGACGGTGTTCGACAACGTCGCGTTCGGCCTGCGCATGAAACCGAAAAACCAGCGCCCGAGCGAAAGCCAGATCGCGACCAAAGTTCACGAACTGCTGAACATGGTGCAGCTGGACTGGCTGTCGGATCGCTACCCGGAACAACTGTCCGGCGGTCAGCGTCAGCGTATCGCCCTGGCCCGTGCCTTGGCGGTGGAACCGAAAGTGCTGCTGCTCGACGAACCGTTCGGCGCCCTCGACGCTAAGGTGCGTAAAGAGCTGCGCCGCTGGCTCGCACGCCTGCACGAAGACATCAACCTGACCTCGGTGTTCGTGACCCACGACCAGGAAGAAGCGATGGAAGTCGCCGACCGCATCGTGGTGATGAACAAGGGCGTGATCGAGCAGATCGGCTCGCCGGGCGACGTCTACGAAAACCCGGCCAGCGATTTCGTTTATCACTTCCTCGGCGACTCGAACCGCTTGTTGCTCAGCGACGACAACCACGTGCTGTTCCGTCCGCACGAAGTGTCGTTGTCCAAGCATGAACTGGAAGATCACCACGCCGCTGAAGTGCGTGATATCCGCCCGTTGGGCGCGACCACGCGAGTGACGTTGAAGGTAGAAGGGCAGACGGATCTGATCGAGGCTGAAGTGGTGAAGGATCACGACAGTCTGATCGGTCTGGCCAAGGGTGAAACGCTGTTCTTCAAGCCGAAGGTCTGGCAGAAAGTCGCGAGCCTCTAAAGGCAAAAGATCGCAGCCTGCGGCAGCTCCTACGGGGAAATGCATTCCAACGTAGGAGCTGCCGCAGGCTGCGATCTTTCAAGCGGCCTAAGCCGCCGCTTTACCATTCGGATTGACCCGCACCACCCCCGCCCGCGCTTCGATCTGCTCTTTCAACTCATGTCGCATCCCCAGCAGGAACGCCACTTCGGCCACCACAAACAGCGGCCCGACAATCAGCCCGCTCACGTCATCGACAAACGCCGGTTTGCGCCCCTCGTAGTGGTGCCCGACAAACTGGATCACCCAGCCAATCACGAACATCGCCAGCCCGCTGCTCAGCCAGACCATGGTGCTCTGCTGCGCCAGCGCATGCCCGGCCCAGACTGACAGGCCCATCAGCACCGTCATCAGCACGCCGAGCTTCACTTCCAGACGCAGATAGAACCACGCCGAGGCCAGTGCCAGCAGCACCGCCGGCGATAGCCACAAGCCACCCAGCGACCACTCTGGTCGCGACAACAACACCGCCACCGCCACCACGATCAGCGGAATACCGATAAAGTGGCTGGCGATGTTGCGCGGGTCGCGGTGGTAGGCGGCGTATTGACTGAGATGGTCGACGAGGCTTTTCATTGTTGTTCCTCCTGTAGGGTGAGAGCAGCATGCCCCGGGTTCGGCGTTCGCTCTGTCAGGCAGGCGACAATTGGGAGTGTTCATGGATAAGCGTTCACGGCTGTTGACCGGGCAATGGTTCAGTCATCTGCCGGCATCCTTTCAGGATAGTCTGCTGGCGGCGGCCCGCGAGCGGCGGCTGACGGCGGGGCAGCGCCTGTTCCAGCGCGGTGATGCGCCGTGCGGCTTGTACGCGGTGCTCGACGGCGCGATCCGGATCGGCGCGGTGAGCGAGCAGGGCAAGGAGGCGTTGCTGAGCCTGGTCGAAGCGCCGCACTGGTTCGGCGAAATTTGCCTGTTCGACGGCCAGCCACGCACTCACGATGCTTATGCGGTCGGGCCGTGCACCCTGCTGAATATCCCGCAGGCCACGCTGCTGAAAATCCTCGACGAGCAGCCGGTGTACTGGCGGCATCTGGCGCTGCTGATGAGCCACAAGCTGCGCCTGACCTTTATCAATCTCGAACAGTTGAGCCTGTTGCCGGCCCCGGCGCGTCTGGCCCATCGCTTGCTGATGATCGCCGAGGGCTACGGTGAAATTGATGCGCCACGCCGTGTCCTGCAACTGCCGCAGGAACAGTTGGCGTCGATGCTGTCGTTGTCACGGCAGACCACCAACCAGATCCTCAAGGATCTGCAGGGGCAGGGGATTATCGGCTTGGGGTACGGCGAGATCGAGATTCTCGATGCCGAGCGATTGCGGGCCCTCGCCACGCCCTAAAACTTCACACCGATCCATTGCTGGAGTGGGCCTCTGTGGTGAGGGGATTTATCCCCGATGGGTGGCGCAGCCGCCCCCAAACCTGTGATGAGGTTCGGCGACTGCTGCGCAGTCGGTCGGGGATAAATCCCCTCACCACAGAGCTCATTCCTACAGGGTATTTGTGCGGTAGTCAGGAGCCGCGATAGGTCGAGAACCCATAAGGGCTGAGCAGCAGCGGGATGTGGTAGTGCTGGTCAGTCTGCTTCACTTGGAAAATCACCGGAATCTCCGGGAAAAACGTCTCGCGCTTGTTCTTCTCGAAATACTCGCCGGTCTTGAACACCACCCGGTATTCGCCCGCCTCGAAAGGCTGTTTGGCCGGGAACAGTTCGGCGATGCGCCCCTGTTCGTTGGTGGTGCCTTGGGCCAGTGGCTGCCAGTTCTGGCCGACGTGTTTTTCCAGGGTCACGTTGACGCCCGGCGAGGGCAGGCCGTTTTCCAGGTTGAGCACGTGCACGCTCAGCGGGTTGCCGGCGGCCAGCGCCAGGCTGGAGAAGGCACTCAGGCCGAGTGCGGCGAAGGTCATGCGCAGGGTGGTCATGGTCAGTCTCCTTATTGGGAGCGGGTCAGGGTCAGGCCGGCCTTTTCGGCGGCTTTGATTGCACAGTTTTCGTCCTGCTCGCCGCCACCGGATCCGGCCACACCCATGGCGCCGACCAGTTCATCAGCGGCGAACAACGGAATCCCGCCGCCGAGCAACAGCAGCTCATCGAGGGTGTTGAGATTGGCGGTTTCCGGGTTGCTGCGGGCGCGCTCGGCGAACAGCCGGGTCGGGGTTTTCGTCGACAGCGCGGTGTACGCCTTACGCTGGCTGGCAGCGGTGTTGTGCGGGCCGATGCCGTCGCCGCGCAGGGTCACCAGCAAGTTGCCGCCACGGTCGAGCACCGACACCGTGGCGGTGCAATTGCTCAGCGCCGTGTCGGCCAGCAGGCGTGCGGTTTTCAGATCCAGGTCAGCGTGGCGCGGCAGTTCAGGGGCGGCGAGAACGCTGGCGCTGAGGCCGAGGGCGAGGGCGAGGCTGGCTGCAAGGTATTTGACGGTCATGGACAGGCTCCAAAAGCGAAGGACATCACCTTAGCCGCCGCTCTTCGTCAGAACCCCGTCAGTCGGATTACAAGTTTGTAATGGGCAACGCCGCCGAAGGCGCCTAGCCTGTGGGCCTGATCAATCGAGGTGTGCCATGCGTTTGCTGGTCGTAGAAGATGAAGCCAAAACCGCGAATTTCCTTGCCAAGGGCCTGGGCGAGTCGGGTTTTGCCGTGGACGTGGCGCTCAATGGCCTCGATGGGCGCTATTTCATCGAGCAGCAGGCCTACGACCTGATCATCCTCGACGTGATGCTGCCGGGCCTCAACGGCTGGCAACTGCTGCAACTGATCCGCCAGCGCGGCGCCACCCCGGTGTTGTTCCTGACCGCCAAGGACGCCATCGAAGACCGCGTGCGCGGCCTCGAACTGGGCGCCGATGATTACTTGCTCAAACCCTTCGCCTTCGCCGAACTGCTCGCGCGGGTGCGCACGCTGCTGCGACGCGGACCGCTGCGCGAGGCCGAGTCGTACAGCATCGCCGACCTGGAAATCGACGTGCTACGGCGTCGGGTCAGTCGCGGCGGCCAGCGCATTGCCCTGACCAACAAGGAATTCGCCCTGCTGCAATTGCTCGCCAGCCGTCAGGGCGAAGTGTTGTCACGCACGCTGATCGCCTCGCAGGTGTGGAACCTGAATTTCGACAGCGACACCAACATGGTCGAAGTCGCGGTGCGCCGCTTGCGGGCCAAGGTCGATGACCCGTACATGCCGAAACTGATCCACACCGTGCGTGGGGTCGGCTATCAACTGGAAGCGCCCGACGATGCGCGCTAGGTCGATCGCCTGGCGTCTGGCGCTGGCGTTCGCCGTGGTCTGTGCGTTGGTGTTGAGCGCGATCGGTGTGTTTCTCTACCGCTCACTCGACTCGGAGATCGCCTCTCGCGATGATCTGGCGTTGCTCGGCCGCCTCGAACAGGTACGTGCCCTGCTCGCCGACAGTGACAGCCTCGGCGCTTTGCAGGCGCGGCCACGGCTATACCAGAACATGCTCGGCAACCTCGAAAGCCTGTTGCTGGTGCGGCGGGCCGATGGCTCGAACGTGATCGCGATCAACCCGCGCCAGCGCGAGCTGCCGCCATTGAACGCAATCGCGCGCGAGCAAACGCCACAGCGCCGCGATGTGCTGACCTGGCAAGCACCGGACGGTGCCGAGCTGGCGCTGTTGTCCGGCGACGCTCAAGGGCCGAACGGCGAACCGCTCACCGTGATCGCCGGCAAAGTGCTCACTGAACGGGAACAGATGCTCGCCAGTTATCGCTTGCGCCTGTACCTGGCCGTCGGGCTGGGCGCGCTGCTGGCGTTCGCGCTGGGGCTGGTGCTGCTGCGCCGTGGTCTGCAACCGTTGCGCCAGTTGAGCGCAGCGGTGCGCGGGATTGATCTGCGCAGTCTCCACCAGCGTCTGCCCGCCAGCGGCACCCCCGCCGAACTGCTCGAACCGGTGCAGGCGCTCAACGGCATGCTCGCGCGGCTGGACGACAGCGTGCAGCGGCTGTCGCAGTTTTCTGCCGACCTCGCGCATGAGATCCGCACCCCCTTGCACACCTTGCTCGCCAGCAACGGCCAGGCGCTGAATCACCCGCGCAGCACGGTGGAGTATCAGGAGCTGCTGGCGTCGAACATGGAAGAGTTCGAACGCCTCAAGCGCATGGCCGAGAACCTGATGTTCCTCGCCCGCGCCGAACAGGCGGAACGGGCGCTGGACTTGCGCACGCTGGAGCTGCACAGCGTCGGCAGCGAGTTGTGCGATTACTTCGAAGCCCTCGCCGATGATCGCCAGTTGCGCCTGGAAAACCGCCTGCACGGCGAACTATTGGCCGACCAGCAACTGCTGCAGCGCGCCCTCGGTAATCTGCTGGCCAACGCGGTGCGCCACGCCGATGCAGGCACGCCGATCAGCCTGCGCCGCCGCGATGAATCGGGCGTGTGCTGGTTACAGGTACACAACCACGGCCCGATGATCGCGCCGGAACATCTGGGCAAACTGTTCGACCGCTTCTATCGCGTCGACCCTTCACGGGCGCAGCCTGGGGATTCCGGTGGGTTGGGGCTGGCGATTGTGCAGTCGATCATGCAGTTGCATGGCGGGCGGGTGCGGGTGAGCAGTGATGTCACTGGGACTGTGTTTGAGCTGGGTTTTGAGGTGATCTGACTGGCGCCTTCGCGGGCAAGCCCGCTCCCACAGGTTTATCGGGTGTACATGAGTTTTGTGTACGACACGGACACTGTGGGATCGGGCTTGCTCGCGAAGAGGCCAGTTGCTTCAGCACCAATTCCGGATCAATCAACGCAACTGATCGCGAAACTGCCCCGGCGTCATTCCCGTCCAGCGCTTGAATGCGCGGCTGAAACTGCTGGTGTCGGCAAACCCCAGCAGATAACTGACTTCACTCAACGAACACTGCGGATCGCGCAGGTGCAGCAGCGCCAGATTCTCGCGGCTCTCGTTGAGCAGCGTGTCGAAGCGACAGCCTTCATCCGCCAAGTGCCGTTGCAGGCTGCGCAGGCTCAGGTGCAAGGCCTGGGCAATGCGCTCGGCGCTGGGTTCGCCTTCGGGCAGTTGTTCTTCGATGGCGTCGCGCACCTTGCGTTCCCAGGTCAGCGGTTTGAGCTGGGCCAGGGTGCGCTTGAGCACCGCTTCGTTGTGTTCGGCCAATTCCGGATTGGCGTCGTCGAGGTGGCTGTCGAAGTCGGTGAGGGCGAACTCCAGGCGATCTTCGGCGCAGGAGAAATGCACCGGGGCGCGAAACACCTTGTGCCACTGATGCGCATCGGACGGTTCCGGGCGGCGCAGGTACACCGCCAGCGGCGCGTAGTCGCGCCCGAGGCGATTGCGGCAGGTGCGCACGTAGATCGCGGCAAACGCGTCGATGGCTTCGAAGGCCGGTGCGGGATTGCCTGACGGAATTTTCAGACGGAACAGGTAGCGGTCATCGCTGCGGCTCAGCTCCAGTTCCAGCGCATCGCTGACCACCGGGTGATAACGCACGATGCGCTCGAACACTTCGCGCAGGCTGCCGCTGGCCACCAGCGCGTAACCGAGCGCGTGGAACGTAGTCGGGCTGACGAACCGCGACACCCGCAGGCCGATCGCCGGATCCCCGCTGAACTGCACCGCCAGTTGCCACAGGCGCGTGGTGCCGGACAACGGATAACGCGCGTTCGGGTCGTCCATCAACTGCGGGTCGAGCCCGGCCTGTTGGCACAGGCCGAGACTGTCCAGCCCCAGCGCATCGAGTTGCTTGCGCAAGGCACGGGTCCAACTGGCGAGCGAGGTCGGTTCCTTCATGCTGATTGGCGCTTCCGGTCAACAGGTTGGCGTTCACGGCTACCATCAATGGAGCTTTCGCAAGGCAGGATGCGAACATCAATGACCAGAGGATGGAAGCATGGACCGTACTTCTGCAAGTCCCCAGCGACACAATGCCGCCCAGCGATCAGCACATATTCGCGAAGTAGTGCTGGCCAAGGGCGTCGAACTGCGTGAGCGCTACCCGATTCTGCAGCATCAGGATGCCCTCGGCGCCGGCATTCTGGCCTTCGCCCTGGCCGGGATGATCGGCTCGGCAGCGCTGTACATCACCGGTCATATGGCGTGGTGGGTGTGCCTGCTGCTGAATGCGTTTTTCGCCTCCTTGACCCATGAGCTGGAACACGACCTGATCCACAGCATGTATTTCCGCAAACAACGGGTGCCGCACAACCTGATGATGGGCCTGGTGTGGCTGGCGCGGCCGAGCACGATCAACCCGTGGATTCGTCGCCACCTGCACCTCAATCATCACAAGGTCTCCGGCACCGAAACCGACATGGAGGAGCGGGCGATCACCAACGGCGAGCCATGGGGTTTTGCGCGCTTGCTGATGGTCGGCGACAACGTGATGTCGGCGTTCATCCGCATGCTGCGGGCCAAGACCTGGGCGCACAAATTCAGCATCATCAAGCGCACCCTGAAGGTCTACGCGCCGCTGGCGCTGGTGCATTGGGGCGCGTGGTACGTGTTCCTCGGTTTTCATGCGGCGAATGGCATCGCCTACCTTATGGGTTCACCGATTGAATGGTCGGCGACCATGCTGTCGGTGATGCAGGTGATCGACATCGCGGCGGTAGTGATCATCGGCCCGAACGTGCTGCGCACCTTTTGCCTGCACTTCATCAGCTCGAACATGCATTACTACGGCGACATCGAGGCGGGAAATGTGCTGCAGCAATGCCAGGTGTTGAACCCGTGGTGGCTGTGGCCGCTGCAGGCGTTCTGCTTCAACTTCGGCAGCAGCCACGGGATTCATCATTTTGTGGTGAAGGAACCGTTTTACATCCGGCAGATGACCGTGCCGGTGGCGCATAAGGTGATGCGCGAGATGGGCGTGCGCTTCAATGATTTCGGCACGTTTGGGCGGGCGAACCGGTTTGTTCGTCGGGATGAAGTGGTAGCGGAGGAGGCGCGTACGGCTCAGGCTTGATGGTGAATTTGCGGGCCTCTTCGCGAGCAAGCCCGCTCCCACAGGGGAACGCATTCCAACAGTGGGAGCGGGCTTGCTCGCGAAGGCGCCGGATCAGGCAACCTCAATCCGGCTGAAACGGCGAAGCACTGAGAATCACCCCGGTCTCTTCCACATACTGCTGCCAATGCCCGATCAAGGTGCTGAGCTTGTCCGGCTGACTCGCCGCCAGATCATGAATCTCCCCCGGATCGCTGCTCAGATCATAAAGCTGCCAGGTCGCCGGCCCTACCGGCCCAGGGATCCACACCGCTTTCCACGACCCTTGGCGGATCGCTCGGCGGCCAAACAATTCCCAACCGGTGACGGTGTGCTCGTCGTGCACTTGCGCCGTCTCGCCGGACAAAAAGCCCAGCCATGATTTGCCGCGTAGCGGCGCCACCGGTTTGCCGTGCCATTGCTTGCCGGGATGACGCACGCCGGCCAGATCGAGAATGGTCGGGGTGATGTCCATCACCGTGCCGAAGCCATGGCTGATCTGCCCTTTGATCGGCAATTGCGGATAGTGCAGCAGCGCCGGTACGCGAATCCCGCCCTCGGTGGTGAACGCCTTGAACAGCCGTGACGGCGCGGTCGCCACTTGCGCCCAGCTCGGCCCGTACCAGACGTAGGAATTGGCGCGGCCAATGTTGTCGAGGCTGTTGTCGTAATGCTGATTGAGGTAGGTCAGCAGTTCCGGGCCGAACTTGGGAAACGCCTCCAGCAGTGCGCCCTCGGCACCGTTGTCGGACATGAACAGGATGAAGGTGTTATCGAGTTGGCCCTGCTGGCGCAGGTAATCAACCACGCGGCCGATGTTCCAGTCCATACGCTCGACCATGGCCGCGTAGACCTCCATGGCCCGTGCGGAAATCTGCCGTTGCTCATCACTCAGCGCGTCCCATTGCGCATTCAGTTGAATCAGCGGATGCGGCTCGACGTCCGACTCGATCAGCCCCAGCGCCTTGAGTTTTTCCAGGCGCTCCAGACGCAAGACTTCGGGGCCGGCGTCGTAGCGGCCACGGTATTTTTCGACCACCTCGGCCGGTGCCTGCAACGGCCAGTGCGGTGCGGAGAAAGGCAGATAAGCGAAGAATGGCCGGCTCTGATCGCGCTCCTTCAGGTACTGCAACAGCTTGTCGCCGAAGGCATCCGAGGAATAGAAATCCTTGGGCAATTCGTCGACAAAGGTGTCGTCTTCGATGTACAGCGCCGGGGTCGATTTCAGCAGGCCCGGGGTGTGTTCGTCGTAGGTCGGCTCGAAACCATAGTGGTTGGCCGCGCCCGGCAGCAGCGAGAACGAGCGCTCGAAGCCGCGAGCCTGCGGCGCCAGTTCAGCGGTCAGGCCGAGGTGCCATTTACCGCTCATCAAGGTTTGATAACCGGCCTCGCGCAGCAGCTCGGGCAGAGCGACCACGCGGTCGTTGAGATAGCCTTCGTAACCCGGTTTGCCGATCAACTCCGGGGTCAGCGCTTCGGCCATGGTGCCGATGCCGGCGATGTGGTGGTCGGTGCCGGTCAGCAGCATCGAGCGGGTTGGCGAGCAGGTCGGCGCGGTATGGAAATCGGTCAGGCGCAGGCCGTTATTGGCCAGCGCATCGAGGTTCGGCGTGGCGATTTCGCCGCCGAACGCGCCGATGTCGGAGAAGCCGAGATCGTCGGCCAGAATCACCAGAAAGTTGGGGCGTTGCGGCATCGAAAAACTCCTCTCAGCAGGCAATGAACGACAGCGGCAGATCGCGGATCTGGGCCGGCAGGCTCGGTTGGTAATGGTCGTCACTGGTCAGTTCGTGCAGCAACTCCTCACGCAACTGATGGAAGTCGAAACTGCTGCGCTGGCGCGGATGCGGCAGGGCAATATCGACCACCTGCTTGATCCGTCCCGGACGCGGCTCCATCACCACCACGCGGTCGGCGAGAAAAATCGCTTCTTCGACGTCGTGGGTGACGAGGATCGTGGTGATTTTTGCCCGGTCGCGGATCGCCAGTAGCTCGTCCTGCATCTGCTGGCGGGTCAGCGCATCGAGGGCGCCGAAGGGTTCGTCGAGCAACAGAATCCGTGGGCTGGCGACCAGTCCGCGAGCAATCGCCACGCGCTGGGCCATGCCGCCGGAGAGCTGGTGCGGATAGGCGCGGGTGAAATCGCGCAGGCCGACCAGGTCGATGAAGTCGTTGATGCGTTGCTGCTTTTCGGCGGTGCTCAGCGGCTCGTTGACCAGGCCGAGGCCGATGTTGTCGGCCACGGTCAGCCACGGGAACAGCCGGTGCTCCTGAAACACGATGCCACGCTCGCCGCCGATGCCACTGACGGCTTTGCCATCGACGCTGATCTGCCCGCGAAACTGCGTATCCAGACCCACCAGCAAGCGCAGCAAGGTGGATTTGCCACAGCCGCTGGACCCGACGATGGCGACAAATTCACCCTCGGCGATGTCGAGGTTGAATTCGCGAATCGCCTCCAGTTCGAAGCCGTCGACGTCGAAGGATTTGCCTACGTGGGTGAAGCTGACAATCGGTGCGTTCATGCGTGTCTCCAGCGAGTGGCGCGAATTTCCAGGCGTTGGCCGATGAGGTTGAGCAGGGCGCCGGTGAGGCCGACCAGCAGCATCCCGGCCATGATCAGGTCCATGCGCAGCAGTTGTTGGGCGCCGATCATCTGGCTGCCGATGCCGCCGTTGGACGGCATGAAATATTCGGCGCCGATGGTGCCGAGCCAGGCGTAGATCAGGCTCAGGCGCAGCCCGGCGAAAATCCCTGGCGCCGCCCCCGGCAGCACCAGTCGGCGCAGGCGCTGACCGAGGCTCAGGCGCAGCACCTGCGCGGCTTCGTTGAGTTGTGGCGAAAGGTTGGCGACGCTGCGCTGGGTGGCGATGAACAGCGGAAAAAACGCAGCAAGAGCGACAAACACCCACTTCGCCAATTCACCCAAACCGAACCACGCGGTGAGCAGCGGCACCCAGGCGAAAATCGCGATCTGGCGGACGGCGGCGAGGGTCGGGCCGAGCAGCCGTTCGCTGGTACGCGACAGGCCCAACAGCAGACCGAGGGCAAAACCGAGGCCGCCACCCAACAGCAACCCGCCCAGGGTGCGACCGAGGCTCAAGGCCATGCCGCTGATCAGCGTGCCGTCGAGCAGACCGTTCTTGGTCGTGTCCAGCACCGCCAGCGGGCTGACCAGAATGTTCGCGTCGACCCACTGCTGATCGCTCGCCACCTGCCACAAGCCGATCAGGCCCAGCGGCAGCAGCCACGGTTGCAACCGCTGCCAGCCTTCATAACGCGGGCCACGGCGGATTTCCGCAGTCGCCGGGTGCGGCCAGTGCACCAGTTTGCGGTCGAGAAAACCGATACCGCGATCCATCACCACGCCGAGCACGCCGATGACCACGATGCACACGAACACGATGTCGAGCATGAACAGTTGCCGTGCCCAGACCATCAGGTAACCGATGCCTTCGCTGGACGCCAACAGCTCCACCGCCAGCAATGAAGTCCAGCCAGCGGCCAGCGCCAGGCGCACGCCGGCCATGAACGCCGGCAGTGCGGCGGGCAGCACCAGTCGGCGGATCAGCAGGTACGACGGCAGGCGTAATACGGCCGCGGCTTCGCGCAGTTTCGGTTGCGCATCACGAACGCCGACCAAGGTGTGCAGGGTCACCGGCACCACGATGGCCTTGATCAGCACCACCAGTTTCAGCACTTCGCCGATGCCGAAAAACACCATGAACAACGGAATCCACGCCAGCGTTGGCACTTGTGCCAGACCGGCAAATGTCGGGAAGACCAGGCGTTCGAGACGCCGGCTGAAGCCCAGCGCAGCACCCAGCACCGCGCCGGCGGAGATACCTGCCAGCAAGCCCCAGAGCAGGCGTTGCAGGCTGATCCACAAATGACTCCACAGTTCGCCTTGGGACAACTCGACGGCGCTGCTCCACACCAGCGATGGTGCTGGCAGGATCTGCTCGCTCATCCATTGATTGCGTGCGGCCAGCCACCACAAGGCGAACAGGCTGATCGGCAGCAGCCATGGCAACAGACGCTGGTTGAGGCTTGGCCACGCTCGCCGACTTTTCAGAGGCGGCGCGGGCAGCGGCAGGCTGAGCAGGGAATCACGGGCCATGGGTGACCTCCGTTGTCGGGTTGGATCGGGAGCAAGATCAAAAGATCGCAGCCTTCGGCAGCTCCTACAGGGGGGCGTGTCCGTAAATTCGCTCCTGTAGGAGCTGCCGAAGGCTGCGATCTCTAGCGGCATTAGCTAAAAACAAATTGTTATAAGAGATATTTAAAATCTTGAATTTGGAGATAAGCAGCGCCATTTAAGGCTTCCAGCGCATCGCGCATCCAATGCATTCGAAGAATATTTTCGATGCTGTTAATGCATACGCCGCTGCAACCCGCGTCGTTGCTTGCTTAGCGTCAAAAGCTATAAAAATGTGCATTTATAGTATTTAAGCGAAGGTCATGCTTCGGCCTACTTTCGGCTCCTCAACGCCTGTCGTGATCAAGGAGCCGCACCCATGAACCTTCCCTTCAAACGAGTCTTCAGTCTGTTTGCCATCCCGGCACTGGCGGGTCTGCTGGCGTTTACCGCGCAGGCCGACGAACTCAAGGAAATCAGGATCGCCGTGCCCGACCTGAGCGCCGGCACCCAGCACAGCGGCGGCGGCGTGGTGGACGTGCTGCGTGATCGGCAGATCTTCGAAAAAGCCTTCGCCGATCAGGGCATCAAGATTCAATGGAGCTTCTTCAAGGGTGCCGGGCCGGTGATCAACGAGGCATTTGCCAACGGTCAGATTGACCTGGCGTATCTGGGCGACCTGGCGGCGATCATCGGCAAGTCCAATGGCCTCGACACGCGGCTACTCAGCGCCACTGCGCGTGGGGTGAAGCAATATCTGGGCGTGGTGCCGGGCTCCGGGATCAAGACCCTGCAGGATCTGAAAGGCAAGCGCGTGGCGATCTTCCGTGGCACCGCCACGCAGTTGTCGTTTGACGCGGCACTGGCCAGTCAGGGCTTGAGCGAGAAGGATCTGAAAGTGATCAATCTCGATTTCAGCGGGGCCACCGCCGCGCTGGCGGCCAAGCAGATTGATGCGTCGTGGGGCAGCTCAGGTCTGGCCGCTTTGCAGAGCAAGGGTCTGGCCGAATTGCCGCTGAACACCAAGGATCTGGGCGGTGCCGGCAGCGTGCAGTCGGTGTTGGTCGGAACGGGCAAATTTGTCGACGGTCATCCGGAGGTGGTGGCGAAACTGCTCAAGGCGCAGCAGCAGGCCGTGGAATGGTTGACTCAGGACAGCAACAAGGCCGCTTATGTACAACTGGTGTCGGGTCTGGCGAGTTATCCACCGGTGATTCTGACCGAGGATTTGAAGGATCAGAAATTGAGCGAGGTATTCCCGTCGACGCTCGACCCGGTATTCCTCGGCAAATTGCAGGACTCGGTGGACCTGGCGGCGCAGCAGAAGCTGATTCGCAAGCCGTTCAAGGTCAGCGATTGGGTGGCGCCTGAACTGGCGGCGGCCAAGCTGTAAAAGCAAAAGATCGCAGCCTTCGGCAGCTCCTACAGGAGAACCCATTCCCATGTAGGAGCTGCCGAAGGCTGCGATCTTTTGATCTTCAAACGGCCACGCTGATTGTCTGCTTATCCACCGCCACCAACGTCTCGATCATCGCTCTGGCTGCCGGTGACAAGCGAAACCCGGTACGACTGACAATCCCGCAGCGTGCATTCATGCTCTCCAGATTCTGCGGCAGATTGCGCCAATGCAGCAGCGCCAGCGAACCCTGGGCAATGTCCTCGTAAAACGCCTCTTCCGTGCCGATGCCGATGGCATTGGATTGCAGCACCACTTTCACCAGCGCCGGGAAATGCTCGGTCTCGATGGTCGGCGAAAAATCGATGCGTCCACTGAGGTTCGCCAGCAGTTTGCGAATGCCCGGCGGGATCAGTGTGGTCGCCAGCGGGTAATCGAACATGTCGTTGGTCGACAGGCTTTCCTTGGCCAGCAGCGGATGCCCGGGCCGGCAGAAAAACACCCCGCGCTTAGGCGTCAGGGCCTGGGTCTGGAAGTTCGGATCGGCTTCGAAGTGGCGGATGTCGGCGATGAAGAATTCGATCTCTTCGCGGCTCAGTGCGCGGCTGAGTTTTTCCCAGTTATCCACCTGAAAACAGGTGCGCACTTTCGGGTGCGCGTTGATGAATTGCGCCACCGCATCCGGCACCAGTTTCACCGCCGGGGCCGGGCCGCAACCGAAGTGCAGTTCACCGGCATCGAGCTTGGTCATCTGCGTCACTTCGGCGCTCAGCAGCGCCGCGCCTTGCACCAGGGTCAGGGCGTGTTGCAGCACCACCTGGCCTTCAGGCGTCGGACGCAGATCCTTGTTGCCGCGATCCACCAGCACACAGCCGAACTCTTGCTCCAGCCCTTGAATGCTGCGGCTGAACGCCGGTTGAGTGATGCCCATGGCGTCCGCCGCACGGACAAAACTGCGGTGTTCGTTGAGGGCGATGAAGTAGCGCAACTGGCGAAGATCCATATGCTTTTCCGGCATCCTAAAAATAGCTCGAAGGCATTTGCGACGAGGGTTGCTTGAGGTTTTAAATGCAAGCTCTTATTCCGTCAACGAAGCATGTGAATATCTATTAGATGTAAATGGAATATAGATAGAGCGATGTTTCGCTGCCGTCCAACCGCAAGCAGTCGATGAGGGTCTACCCATGAGCAATGCCGCACTCGCTGTAAAACCCGCTGTCCACGCGCTGGAAATCCATCCGGTGGCCGGCCGTATCGGCGCCGAGATCCGTGGCGTGCACCTGTCCGGTGAACTGGACGCCGCCACGGTCGAAGCCATCCAGCAGGCGCTGATCCAGTACAAGGTGGTGTTCTTCCGCGAGCAGACCCAGCTCGACGATCAGCGCCAGGAAGCCTTCGCCCATCTGCTCGGCGAACCAGTGGCGCATCCGACCGTGCCGGTGCGTGAGGGCACGCGTTATCTGCTGGAACTGGACGGGGCCGAGGGCCAGCGCGCCAACTCCTGGCACACCGACGTGACCTTCGTCGACGCCTACCCGAAAGCCTCGATCCTGCGCTCGGTG
Source organism: Pseudomonas sp. NPDC087803 (assembly GCF_044742995.1). NCBI lineage: Bacteria > Pseudomonadati > Pseudomonadota > Gammaproteobacteria > Pseudomonadales > Pseudomonadaceae > Pseudomonas > Pseudomonas sp. NPDC087803. The sequence continues at coordinate 24,962 of NZ_JBIUVO010000015.1, forward strand.
GTGGCCCCGGCCTTTGGTGGCGACACCCTGTGGGCCAACACGGCGACTGCGTACAACGAACTGCCGAGCGAGCTGCGTGAGCTGGCGGACAAACTGGTCGCCGTGCACAGCAACGAATACGACTACGCCGGGGCCAAGCCGGACGTGTCGGCGGAGAAGTTGGAGCGCTATCGCAAGATCTTCACCTCGACGGTCTACGAGACCGAGCATCCGGTGGTGCGTGTGCACCCGATCAGCGGCGAGAAAAGTCTGCTGTTGGGGCACTTCGTCAAACGCATCAAGGGTTATTCGCAGGCCGATTCGGCACATTTGTTCGGCCTGTTGCAAAGCCATGTGATCCGTCAGGAAAACACCGTGCGCTGGCGCTGGAAGGCCGGTGATGTGGCGATCTGGGACAACCGTTCGACTCAGCATTACGCGATTGATGATTACGGCACTCAGGATCGCATCGTGCGGCGGGTGACGCTCAAGGGGGAAGTGCCGGTTGGGACTTCGGGGCAGCGTAGTCAGACGATTAAAGGTGCCGAGCTCGTCGGCGTCTGATCGGGCCCTTTCGCGAGCAAGCCCGCTCCCACAGTGGAAGTGTGTTGAACACAATGGATGTGAACGACACAGAACCCTGTGGGAGCGAGCCTGCTCGCGAAGCTTTTATTTCACCAAACGCCAATCTGCACGACTTTCTCGGTCTCCGGCTCGCCATAGCGAAACCGCTGCCCACGCAGATCAATCTCCTGATGACTGATCGTGGTCCGCCGCTTCAAGCCGCGCACCCACTCGAACAGATACCCCGCATGCTCCTCGCGCACCGCCGCGTAATCAGGATCATCACCCAGGTCGCGCAGCTCCTGTGGATCACTCAGCAGATCAAACAACTGCGGCCGGAAGCCGTCGTACGCCAGGTATTTCCAGCGCTCGCTGCGCACCATGGTCATGCGGCAACGGTCGATCGGTTGGCCAAGTCGCTCGCGTGCCGGGGCCTGGAAGGCGTAGTCGTATTCGCTGATCGCGTAGCGACGCCAGTCGGGATTTTCGCCGTGCAGCAGCGGGATCAGCGAGCGTCCTTCCAGCCGATGCTCGGCGCCGGGCAAGCCCAGTGCCTGCAGAAACGTCGGCAATGCATCAATGGTTTCCGCCAGCCGCTCATCCACCGTGCCCCGAGTGATATCTGCTGCGGCGCGTGGGTCGCGCACGATCAATGGCACGCCCACCGCTTGCTCGAGCAAAAACTCCTTTTCGCCCAACCAGTGGTCGCCGAGAAAGTCGCCGTGATCGCTGGTGAACACGATCAACGTGTCATCCCAACGCCCGTTGCTCTGCAGAAAATCGAACAGCCGCCCGAGTTGATCATCCACTTGCTTGATCAGGCCCATGTAGGTGGGGATTACATTCAATCGTACTGAGTCACGGGAGAAGTTGAGACTTTCCTCGTGTTGACGAAACGCCGTGTATACGGGGTGCAGGCTGACTTCGGAGGGTGTCGCGCGGACCGCTTCGAGAATCGATTTCGTACTGTACAAAGCGTGGTATGGCGCCGGTACGATGTAGGGCCAGTGCGGTTTGATGTAGGACAGGTGCAAACACCAGGATTTGTCACCTTGCTCGGTGATGAAGTCGATGGCTCGATTTGTAGTGTAGACAGTCTCTGAGAACTGCTCGGGAATTCGCGCTGGCAAATGCGCATGCCGCATCTGCCAGCCGCTGAGGATTTCGCCGTTCTCGCCTTCGGCGGCGTTGGCCCAGTCGTGCCAGGGATTGCGCCCGTCGAAACCCTGCTCGCGCAGGTAGTGGGTGTAGGGCGCGGATTCGCGTTTGTCGTCGAACACCGGGTCGTCGGGGAAAATCCCGTCGTGGCGAAAGTACGGTTCGAAACCGACCTCGTTGAGCACCTCGGCCTGTGCGCTGTCCGGGTTGATCGCCAGGCGCTGCAGGGCATCGACGTTGGCCGTGGCGTGGGTCTTGCCGACCAGTGCGGTGCGAATGCCGTGGGGGCGCAGGTAGTCACCGATCGTCAGTTCTTCCAGCGGCAGCGGCACGGCGTTCCATGCGACCTGATGGCTGCTGACGTAGCGCCCGGTATAGGCCGACATTCGCGACGGCCCGCAGATCGTGCCCTGGGTGTAGGCACGGCTGAAGCGCACGCCGGCGGCGGCCAGGCGATCGATGTTCGGCGTGTGCAGATGCGGATGGCCATAGCAGGACAGGTAATCGCGGCGCAGTTGATCGCACATGATGTACAGCACGTTGCGCACGGAGTTTTGCGGGTTGGACATGAGGTTCACCGGTCAGAAAGACAGGCAAGGGTTGTCGCTTTCGGCGGGGGTGTTCGGCAAGTGCATTTGGGGAATGGGTTTTATGCAGTGGTTGCATCGGTGCCTGGGCTGACGCTATCGCGAGCAGGCTCACTCCTACAATTGGAATGCGATCCATTGTAGGAGTGAGCCTGCTCGCGATAGTGATATATCAGACGGCAAAATTCTCCAGCGAACACACCTCCTCATCCACCGCATCAATCGCCTTGATCTGCTCAATCATCGCCTCGGCCAGCGGCGACAACCGATACCCCGCCCGACTGACGATCCCGTAGCGGGTGTACAGCTCCTCCAGATCATCCGCCAGACCCTCGATCCGCAAACACACCAGCTCACCCTTGGCCTGGTGCAGTGCATCGGAATACGCCCCGACAATCCCGATGGCATCCGAACGCAGCACCACGCTGAGCAGACTTGAGCTGTTTTCGCATTCGACATTGGGGCTGAAATCCGGACGGCCGCTGAGGTCGACGATGACCTTGCGCAGGTTCGGCGGACGAATGCTGACCGCCATTGGATAACTCATCAGTTGGTCGGCCGAGACCCGTTCAAACGCCGCCAACGGATGCCCGGCACGGCAGCAGAAATGCCATTTGCGTGGCCGCAGGCGGTAAGTCAGGTAATCCGGGTCGGCCTCGAAATGTCGGGTGTCGGCGACGAAGAATTCAAACTCCTCACTGAGCAGGCGTTTGCTCAGGCTTTGCCAGTCATCGACCTGGAACTGCACCCGCGCTTTTGGATAGCGACCGATGAAGGTGCCGATCGCGCGCGGGATCAATCCGGCTGCCGGCGCCGGGCCGCAACCGAAGCGCAGCTCGCCCGCCTCCAGCCCATTGAACTGACTGATCTCGTTGGCCATCTGCTGCGCGCCGCTGACCAGTCGCCGCGCGTGTTCGAGCAGGACCTGACCCTGCTTGGTCGGCGGCAGATCCTTGCGCCCACGGTCGACCAACTGACAACCGACGCTGTGCTCCAGCGCCTGAATGCTGCGGCTGAACGCCGACTGCGACAGGTTCACCGCCTGCGCGCCGGCGACGAAGCTGCGTTGTTCGGCGAGGGCGATGAAGTGTCGAAGTTGGCGCAAGTCGATATGCATTTTTCACATAAAAAATATCCGGGAAATGCATTGGATATGCATTAGGTCGACTCCTTATAAAGGCAATCTCTTATGCAGTAAATATTTGTAAATCCATAAATAAATAACTGAAAAGAATATGCAGCACTGAAGATGTCTGTGTGTTTTTTGACCAGGAGCCGCGCCATGAGTCCGTTGAACCTTGCGTCACCCTTAACGCCACGACGGCTCAAACGCCTGCCTCTGGCCCTGTTGCTGGCGGGGAGTGCCAGCTGGACTCACAGCTACGCCGCCGACGCCGACACCCCGGCGCCAGTCCCCGCCGGCAAACCGGCGGCCAACAGCTCGCAGCTGGAAACCGTGACCGTCACCACCCGCCGCCGCGAAGAAAGCTCGCAGGATGTGCCGACGCCGATGAGCGTGGTCAGCGGCCAGACTCTGGAGACCCAACGCGTTTACCGGATTCAGGATTTGCAGCAACTGGTGCCGAGCGTCAACGTCGCCTACATGCATGCGCGCCAGTCCAGCGTGTCGATTCGCGGCCTCGGCAACAACCCGGCCAGCGACGGTCTGGAGGGCAGTGTCGGTCTGTACATCGACAACGTGTATCTGGGCCGTCCGGGGATGGCGGTGTTCGACCTGATGGACATCGAACAGCTCGAAGTCCTGCGCGGGCCGCAGGGCACGCTGTTCGGCAAGAACACCACCGCCGGGGTGATCAACATCAGCACCCGCGCGCCGACCTTCACCCCGGAGCGCAGCATCGAAACCTCGTTCGGCGAGGACGGTTATTTCCAGACCAAGGGCACCATTTCCGGGCCGCTCAACGATGAGCTGGCCGGGCGCTTTTCGGCCTATCGCACTCGCAGCGACGGCGACATCAAGAACGAATACAACGGCCATGATTTGAACGGTGGCTCGCGCGATGGCTTCCGTGCGCAATTGCTGTTCAAGCCCAACGAAGACTTCAACGTGCGCTGGATCGGCGACTACAACGAAGAGGATTCCAGCGCCGGCACCCGCGTGCTGTACAACACCGGGCCGACTATCAACGGCGTCAACCTCTACCAGTCCCGGGCCAATGCCGCCGGTGCGACGCTGGTCAACGGCTCGCACCGCAAGGTCAATCTGGACAACGACCAGCACGTCACCGTGCATCAGGGCGGCACGTCGGTGGAGGCCAACTGGACGCTGCCGAGCGACTTCACCCTGACCTCGATCAGCTCTTATCGCTTCTGGAATTTCACCCCGGCCAACGACGATGGTCTCAACGTCGCGGCGACCTACAACGCTGGCGTTTCGGTGGAAGACAAACAGTACTCGCAGGAATTTCGCCTGGCCTCGCCTAAGGGCGAGTTTTTCGACTATGTGCTCGGCGCGTACTACTTCGGCTCGGATCTGGACAACAAATCCTTCGCCTATTACGGCCCGCAGGCCGACATCTGGAACGGCACGCCACGCGGTGCACTGGCCAACGTCGGCAGCGTCGGTAACGGCCACATCAAGACCGACAGTTTTGCCCTGTTCGCCCAGGGTACCTGGCACCTTACCGAACGCCTGGACTTCACCGCCGGGGTGCGTGGTACCTATGAAGAGAAAAACGCCTGGGTCACTCGCGATGCTCCGGTCGGTGGCGCCACGGTCACCGGCACAGCGGCCACGGCACGACGCGGACGTGCTGGCGCCTACGACTCTGGCGATCTCAATCAGTACAGCTCCAGCCCGTCCGGACTGCTCAACCTCAGCTATCGCATCACCGATGACCTGCTCGGCTACGCCACCCTGTCCCACGGTGAAAAATCCGGTGGGGTGAACCTCGCGGTGGGCTCGGCGCCGACCGCTGGCGCCGACTCGCTGCTGATCGGCACCGAGCGCGCCAACAACGCCGAACTCGGCTTCAAGAGCACCCTGTGGGACCGGCGTTTGCAGCTCAACGCCAACGTGTTCTGGACCCAGGTCAACGCCTACCAGACCAACGCCTACGACGACGTCAACCGTGTGCAATACCTGACCAACGCCGGTTCCGTGCGCTCGCGCGGCGTCGAGTTCGAAAGCACGGTGATCCCGTTGCGCGGCCTGACGCTGAACTTCAACGGCTCGTACAACGACGTCAGTTACCTGTCGTACAAAGATGCGCCATGCCCACCAGAAGTCAGCCAGGCACCGGGCGCACCAGCGTCCTGCGACCTCAGCGGCCACCAGGTGGTCGGCGCTTCGAAATGGATCGGCAACGCCAACGGCGAATACAAATGGAACCTGGCCAACGGCTTCGAACCCTACGTCACCGCCAGCTATGCGTTCCGCTCGAAAGCGGTGGGCACGGTCGAGGATTCCGACTACGGGCAGATCCCGAGCTACGCGGTGGTCAACCTGTCCACCGGTCTGCGCGGTGATTTCAATCAGGGCCAGTGGGACGTTTCCCTGTGGCTGAAAAACGCCTTCGATAAAACCTACTACACGACCCTGTGGACCGGCGGCAACGGCGGTTATGAAGGCCTGCTCGGTACGCCGCGCACCCTCGGCGTTACCGGTCGCTACGACTTCTGATCTGTCATTCAAGGAGCTGCATCATGTTGCCAGGCAAAACCGCTTTAGCGCTGTTGTTATCCGGCGCGGCGTTGAGTACCACGGTGTTCGCCGCACCCAGCGTGTACCCGACCGGCGTTACCCGTTACGACCCGGACAAGGCGTTCAATCAGTATGTGATCTTCAGTGGCGCCGACAAGCAGACGCACCTGATCGACATGAACGGCAACGAGGTGAAAACCTGGCCGCAGGCCGGTTTCCCCTCGGCGATCATCGACCCGCAACTGGTCGGCGGCGAGCGCGGGCATGTGCTGCTGCAACTGAGTGACAAGGATCCGGGCAAACTTGGCTCTGCCGGCAACGGGCTGGGCAATCAGAGCGTCGGCGAACTGGACTGGAACGGCAAAGTGATCTGGCAGTGGGGGGACAAGGCGCCCGGTGGCGCGGCGCAACAGCATCATGATCAGCGCCGGTTGAGCAACGGCAACACCGTGGTGCTGGCGAACAAGGTGCACCAGGTCAAAGGCTTCAAAGTGCCCGAGGTGATCGACGATGCGATCTACGAAGTCAGCCCCGACGGGCAGGTGAAATGGCAGTGGCTGGCCTCGGAACACCTGAACGAATTCGGCTTCACCCCGGAGCAACTGAAACTGGTACGCGCCAGCGACAACCCAGACTACCTGCACATCAACAACCTCAGCGTGGTCGGGCCGAACAAGTGGTTCGATGCCGGGGACAAACGCTTCAATCCGGACAACCTGTTGCTTGATTCGCGCAACGCCAACTTCATCGCGATCATCGACAAGCACAGCGGCAAAGTGGTCTGGCGCCTCGGTCCGAACCTGCCGTTGATCAACCCGAAAACCGCGCAGAAACTGCCGCGTCCGGTGGATCAGTTCGTCGGTCAGCATGACGCGCACATCATACCCGCGGGACTGCCCGGCGCCGGCAACCTGCTGGTGTTCGACAACCAAGGCTCGGCGGGGTATCCGAACGTCACCCTCGGGCTGATTTCCGGCTCGAGAGTGCTGGAAATCGATCCGCTGAAAAATGAAATTGTCTGGCAGTACAGCGCGGCGAATTCGAAGCAGCCGGGGTGGGCCTTCTACAGTTCGTTCATCAGCAGCGCGCGGCGTTTGCCCAACGGTAATACGTTGATCGACGAAGGCATGAACGGGCGGTTTTTCCAGGTCACCGCCAGCGGTGAAAACGTCTGGGAATACGTCAGCCCGTATCTGGGCAAGGCGCCGGGTAGCGATGCAATCAGCAACTGGGTCTATCGCGCGTTGCCTGTGAGTTATGACTGGGTGCCGGCCGGAACCCCGCGTTCCGAGACTGCGGTTGTCGCGCCGACACCATCAGCGCGACAAGTCAGTGCCAGTCGATAGTTGAAAAGGAATTAATGCTCGAATAAATGGCGATAAGTTATGTGAGAGATGAATGGTGCTTATTGCAATTTCGTTGAAAAGTCGCGTGGACAATAAGTGAATGGCCAACCATCCTGAGTGTCGTGAGTTTCCAGGAGGAAACTTGCTCTCATCGGAAGACACTTATCCAACGATAAAGGAAATCTCGTTATGTCGAGCATTAATGGCAATTATGTAAACGCTAACGCTGGCGCCAAACTGACGATTACCGATGGCAACGACTCCAACGGCACCTTCAGCGGCAAGTTCAGCCAAAACGGCGTGAATTACGACATCGCTTACGGGCATTACCATTTCCAGAACAGCACCGGGCAGCCTACGATCATCACTTTCGCGGCGCTGAATGACGGCACGGGCTATCAGTCGTGGACGCTGTTCTCGCCGGATCACAACTATTCAAAAGTTCGTGCGGTGGGTTCGCGTACCAACTTTGATGGTGATGTTGTGGGTCTGGCTGGAGAGTTTATTAAACAGTAATTCAATGTTGCAGAAAAAGCCGCCAGGCTATTCAAGCCTGGCGGCTTTTTTCTTACATGAAATAAGTCACTTTCATGTTGGTTATGCTTCCTCTGGATGACAGCGTTTGCCGGCGTTTGATTCTAAGCTCGCGGTGAACTTAATCATTCGATCAGGACGCTTATATGCAAAACGCGCTTTATTCCAACACCCTCGATGGGCCCTCTCTGACGATTGTCGATTCCGATGACCGCACCGGGGTCTTCGGCGGCACGTTGCATCACCAAGGCATCAACTACGGCATCGTCAATGGCCGTTATGCCAGCCTTAACGGCTACCAGCCGCCAACCGTGGTCACGCTGATTGCCAATAATCAGGATCACGGTTATTTCGCCCTGACCCTGTTCTCGCCAAGTCGCGGCACCCATGAATTGCGCGGGCACTGCGTGCGCGTTACCTATGACGGCGCGGTCAGCAGCCTGCCGGGCGACTTCGTTCGCCATGCATGAGGCGCAGCCAGCGCCAGATTTCTCTCTCAAACATCAAGCAAGGATGCTGTACATGTCCACGATCAACGGCGTTTATCGTCATGAACCTTCAGATACAACCTTGACCCTCGTCGAGGGCGATGACCGCACCGGCAGTTTCTCCGGGACGTTGTCCATCTCCGGGAGAGATTACCCGCTCGCGTTCGGCAACTTTCATTTCCGGCATGGCTTTTCAACGGGCCCGGTCGCCATTACGTTCAGCACGTTCATGTCCGACGGTATGGGGCAAGCGTGGGTGCTGTTTTCGCCCGATCAGTCCTATGCGCGTCTGCGGGCGATGGGCAGCGCTGCCGATCTGAGCGGTGAGGTCGCACTGACGGGCCTTGAATTCGTCCGACAAGAGCCCTGAAAAAGCCCGGATTGAAGGCTTTTCGCATGCCTTCGCTGAATATTTTTCATGCTTGAAAAGCATTGTAAATTTTCACCTCGGCGCCAGGCCTTTCAGGGCGCGGCTTCGGAGTGATCAGTGAAAATTTATATTCATAAAAATTCTAAATACATCGATAAAAGTTACTTTCGGAGATAAGCAATTGCTCCAATGATTCACCCAACGACCTGTCGCCCGGGGGATGTTTGCGGCGACCCGTCGGGTACTTCGCAAAGAGACCGCAGGGAGTGAATCAATGGGCAATGTCCAGACCGCCGCCAGTGCACAGGAGGTGCTGTGGCGCCAGGCACCGAGTGGCGAATTGGTCGATCTCGGCCGGCCCCATCGTGTGCCGCTGGGGCAACTGCGTTTGCAGCGTGCGCCCAAGGGCATTCTGAGCCGCCGTGAAACCATTCTGCTCGGCGTGCTGGCGCTGCTGGTGCACGGTGCGGTGATCTACTGGATCAACCAGCATCCGACGCCGGCATTGCCGATCGTGCCGCCGGAAATTCCACCGATGACCATCGAGTTTTCGCGGCCGGCGCCACCCGCGCCGCCGGTGGTCGAACCGCCGCCACCGGCACCGGTCGTGGAGCCACCGCCGCCGGTTGAAGACGAGCTGGCGGTAAAGCCGCCGCCACCTAAACCGATTCCCAAGCCCAAGCCGAAACCCGTGGCCAAGCCGGTGCCGAAACCGGCACCCAAAACAGTCGAGCAGCCTCCGGCACCGCCACAACCGGCCGCTCCGGTTGCCGCCCCGGCACCGCCCGCGCCACCGGCTCCCGCACCGGTGACGCCGGCCTCGGCCAACGCCGCGTACCTGAAGAACCCGGCGCCGGAATATCCATCGCTGGCCCAGCGTCGCGGCTGGGAAGGCACGGTGATGCTGAGGGTGCATGTATTGGCCAACGGCAAGCCCGGTGAGATCCAGATTCAGAAAAGCAGCGGTCGGCAGCAACTCGACGATGCAGCGCTAAGCGCGGTCAAGCAGTGGAGCTTTGTGCCGGCCAAGCAGGGTGATGTCGCCCAGGACGGCTGGGTCAGCGTGCCCATCGATTTCAAGATTCATTAATTGGTAATCAGCTGACTTTATTCTCGCGGTGTGTCTGGAACCGCCATCGCGAGCAAGCTCGGCTCCCACACACGAGGGAATACATCATGACGTTACTGGCCTCTCCACTGGAATCCATCGAAAGCGCGGTGATCTGGCTGCTGGTGGTTTTTTCCGTTGCCACCTGGGGACTGGCGCTGCTCAAGGCTGTGCAGTTCGGTCGTCTGAAGGCGCAGGATCGCAAGTTTCATAAACGCTTCTGGGCGGCGTCGAGTCTCGACTCCGCCGCCGAGTTGAGTGAAACCCAACCCGGCGCTGCGGCACGAGTAGCACAGGCTGGTTACGCGGCGATCCAGGTCGGCGAAGCGCCACAGGCGAATGACCTGAGCCAGGCGATCAACCATCAGGATCGCCTCGAACGGGCCTTGCGTCAGCAGATCGTGCGCGAACGGCGTTCGCTGGAAACCGGTCTGGCCGTGGTCGCGAGTATTGGCAGTACCTCGCCGTTCATTGGTCTGTTCGGCACGGTGTGGGGAATCATGGAAGCGCTTAAAGGCATCAGCGCGGCAGGCTCGGCGAGCCTGGAAACGGTCGCCGGTCCGATCGGTGCGGCACTGGTTGCCACCGGGGTGGGGATCGCGGTCGCGGTGCCGGCGGTGCTGGTTTACAACTACTTTTTGCGGCGTCTGAAACTGACCGCGGCGGATCTGGATGACTTCGCCCACGACTTCTACAGCCTGGCGCAGAAGAGTGCCTTCCGCGTGCTGATCCACCCGACTGCAAACAAGGTAGCGGCACCGGGTAGCGCGGCAAAAGTGAAGGAGGCGTCCTGATATGGCCTTCTCCACGCAAGACAGCGACGAGGTGCTGAGCGAGATCAACGTGACGCCGCTGGTGGACGTGATGCTGGTGCTGCTGGTGGTGTTTATCGTCACCGCGCCGCTGCTGACCAACGCGATCCCGATCAACCTGCCGAAGACCGAGGCGGTAGCACCGGTCGAGCAGAAAGATCCGCTGGTGGTGAGCATCGACGGCGCCGGCAAACTGTTTATCAACAAGGATGAAATCCAGCCGGACCTGCTGGAATTCAACCTCAAGTCGGCCAAGGCCAAGGACCCGGAAGTGCGCGTGCAATTGCAGGCCGACGACGGGGTGAACTACGGCGAAGTGGCGCGGGCCATGGCCTCGATCGAGCGGGCGGGGATTACCAAGTTGTCGGTGATCACCGCGCGGTAACAGGATTTATGTTTTTCCGGGGCCGTCTCCTTGGCAGGGTGCGGCCCCTTTTTTATCCCGGTTTTAACCCACACGCGATCCCTGTAGGAGCTGCCGAAGGCTGCGATCTTTTGATTTTGATTTTGATTTTGCTTTTAAGAACAAGATCAAAAGATCGCAGCCTTCGGCAGCTCCTACACAAGGCAACTGATATTTCTTTTGGGTCTTAATAAATAGCTTCTTATTCCTTAACGAATATAAATCCCGTCCCTATACTCGATCAGGAACAGACACGACGCAGGAGAGCTCCCCATGCGCAACGAATCAATCCGCTACCTGATTGTGCCGGGCTGGCAAGGATCGCCAGAAGATCATTGGCAAACCCACTGGCAGCACAGCCTGCCCAACAGCGCACGGGTGGAGCAGGCCGACTGGCTGACACCGCGCCGGGAAGACTGGGTGGCAGCGCTCGCCGAGGCGATTGCCGCCGACAGCACGCCGGTGATCCTGATCGCTCACAGCCTCGGTTGCATCACAGTTGCGCACTGGGCCGCGACCGCGCCGCTGCAATATCTGCGTCAGGTACGCGGTGCACTGCTGGTCGCACCTGCCGATGTCGAGCGTCCGGCCTGCGCGCCTGCGTTGCGCAATTTCGCGCCGATCCCGACAGATCTGCTGCCGTTCCCAAGCCAAGTGGTCGGTTCCGACAACGACGCCGCCGTCAGTGCGCCGCGCGCGCTGGAGCTGGCGCGCAACTGGGGCGCCGAAGCGGGGATTCTTGCCGGGGCCGGGCACATCAACGTCAAGTCCGGGCATCAGCGCTGGGAGCAGGGTTTCGCTTATCTGTATCGCCTGCAGAACCGCCTGGAACATCACGCCCGGCGTCGCGCTTGAACCTTTTTCTTTTCTGAACGCCCCCGTCTGCCGGCGGTTCTGGGCGGGAGTCTGCCATGAGTTTCGAAACATTCGGTCAGCCGTTGCTGACCTTTCCCGATGCGGAAAAAAGTCCCCTGAGCATTCGCGCCAAGGCGCTGGTGTTCGTCGATCCCCGTTCCCGCCAGTTGCGCGAGGAACTGGAACACCTGGCACCGCGTGCCATCTCGGTATTGATTCGTGGCGAGACCGGCACCGGTAAAGAATTGCTCGCCCGCCACATCCATCGTGCCAGTGATCGCAGCGGTCTGTTCGTCTCAGTCAATTGCGGCGCGATCAGCCCGACCTACGCCGATGCCGAGCTGTTCGGCTATGCCGCCGGCAGTTACACCGGTTCGGCGAGCAGTCGCGCCGGCTGGTTCGGTTCGGCCAACGGCGGCACGTTGTATCTGGACGAGATCGGCGATCTGCCGTTGCCGATCCAGATCAAACTGCTCGCCGCCCTGGAAAACCACGAAGTCACCCGCGTCGGCGCGCATCAGCCAAGCCCGGTGGATGTGCGGCTGGTGGCGGCGACCAGCATCGACCTAGCGCAAGCGGTAGACGCGGGGAAATTTCATGAACGGCTCTACCACTACCTCAGCGAAGGGCAGCTGGAATTGCCGGCCCTGCGCGAGCGGATTGGCGACATCCTGTCGCTGGCGGAATATTTTCTCGGCATCTACAGCCAGCGCCTGGATCTGCCGGTGCCATTGATCAGCGAAGCGGCGCAGCACCTGTTGGAGCGCCACAGTTGGCCGGGCAACACCCGTGAGCTGGAAAACGTCATTCACTTTGCGCTGCTGGTCAGCACTGGCGACGAAATTCTGCCGGAGCACCTGAACCTGCCACAGACGCTGGTGCAGATCGAAAGTCAGATCAAACAAATCCTGGAAAATGGCACCGCTTCCGATCAGCAGGCGCTGAAGCAGTTACTGAAAAACGCCGGCCTCGTGTAGGAGCTGCCGCAGGCTGCGATCTTTTGCTCTCCAGCGGTTTCAACCTATTGAAAAGCAAAAGATCGCAGCCTGCGGCAGCTCCTACACGTCTGTTTCGCGTGTATGAACGAAATGGAATATCAAAGTGAATAATCGTTATTGTCCGGGAATAAAAAATCCCGGTATTGTCCGCTTCACGCCAGAGATAGCACTTCACTGGCACTCGTATTAATAGCCGTCGCCATTCGCGACCGTGATTCTCGATAAGGACACTGCATGAAAAAGGTTCTGTTGTTTACCGCATTGGCGGCTGCTCTGACTGCTTCCCTGGCCCAGGCCGGCGAGAAACTGGTGGTGGCGGCGACTCCGGTGCCGCACGCGGAAATTCTCGAGCTGATCAAACCGACCCTGGCCAAAGAAGGCGTGGATCTGGAAATCAAAGTCTTCACCGACTACGTGCAGCCGAACGTGCAGGTTGGCGAGAAGCGTCTGGATGCCAACTACTTCCAGACCGAACCGTACCTGAACAGCTTCAACCAGGGTAAATACAAGGACGACAAGACCAAGTACCTGGTGACCGTGAAGGGCGTGCACATTGAACCGTTCGGTGGCTACTCGAGCAAGTACAAGAAACTGGCTGATCTGCCGGACGGCGCGACCATCGCTATCCCGAACGAAGGCAGCAACAGCGGCCGCGCGCTGATCCTGCTGCAGAAGGCTGGCCTGATCGAACTGAAAGATCCGAAAAACGCCCTGGCAACGCCGAAAGACATCGCCAAGAACCCGCACAACTTCAAGTTCAAGGAACTGGAATCGGCCCTGCTGCCACGCGTCCTGAAGGAAGTTGATCTGGACATGATCAACACCAACTACGCGCTGGAAGCCAAGCTGAACCCGACCAAGGATGCGCTGGTGATCGAAGGCTCTGATTCGCCGTACGTGAACTTCCTGGTGGCCCGTGAGGACAACAAGGACAGCGACGCCATCAAGAAACTGGCCGCTGCCCTGACCAGCCCGGAAGTCAAAGAGTTCATCGAGAAGAAGTACAACGGCGCGGTACTGCCAGCGTTCTGATCCGACGCTTGAACCACCCCTTCAAGGTATGAAAACGCCGATGGCCAGTGATGGTCATCGGCGTTTTTGTGTGTGCGATTTGTGGGGGGCGCCACAAAATCTAGAGCCAGAAGCAAAAGATCGCAGCCTTCGGCAGCTCCTACAGAGGAATGCGATCTCCTGTAGGAGTTGCCGAAGGCTGCGATCTTTTGATTTTTTCGCTGACTCAGGCCACTTGAGCCTTCAACGCCCGGCGCAACGCCACGAGCAATTTCACGATGTCCTGCGGGTCCAGTCGCTGCGGCACTTTTACGTCCATGTTGTCTTCCTTGTAATGGTTTGGCCGGGGGAGTCTGGCCAAAAGCTGTTCGTCCTTGGAGGGCTTTCATGCAAAAAAGATCCTTCCTACAGCGCAAGGGAAAATAGCCTTCTTATTCCTTCCCGGCAAACCCACAGGATAGTTTTTTGGGTGATATCAATATGCTTTAACGGTATTTAAATTCTGGTTTTTATACCTATAAAGTCAGTGCCTGCCGGACAGCCACCCGCTGTCCATGGACTGCATCACCGCCACTTACCGAGTGGCGTCAGGACGTTTCATGACCTTCGATTACGCATTCATTCTCAGCACCCTGCCGGCCTTTCTCAAAGCCGTGGGCGTGACGCTGCAGGTCGGCTTCATCGCCATCGGCACGTCGCTGCTGGTGGCGCTGCTCAACGCGACGATTCTGGTGTTTCGCACGCCTTACTTGCAGCGCGCCGTCGGCCTGTATGTCGAGCTGGCGCGCAACACGCCGCTGCTGATCCAGTTGTTCTTCATCTACTTCGCCCTGCCGGCGCTGGGGATCAAGGTTTCCGGGTTCACCGCTGCAATCATCACCATGACCTTCCTCGGCGGTGCTTACCTCACTGAGGTGCTGCGTGCCGGTGTCGACGCGGTGCCGCAGGCGCAACTGGAATCGGGGCGTTCCATCGGCCTGTCCCACGGCCAGTTGCTGCGCTACGTGATCCTGCCGCAAGCGGGCATTCTCAGCCTGCCGTCGCTGTTCGCCAATTTCATTTTCCTGCTCAAGGAAACCACCTTGGTTTCGGCGGTGGCCGTGCCGGAAATCCTCTACACCACCAAGAGCTACATCGCGCTCTACTACAAAACCTACGAAATGCTCGCCGTGCTGACGCTGATCTGCGTGCTGTTGTTCTTGCCGCTGTCGCTGCTGCTCAGCCGTCTGGAAAGGAGGCTCCAGCATGGCCAGTTCGGGTCTTGAACTGCTCTGGGTGTCGTTGCCGCAACTGGCAAAAGGCGCCGGTCAAACTCTGTCGATCTCGTTCCTGAGCATCGCCATCAGCACCGTCGGCGGCGTGCTCTATGGCGTGTTGCGCACGCTCAATGTGACGTGGCTGAACCTGATCCTGCGGGTTTATCTGGAACTGTTCCGGGCGATCCCGGTGCTGGTCTGGTTGTACCTGCTGTTTTTCGGCCTGCCGATTTTCTTCGGCCTGAGCCTGCCGAGCTTCTGGTGTGCGGTGCTGGTGCTGTCGCTGTGGGGCGCCAGCGAGGTTGGCGAAGTGGCACGCGGTGCGTTGCATTCGTTGCCGCGCGGGCAGCGTGAGGCGGGGCTGTCGATTGGTTTCAACACGGCGCAACTGTATGGCTACGTGCTGCTGCCGCAGGCGCTGAAACGCATGACGCCGCCGGCCATCAACGTCTACACGCGGATCATCAAGACCAGCTCGCTGGCGGTGCTGATTGGCGTGGTCGATGTGATCAAGGTCGGCCAGCAGATCATCGAACGCACCTACGAATCGGTGCTGATCTACGGCGCGCTGTTCCTGTTTTTCTTTTTCATCTGCTACCCGCTGTCGGCCGCCTCGCGCGTGCTTGAGCGGCGCTGGACGCAAGCATGAGCGCATTGATCGAGTTTCACGGCTTCAACAAATTCTATGGCGAGCAGCAGGTGCTCAACGGCATTGATCTGCAAGTGCAGAGCGGCGAAGTGATCGTCATCCTCGGCCCCAGCGGTTGCGGCAAAAGCACCTTGCTGCGTTGCCTCAATGGTCTGGAGGAGGCCCACAGCGGCAGCCTGAAATTTGTCGGCCGCGAGCTGCTGGACAAGGCTACCGACTGGCGCGAGATCCG
Source organism: Pseudomonas sp. NPDC087803 (assembly GCF_044742995.1). Classification (NCBI taxonomy): domain Bacteria; kingdom Pseudomonadati; phylum Pseudomonadota; class Gammaproteobacteria; order Pseudomonadales; family Pseudomonadaceae; genus Pseudomonas; species Pseudomonas sp. NPDC087803. The sequence goes on from NZ_JBIUVO010000015.1 coordinate 40,976, forward strand.
CCAGCAGATCGGCATGGTGTTCCAGAGTTATCACCTGTTTCCGCACATGAGCGTGCTCGACAATTTGCTGCTCGGCCCGCTCAAGGTGCAAAAGCGCCAGCGCCGTGAAGCGCAGCAGCAGGCCGAAGCCCTGCTCGAGCGCGTGGGCCTGGCGGACAAGCGCGACGCTTTCCCGCGCCAGCTCTCCGGCGGCCAGCAGCAACGCATCGCCATCGTCCGCTCGTTGTGCATGAACCCACGGGTCATGCTTTTCGATGAAGTCACCGCCGCCCTCGACCCGGAGATGGTCAAGGAAGTGCTGCAAGTGATTCAGGGCCTGGCCCGCGAGGGCATGACCCTGCTGATCGTCACTCATGAAATGGCCTTCGCCCGCGCGGTGGCCGACCGCATCGTGTTCATGGATGCCGGGCGCATCCTTGAACAGAACCTGCCCGAGATTTTCTTTACGAACCCGCAAACCGCACGCGCGCAGCAGTTTCTGGAGAAGTTCTCCTTCGTTGCAACACTGCCTGAAACGAATCCGACAAAGGAACTGGAACCGCTATGAAAACTGCCAAGTCATCCCTGTTTTTCCTGCCGCTGCTGGGGCTCGCGCTGCTCGCCGGCTGCAACAAATCCGAAGAACCGGCCAAGCCGAAAGTTGCCAGCGAAAGCGCCGCGCCGGCCGGCTACCTGGACAAGATCAAGGCCCGCGACAAACTGATCGTCGGCGTATTCACCGACAAGCCGCCGTTCGGTTTCGTCGATGAGGCCGGGCGCTACGTCGGCTTCGACACCGACATCGGCCGGCGCTTCGCCAAGGATCTGCTTGGTGACGAGAACAAGGTCGAGTTCGTGGCCGTGGAGCCGGCAAGCCGTATTCCGTTCCTGCAAAGCGACAAGGTCGACCTGATCCTCGCCAACATGACCGTGACTCCAGAGCGCAAGGAAGCGGTGGAATTCACCAACCCGAACCTCAAGGTCGCGGTGCAGGCACTGGTGCCGCAGGGCAGTTCGGTGAAAAACCTCGATGATCTCGCGAGCCGCACCACCATCGTCACCACCGGTACCACGGCCGACATCTGGCTGACCAAGAATCATCCGGACTGGAAGCTGCTGAAATTCGAGAAAAACTCCGAGTCGCTGCAAGCCCTGGCCAACGGTCGCGGCGATGCCTACGCGCAGGACAATCTGGTGCTGTTCAGCTGGGCCAAGCAGAACCCGGGCTACCGTTTGCTGGACGAAAAACTCGGCGCCGAAGCACCGATTGCCCCAGCGGTGAAGAAGGGCAATATCGAGCTGCGTGACTGGGTGAATACCGAGCTGGCCAAGTTGGGTGAAGAGAAATACCTGCTCAAGCTGTATGACCAATACGTGCGTAAAGAGCTGAGCGATGACACCAAGCCTGAGAGTGTGATTGTCGAGGGTGGCAAGTGGCAGGGTTGATTTATTAAGGTGCAAAAAGATCGCAGCCTGCGGCAGCTCCTACAAGGGCAGCGACTTTCGCCATATCACGGCGCGACGCGAAACCTGTAGGAGCTGCCGCAGGCTGCGATCTTTTCGCTTTCAATCCGGCCAGTTCCACGCCGGCTCATCCAGCACCCGCTGGCCGACAATTCCGGTCTGCCCCAGCGTCTTCTCCAGCACGATGCAGTTGCATTCGGGGTCTTCCTGCAACGCCGAAATCAACCGTCGCGCATGGGACACCACCCACACCTGACACTCCTGCGAGGCGCGGATGATCAAGCGTGCCAGCGCCGGCAACAGATCCGGATGCAGACTGGTTTCCGGTTCGTTGAGCACCATCAATGACGGCGGGCGTGGTGTCAGCAGCGCGGCGATCAGCAACAGATAACGCAACGTGCCGTCCGACAGCTCCGCCGCCGACAGCGGTCGCAGCAATCCTTCCTGATAAAACTCGATGGCAAAGCGTCCGCCGGCCAGCGGTGCGATGTTCAGCCGTGCGCCGGGAAAGGCATCGCTGATCGCCGCCTGCAACGCCTCGGGGTCGCCGATTTCGCGAATGGTCTGCAACGCTGCGGCCAGATCCCGGCCGTCGTGATGCAGCACTGGCGTGCGCGTACCCAGTTGCGGCTGGCGCACCGGAGCATCGGCATCGCTGCGAAAGTGATCGTAGAAGCGCCAGCGGCGGATGAACTCGCGCATCTGGAACACCTCCGGTGAACTGCGCAGGCTGCCGACCTGATCGAACAGACTGTCGAAGTTCGGCGTGTGCTGTGCCAGCACGTCCCAGCTGCGTCCTTCGCGGGCGCGAATCATCGGGCCGTGACGATCCACCAGCAGGCTCGCCGGACGATAAAGCGGCCCGGCCCAGATGCATTCTTTCTTGATCTCCGGATCGAGGGAAAAGAACGACAGGCTCGGCTCCGGCAAGCCGAGGGCAATGGCGTAGCTGAAGTCTTCCCCGGCAAACCCCAGACGCAGGCGTTTGACGCCCTGGCGCACGGTCGGCTCGATGGCGACCTCGCCATTGCGCATGCGTCGGCTGATGGTTTCCGGCCCGGCCCAGAACGTCGAATCCAGCCCGCCCTCGCGGGCCAGCGCATTGACCACGCCACCCTGCGCGGTCTCCGCCAGCAGGCGCAGGGCCCGATAGAGATTGGATTTGCCACTGCCGTTGGGGCCGGTGATCAGATTCAAGCGGCCCAGCGGAATCACCAATTTATTGATCGAGCGGTAATTGGCCACCGCGAGGGTCTTGAGCATGGGCGTTTCCTTCTGCCGGAACCGATAGTGTGCCGTGCCTGTACCCCTGTGGCGAGGGAGCTTGCTCCCGCTGGGCTGCGAAGCGGCCCCAACCTCCGATTCGAGAGGTTTGCGCCTGCTTCGCAGTCGAGCGGGAGCAAGCTCCCTCGCCACAGAAATCAATGTGGAAAATGCGTTATTCCCGCGAGCGAAGGTTGAACCCTGTTCTAAGCTCACAGTCGTATCGTCACTTGCACGTTCGTACACAGGAAGGAGTCTGCATGGCGAGTCCCGGATTGAAAACAGTCTTCGTCTTGAGCCTGCTCACGATGCTCACCGCTTGCGGCAAGAAAGAAGCCCCTCAGGAGTACCTGCCACGGGTCTTTGTGCAAGAGGTCAAACCGGCTGACTACGCCGCTGCCGTGACCCTCACCGGTGACGTGCAGGCGCGGGTGCAGACTGAACTGTCGTTCCGGGTCGGCGGCAAGATCATCCAGCGCATGGTCGATGTCGGCGACCGGGTCAGCGCCAGGCAGGTGCTGGCCAAACTCGATCCCAAGGATTTGCAGACCAACGTCGACTCCGCCCAGGCGCAGGTGCTTGCCGAGCAGGCGCGGGTCAAACAGAGCGCCGCAGCGTTCGTGCGCCAGCAAAAACTGTTGCCCAAGGGCTACACCAGCCAGAGCGAGTACGATTCCGCCCAAGCCGCGTTGCGCAGCAGCCAGAGCGCCCTGAGCGCGGCGCAGGCGCAACTGGCCAATGCCAAAGATCAGTTGAGCTACACCTCGCTGATCGCCGATGCACCCGGGATCATCACCGAGCGCCAGGCTGAAGTCGGCCAAGTGGTCCAGGCGACCGCGCCGATGTTCAAACTGGCCCGCGATGGCGACCGCGACGCGGTGTTCAATGTCTACGAATCGCTGCTGTCGGAACGTCCTGCCGATCGCTCGATCGTGGTCAGTCTGCTCGACAACCCCAACATCAAGACCACCGGCACCGTGCGCGAGATCACCCCGGCGGTGTCGGCACAGTCCGGCACGGTGCAGGTCAAGGTCACCCTCGACAGTCTGCCGCAAGGCATGCAACTGGGCTCGGTGGTCAGTGCCAGCGCCAAAGGCTCCGGCAAGTCGGCGGTGCAGTTGCCGTGGTCGGCGTTGACCAAAAACATCAGCGACCCCGCCGTGTGGATCGTCGATGACCAGGGCGAAGCGCAACTGCACAACGTCACGGTCGGCCGCTACCTGACCGGCAGCGTCATCATCAGCGACGGGCTCGCCGGCGGTGAGAAGGTGATCGTGGCCGGTGGGCAACTGCTGCACCCGGGGATGAAAGTCGAGGTGGCCGAAAACACCTACAAGGATCTGCAACCGGGAGCGCAGCCATGAAGCATTTAGGGCTGTTGTCCATTGGCGTGCTGCTGGCTGCCTGCTCGAAAAGCGAACCGCCGCCGGAGCCGGTGCGGCCGGTGCTGTCGATCAAGGTGCAGGCGCTGAACGAGGAAACCCTCGGGCGTTTTGCCGGGAGCATTCAGGCGCGTTACGAGAGCAACACCGGGTTTCGCGTCGGCGGCCGTATCGCCAGTCGCAACGTCGATGTCGGCGCTGAAGTGGACAAGGGCACGCTGCTCGCCACCCTCGACCCGACCGACCAGCAGAACCAGTTACGTTCGGCCCAGGGCGATCTGGCCAAGGTCCAGGCGCAATTGATCAACGCCCAGGCCAACGCCCGGCGGCAGCAGGCGCTGTTTGATCGCGGAGTGGGCGCCCAGGCACAACTGGACATCGCCACCACCGACCTGAAAACCACCCAGGCTTCGCTCGATCAGGCGCGGGCGGCGGTCAATCAGAGCAAGGATCAACTCGGCTACACCGAACTGCGCGCCGACCACAAAGCCGTGGTCACCGCGTGGAATGCCGAGGCCGGTCAAGTGGTGACTGCCGGCCAGCAAGTGGTGACCCTGGCGCAACCGGACATCAAGGAAGCGGTAATCGACCTGCCGGACACGCTGGTCGATCAGATCCCCGCTGACGTGGTGTTTCTGGTGGCCGGACAGCTCGACCCGAGCATCAACACCACGGCGATCATTCGCGAAATCGAACCCCAGGCGCAGAGTGCCACGCGTACCCGTCGCGCCCGCCTGACCCTGAGCGAAACGCCGCCCGGGTTTCGTCTCGGCACGGCGATCAGCGTGACCCTCAGCTCGGCGATCAAACCGCGCATCGAATTGCCCGCCACGGCGTTGCAGGAAGTCGACGGCAAGACCCGCATCTGGGTCGTCGACACCCAGAGCAAAACCGTCTCCCCGCGCGACGTCAGCGTCACCAGCCGCACCGACAGCACGGTGGTGCTGGCCGGCGGGGTCAAGAGTGGTGAGCAGGTGGTCAGCGCAGGCGTCAACAGCCTCAAACCCGGACAAGCCGTGAAACTCGACGAGGACAGTCAATGAAAGGCTCTTTCAATCTCTCCGAATGGGCCCTCAAGCATCAGTCGTTCGTCTGGTACTTGATGTTCGTCGCGCTGCTGATGGGGGTGTTTTCCTACTTCAATCTGGGGCGCGAAGAAGACCCCTCGTTCACCATCAAGACTATGGTCATCCAGACCAAATGGCCGGGCGCGACCCAGGAAGAAACCCTCAAGCAGGTCACCGACCGCATCGAGAAAAAGCTCGAGGAGCTCGACTCCCTCGACTACGTGAAAAGCTACACGCGCCCCGGTGAATCGACGGTCTACGTGTACCTGCGCGACACCACCAGTGCCAAGGACATCCCGGAAATCTGGTATCAGGTGCGCAAGAAGATCGACGACATTCGCGGGCAGTTTCCCCAAGGGATTCAGGGCCCCGGATTCAACGATGAGTTCGGTGACGTCTACGGCTCGGTCTACGCGTTTACCGCCGACGGCCTAACCATGCGCCAGTTGCGCGACTACGTGGAACAGGCGCGCGCCGAGATCCGCAACGTACCGGGGCTGGGCAAGATCGAGATGGTCGGCCAGCAGGACGAAGTGATCTACCTGAATTTCTCCACGCGCAAACTCGCGGCGCTGGGCATCGATCAGCGCCAGGTGGTGCAGAGCCTGCAATCGCAGAACGCGGTGACCCCGGCGGGTGTGATCGAGGCCGGGCCGGAGCGGATTTCCGTGCGCACTTCGGGGCAGTTCGCTTCGGAGAAGGATCTGGCCGAGGTCAATCTCAAGCTTAATGACCGCTTCTATCGTCTGGCCGACGTCGCCGACATCAGCCGTGGTTACGTCGACCCGGCCACCCCGGAATTCCGTTTCGACGGCAAACCGGCCATCGGCCTGGCGATTGCCATGCAGAAGGGCGGCAACGTGCAAGAGTTCGGTAAAGCCCTGCACGCGCGCATCGACCAACTGACGGCCGACCTGCCGGTGGGCGTCGGCGTGCACACCGTGTCCGATCAGGCGGTGGTGGTGGAAGAGGCCGTCGGCGGCTTCACCAGCGCATTGTTCGAAGCAGTGATCATCGTACTGGTGGTCAGCTTCATCAGCCTCGGTGTGCGCGCCGGACTGGTGGTGGCGTGCTCGATTCCGCTGGTGCTGGCGATGGTCTTCGTGTTCATGGAATACAGCGGCATCACCATGCAGCGGATCTCCCTCGGCGCCCTGATCATTGCCCTCGGCCTGCTGGTGGACGACGCGATGATCACCGTGGAAATGATGGTCACGCGCCTGGAAATGGGCGAGACCAAAGAGCAGGCGGCCACGTTCGCCTACACCTCGACGGCGTTCCCGATGCTCACCGGTACGCTGGTGACGGTCGCCGGTTTCGTGCCGATCGGCCTCAACGCCAGCTCCGCCGGTGAGTACACTTTCACCCTGTTTGCGGTCATTGCGGTGGCGATGCTGGTGTCGTGGATCGTCGCGGTGTTGTTCGCACCGGTGATCGGTGTGCACATCCTCAGCACCAACGTGAAACCCCACGAAGGCGAGCCGGGGCGCATTGGCCGGGCGTTCAACCACGGTTTGTTGTGGTCGATGCGCAACCGTTGGTGGGCGATCGGGATCACCGTGTTGTGCTTCGTGCTGGCGGTGTTCTGCATGCGCTTTGTGCAGAACCAGTTCTTCCCGTCCTCCGATCGCCCGGAAATCCTCGTCGATCTGAACCTGCCGCAAAACGCCTCGATCGACGAAACCCGCAAGGCCGTGGACAAGCTCGAAGCCACGCTCAAGGGTGACCCGGACATCGTGCGCTGGAGTACTTACATCGGTCAGGGCGCGATCCGTTTCTACCTGCCGCTCGACCAGCAATTGCAGAACCCGTACTACGCGCAACTGGTGATCGTCAGCAAAAACTTCGAGGCCCGCGAAGCCCTCAGCCAACGCCTGCGTGAACGCTTGCACAAGGACTTCGTCGGCATCGGCAGTTACGTGCAGGCGCTGGAAATGGGCCCGCCGGTGGGGCGCCCGATTCAGTACCGGGTCAGCGGCAAAGACGTCGATCAGGTGCGCAAGCATGCCATCGACCTGGCGACTGAACTGGACAAGAACGAACACATCGGCGAGATCATTTACGACTGGAACGAGCCGGGCAAAGTCCTGCGCATCGACATCGCCCAGGACAAGGCGCGTCAGCTCGGGCTGTCGTCGGAGGACGTGGCGAAGCTGATGAACAGCATCGTCAGCGGCTCGCCACTGACCCAGGTTGATGACGATATCTACCTGATCAACGTCGTTGGCCGGGCGGTGGATTCCGAGCGCGGCACCCCGGAAACCCTGCAGAACCTGCAGATCGTCACGCCCAACGGCACCTCGATTCCGCTGCTGGCCTTCGCCACCGTGCGGTATGAGCTGGAGCAACCGCTGGTGTGGCGGCGCGACCGTCTGCCGACCATTACCATCAAGGCCTCGGTGCGCGACGAGATCCAGCCCACCGACCTGGTGAAGCTGCTCAAACCGTCGATCGACGCTTTTGCCGACAAACTGCCGGTCGGCTATAAAGTCGCCACCGGCGGTACGGTCGAGGAAAGCGGCAAGGCCCAGGGGCCGATTGCCAAGGTGTTGCCGTTGATGCTGTTTTTAATGGCGACCTTCCTGATGATCCAGTTGCACAGCGTGCAGAAGATGTTCCTCGTGGCGAGTGTCGCGCCGCTGGGGCTGATCGGCGTGGTGCTGGCGCTGGTGCCGACCGGCACGCCGATGGGCTTCGTGGCTATCCTCGGGATTCTGGCACTGATCGGCATCATCATCCGTAACTCGGTGATTCTGGTGACGCAGATCGATGAGTACGAGAAGAAGGGCTATGCGCCGTGGGATGCGGTGGTGGAAGCGACCGAGCACCGCCGCCGGCCGATCCTGCTGACCGCAGCGGCGGCGAGCATGGGCATGATCCCGATTGCCCGGGAAGTGTTCTGGGGGCCGATGGCTTACGCGATGATTGGCGGGATCGTGGTCGCGACGTTGCTGACGCTGCTGTTTTTGCCGGCGCTGTATGTGGCCTGGTACCGGATTCGCGAGCCGCAGAAAGAGGCCGCTTAAAAGCGAGTGCTGCGCACTCATCGCGAGCAGGCTCACTCCTACAGGGGAGCGCATTCCAACTGTAGGAGTGAGCCTGCTCGCGATGGCGTCAGAATGGACTACGCAGATTTACGCCAAACGCTGGCCAGCCAAGGCTGCTGCTCGCGCGGCAACCCCGCCGGCCGGTAGTAATGCTCCAGCTCGACAAACCCCGCCGCCGTCAACAACCCGCGCCACGCTTCCAGATCGTGGTACGAACCATAGCGCGGCCCGTTCCAGCCCTCACGGTTATCCCCGCGCGGATTGGAACTGAACAACACCCCGCCCGGTTTCAACGTGCCATGCAGTTGCTTGAGCACTCGCGGCAATTCCTGCAGCGGCACATGAAACAGCACCGCGTTGGCGAAAATGCCGTCGAAGCGTGCGGCCGGCAGGTCGAGTTTCAGAAAGTCCTGACACCACACTTCACAGCCACTGTCTGCCCGTGCCATTTGCGCGAATTGCTCTGCACCGTCGAGGCCGACCGCAACGTGGCCCATGCGGGTGAACGTCCGCAGGTCACGCCCCGGCCCACAGCCGAAATCGAGAATGGAAAACGGCGCCGAACCCTGGATGTGTCGCAGCAAGGCGTCGATGTTCTGGCTGACATCGTGATCGCGGGTGCCTTCGCGAAAGTCTGCGGCTACCGAGTTGTAGTGGCCGAGGGTGGTGGCGGTGATCTGTTCGAGATCGATGGGAGTCTGTTTCATGGGGCGGACTGTTTGGGGGAGTTGAGCAGACTATAAGCGCTTTCGCGCTGTAAAAGATCGCAGCCTGCGGCAGCTCCTGCAGAAGATCACGTTCCCCTGTAGGAGCTGCCGCAGGCTGCGATCTTTTGCTCTTGCTTCAGCGCTTGTTCAGGCCCCGCGCCAGACGATCCCCACCCAACTGAATCACCGCCACCAACACCACCAGCAACACAATCACCGTCAGCATGATCTGGCTGTCGAAACGCTGATAACCGTAGCGGTAAGCAATATCGCCGAGGCCGCCGGCACCAATCGCCCCGGCCATGGCCGATGAGTTGATCATCGTCACCAGCGTAATCGTGAACCCGCCAACAATCCCCGGCAGCGCTTCAGGCAACAGCACATGCCAGACGATGTGCCAGCGTCGGCAGCCCATGGCCTGCGCCGCCTCGATCAAACCATGATCGACCTCACGCAGACTCACTTCGGCAATCCGTGCGAAGAATGGCGTCGCCGCGATTGTCAGCGGCACCACCGCCGCCCACACACCGTACGTGGTGCCGACAATCAGCCGGGTGAACGGTATCAGCGCGACCATCAGAATCAGGAACGGGATCGAGCGGAACAGGTTGACGAACGCGCCCAGCACCCGGTTGAGCAGCGGCGCCTGGTAGATCCCGCCCTTGTCGCTGGTGACCAGAATCACCGCCATCGGGATCCCCACCAGCAAGGCGATCAGCGACGACACACCGACCATCAGGAAGGTGTCGATGAAACCCTGGAGCAAACGATCAAACCACATAACCCGCTACCTCCACTCGTTGCGCCCACTGCCCGGCGCGCTCGCGCAATTGTTCGGCGCTCAGGGCCGAGCCGCTGGCCGCCAGCAACAATTGTCCCAGCGCGTGGCCCTGAATCCGTTCGACGCCGCCCTGCAGCAACTTCACCCGACCACCGAGGGCGGCGAACAGCGCCGCCAGATCCGGCTCGTCGCCGGCACTGCCAGTGAACTGCAAACGCAAGACCACCGCCGCGCCCGGGGAGGGCGGTTGGGCATGCAGGCGACTCTGCAGTTCTGCCGGCAAGGCGTGTTGCAGCGGCGCGAGCAAGGTCTGGCTGACTTCGTGCTGCGGATTGCCGAACACTTCCCAGACCGGGCCCTGCTCGACGATCCGCCCATGCTCGAGCACGACCACGCGGTCGCAGATTTCGCGGATCACCGCCATTTCGTGCGTGATCAAAACAATCGTCAGGCCCAGGCGCTGATTGATCTCGCGCAGCAGGCCGAGGATCGATTGGGTGGTCTCCGGATCGAGCGCCGAAGTGGCTTCGTCGCAGAGCAGAATGTCCGGGTCATGCACCAAGGCGCGGGCGATGCCGACACGCTGTTTCTGCCCGCCGGAAAGCTGCGCCGGATAGGCCTTGTGTTTGGCTTGCAGGCCGACCAGTTCGAGCAGTTCACGCACCTTCTGCTCGCGTTGTGCCTTCGGCACGCCGGCGACTTTCAGCGGCAGTTCGACGTTCTGCCACACGGTCTTGGCCGACATCAGGTTGAAGTGCTGGAAGATCATGCCGATGCGCCGGCGCAGGGCGACCAGGCGATCCTCATCGAATTCGCCGATGTCGACTTGGTCGATCAGCACCCGCCCCGCAGTCGGTTGCTCCAGACGATTGATCGTGCGGATCAGCGACGACTTGCCGGCGCCGCTGCGACCGATGATGCCGAACACCTCGCCACGCTGGATCGCCAGATCAATGCCTTGCAGGGCCGCGACCGGGCCTTGTCGGCCCTCGTAGGTTTTACCCAGACCGATGAAGCGTACGTGGGCGCGATTCAGCTCGGGATGCAGTTCGGTTTTTTCAGCATTTTCTGGCTCTGGAATATCCAGTCGCCGTTGGATTGCGGCGGTCATGCTCAGCTTTCCCAACCGGCCTGATACAGCTTGCCGTGAGCCTTATCCAGCGCGGCGCGAACGGCCGGCGAGTGCTGGTAGATGTCGACGAATTTGATCAGGCGCGGGTCGTCCTTGCTTTTGGGCTGGATCACGAACTGGATCACGTATTCCTTGTGGTCGAGACCGTCGAACAGCAACGCGGAGCCGGCGTCAAAAGTCTTCGCCAGACGGATGTAGGCCGGGTAGCCCTGGACCAGATCGGCGTCATCGTAGGCGCGCACCAGTTGCACGGCTTCGACTTGCAGGATTTTGATCTTCTTCGGGTTGGCGACGATGTCGTCCTCGGTGGCCTTGTAGCCGACACCTGGTTTGAGGGTGATCAGACCGGCCTTGGCCAGCAGTTGCAGGCCGCGGCCGCTGTTGATCGGGTCGTTGGCGATGGCGACGCTGGCGCCTTCGGGCAACTCGTCGAAGCTCTTGTATTTTTTCGAGTAGAGGCCGACGTTGTTGATGATTCCCGGGGCGAAGGGCACCAGGTCAAAACCGGCGGCGGCCTTGGCATTTTCGAGGAACGGGATGTGCTGGAAGTAGTTCACGTCGATGTCGCCGGCGGCGAGGCTGACGTTCGGTGCGATCCAGTCGGTGAACTCCACCAGCTCGACTTTCAGGCCTTGTTTGGAGGCCTCTTCGACGGCGGCTTCCAGCGGAATGGCGAAGGCGGCGGTGGTGCCGATTTTCAACGGCACATCGGCGGCGAACACCGCCGAGCTGAACAGGCCGAAGGCCAGGGCCAGTGCTTTGACTGGGTGGGACAGGAATTTCTGGGTCATGGTGATTTTTCCAGTCAGTGCATGAATTTTGTGGTGTCTGGTCAGGCCTCATCGCGAGCAGGCTCACTCCTACATTTGGAATGCGTTCCCCTGTAGGAGTGAGCCTGCTCGCGATGCTTTCAACGGCGGAATGAAGAACCGGTGTGTTGCTCAGGCAAATGCGCCTCACCGTGGAACAACTTCTCGCGCAAACTGCCGCTGTCATACGCAGTCTTGTACGACCCGCGCCGTTGCAACTCTGGAATCACCAGCTCGATGAAATCGACATAGCTTTCCGGGGTCACGATGCGCGTCAGGTTGAAGCCGTCGAGTCCCGTTTCGGCGATCCACGATTCCAGTTCATCCGCCACTTGCTCAGGCGAGCCGACCACGGTGATGTAGCGGCCACCGAGGGCGTGCTGCTCGAGCAATTTGCGTCGGGTCCAGTCGTTGTTCTGCAGATTTTTGGTGGCGGACTGGATGGCATTGCTCTTGACGTACTGGATCGGTTCGTCGATTTCGTATTGGGAAAAGTCGATGCCGGTGGAGGCTGAGAAATGCGCGACGCCGGCCTCGGCGCTGGCATAACTCAGGTACTCGGCGTGCTTGGCCCACGCGGCTTCTTCGGTCGCGCCGACGATCACGTTGAGGCCCATGAACACCTTGATGTCCTCGGGATTGCGTCCGGCTTCGACGGCGCTGGCGCGGACCTTGTCCACCTGCACTTTGGTCGATGGCTTGTTCTGGCCGCTGATGAACACGCACTCGGCGTGACGCCCGGCGAACAGCAATCCACGATCGGAACTGCCGGCCTGGAACAGCACCGGCGTACGCTGCGGCGATGGTTCGCAGAGGTGATAACCCTCGACCTGATAGAACTCGCCGTGGTGTTCGACCTTGTGCACCTTCTCCGGCTGCGCGTAGATGCGCTGCTCACGGTCATTGAGCACCGCGCCGTTTTCCCAACTGCCTTCCCAGAGTTTGTAGAGCACTTCGAGATATTCGTCGGCCTGATCGTAACGCCGGTCATGCTCGACCTGTTCGCGCAGGCCCATGGCCTTGGCGGCGCTGTCGAGGTAACCGGTGACAATGTTCCAGCCGACCCGACCGCGGCTCAGATGATCGAGCGACGACATGCGGCGGGCGAACAGATAGGGCGGTTCATAGGTGAGGTTGGCAGTGAGACCGAAGCCGAGGTTTTTCGTCACGGCGGCCATCGCCGACACCAGCAGCAGCGGGTCGTTGACCGGCAACTGGATCGACTCTTTGAGCGTGACGTCCACCGAGTTCTGGTAGACGTCGTACACGCCGACGATGTCGGCGATGAACAGTCCGTCGAACAAACCGCGCTCCAGCAACTGCGCCAGCTCGGTCCAGTACTCGATGGTGTTGTAGCGCGTCGACGTGTCGCGTGGATGCGTCCACAGGCCATGGTTGATGTGGCCGATGCAGTTCATGTTGAACGCGTTGAGCAGGATCTTTTTCTTGCTCATCAGATAGTGCCCCGCAGTGGCGGCTTTTCATCGTTGAGGTAGTAATTGCCCACCGCGTGATACTTCCAGCGCACCGGGTCGTGCAGGGTGTGCACCCGGGCGTTGCGCCAGTGACGGTCGAGGCCATGCTCGATCAGGGTCGCCTGACTGCCGGCCAGTTCAAACAGGGTGCTACCGGCGGCGAGCGAAATTTCCGTGCTGATCGCCCGTGCTTCGGCGACCGCAATCGAGGCGGCAGCGACGGTTTCGGCGTTGGTCTCGGCCTGGGCCTTGTCGAGGAATTCGCCAGAGCGCTCAAGCAGCGCTTCGGTGGCGTGCAGACGGATGCTCAAGTGGCCGAAACTCTTCAGGGTCAGCGGGTCTTCGGTGGCCTTGTCGTTGCCGGAGTCGATCCATGGCCGGGTCTTGCTGCGCACGAAGTGCAGGGCATCTTCGTAAGCGGCTCGGGCAATGCCGGTGTCGATGGCAGCGTGAAGAATCTGCGCCAGCGGGCCGACCGTGGTTGGACGCTCGAATGCGCTCTGGAACGGGATCACGTCTTCGGCAGCGACATACACGTCTTCGAACACCACCGAACCGCTGCCGGTGGTGCGCTGGCCGAAACCGCTCCAGTCGTCGATCACCGTCAGGCCTTTGCTGTCACGCGGGACGAAGGCCAGCTGCTGCGCGCCATTTTCATCAACCACCGACGTCGGAATGCGCTGGGCGTAGATCGCGCCGGTCGCATAAAACTTGCGCCCGTTGATGCGATAGCCGTCGCCGTCACGCTTGAGGCTGGTGACGCGGTCATGGGCGGTTTTGGTGCCGAGTTCCGCCAGGGCATTGCCGAAGCGCTGACCGGCCAGCACCTCGGCGTACAGCCGTTGTTTCTGCTCATGGCTGCCATTCACCCGCAGCACTTCGAGGGCGTAGAAATGGTTCTGCGGAATCTGTCCGAGAGAGCCGTCGGCCTGAGCGATCAGGGCGATGACTTTGGCTAAGGTCACGTTGGACACACCGGCGCCGCCAAACTCTTTGGGCACGCTGATGCCCCACAAGCCGGAGCGGGAAAATACGTCGAGTTCCGGCAGTGGCAGGCGGCGTTCACGGTCGCGCACGGCACTGTCGCGTTTGAAATCTTCGGCCAGGTCGCTGGCGACGATCAGGGCTTGCTCATCGCTGGTGATGACCGCGACAGGGTGAGAATAAGTCATGTGCTTCTCCAGATGTCTGGTCGTTAAATCCAGGAGTGGCGAGCCGGCAAAGTACCGTTCAGGCGAAAGGCGCCGACCGCGTGATATTTCCAGCGCACCGGGTCGTGCAGGGTGTGCACCCGGGCGTTGCGCCAGTGACGGTCGAGGTTGAATTCGGCGAGGGTCGCGCGGCTGCCGGCCAGTTCGAAAAGCTTCTCGCTGGCGAGCAAGGAGATCTCGGTAGTCAGCACTTTGGCTTCGGCCACCGCAATTGAAGCGCGGGCGGCGGATTCGGCGGTCAGCGGCGCGGCATGGACTTGGTCGAGCACTTTGCCGGCCTTGCGCAGCAGCGCTTCGGCGGCGTGCAGTTCGATTTTCAGCTTGCCGATGTCGGCGATCACATAGAGGTCATCGCTGGCGCGTTCGACCTTGGCGTCGATCCATGGCCGCGCGCGGGTTTTGACGAATTCGATGGCGTCGTCGATGGCGCCACGGGCGATGCCGGCGTCGATGGCCGCCTGAATCAGCTGCGACACCGCGCCTTGAGTATTTGGCTTCTCGTTGATCTTCCAGTTATCGACGACCAGGCTCGACTCGACGCGCACGTTGTTCAGCAAAATCGTGCCGCTGGCGGTGGTGCGCTGACCGAAGCCCGACCAGTCATCAACGATGCGCAGGCCCGGGGTGCCACGGCGGACGAAGGCCAGCACTTGCTTGCCGTCGTCATTGAGCGCCTTGACCGCCACCCAGTGTGCGAACAGCGCGCCGGTGGAATAAAACTTCTGGCCGTTGATCACGTAGTCATCGCCGTCGGCGGTGATGCGCGCTTTCAATTCCAGGGTGTTTTTGGTGCCGCGCTCAGGGCCGGCATTGCCAATGCGCCAGCCTTCGAGAACGCTCTGGAACAGCTGTTTTTTCTGCGCTTCGGTGGCGCTGCCGAGCACCAGGTTGATGATGCCGAACTGGTTCTGCGGGATCTGTCCCAGCGCCGGGTCGGCCGCGGAAATGATCGCGAACACCTCGGCCAGGGTCACGAATGAAACTTGTGGCCCACCGTATTCACGCGGGATGGCAATACTGCCCAGGCCGCTGCGGGTGAACTGTTCGATTTCCGACCACGGCAGCTTGCGCTGGCGGTCGCGTTTGGCCGCCTGCACGCGGGCGACTTGCGCTAGTTCGTGGGCGGCCTTGATGGCTTGGGCGTCGTTGCGCAAAACCTGCGCGGGCAACAACAGTGGGGCGATGTCCAGATCAGACTGGAGATTTGCGTCTGCCAGACTGGACATCAGTGCCGCTCCTTGGCTGCACGCAATGCCCTGGCGATCTGCACTGGGGTGATTGTGTTCCGGACCATACTACCTACCTCACATCTCATGAAAAACGCCGCAGAAGTGCGGCGAACGAAAGAATGTCCGGTGGTCCGGTTCATATACCCTAAGCGTGTATAAATATTAAATAAACTAACTTTTAGGAATATGTATAGAAGGGGTGGTGGTCGGATTGGTTAACAGGCTTCGAGCCGTGCAATACAACCTGTGGTGAGGGGATTCATCCCCGACAGGCCGCACAGCGGCCTTTTCTGAGTCATAAAAAACGGGACTGCTTCGCAGTCCATCGGGGCGCTGCGACGTTTCGCTAAATCACCTCACTACAAAGCTCCATGAGGACAGGAGTGCGACATCAATCCTTGGTCGATTCAGCGGCCTTCAGCTCCTGGCGCAGCGGCACCTTCAGATAAGGGTTCACACAGCCGATCTTCAGCGTCCGTGGCGGTGCCCAGCGCGAGTTGTTGCCTACCCAGTCGAGGATGCAATAGGTCACGTCCAGACGCAGATCCTCACCGCCTTCGACGATCACTGCCGGTGGTACCCAGACCTGAATCGGCAGGCCGACATCGGCTGCGGTGATCCGTGCCAGGTCCATGCGCGCGTCGCCCCAGCGCAAGGTGATGGCGTCGTCCTCGGCCATGTTCAGGTACGGCTCGATGGTCAGGGGCACACCGCGTTTGATCTGATTGGGGTTCACGCCCTGGCGGCGGATGGCCTCGGGCAGCGTGACCGGCGCCAGTTGCTGATTCTCGTCACCGCACAGCGGCGAAGGCTGGCCGCCGGGGCAGTCGAGCTTGACCTGCACCCGGGTTGCCGCCGACAGCGCCGGTCCCTGGCCGATCTGCATCACCCGATAATGAATCCGCGCGGTGCCACTGGCGATGAAACTCTCCGGCACCCGCAGGCTGACCGTTGCGCCAAGGTCTTCACTGGTCAGGACCCGCGAGGCGACGTAACAGTTGTTCCAGAACAGCTCGATCAGATCGCCGGCATCCATGCCGGGGTAGGGCAGGACATCAATCAGCAGGTGCGCGGCAGCCGTCAGATTGATCGCGTTGTTGTGTGCGGATGCGAGGTTCGGCGCTGCCAGTTCGGTGGTATGCGAAGTGCGGGTCATCGGGTTCTCTCCTTGAAGTCTTGCAGCGAATTCCGTTTCTGAAAAAACAAAAGGCGTGATGAATCGGTAATGCAGCCATGAACTTTTGTTCAGGCTGAGTACGGGTTGATTCAACTAAGTGGTGCCGGTTGGTGACTAGATAAGAGTGTGCGGGAAAGAGTGTCAATAGAGCGCCTTAGTTAATCCATGAATTACGGATTAATCAGAAGCTTCCTACGTTGATGAGGCATGCTGCCTAGCCTTGATGGCGAATGGAACTACGATTTTTCCGGAGTTTTTGCGGTTTCTGTGCGGGCCTGTTTAGACCGTTTCAAAGGTACGCGAGCACGCCGCAGATTACTTGTATCTGTTGCAGAACATATATGAATTGTTTTGACAGGTTTAAGCTGGCGGAATTTAGATGGTTTGCAGTCGGGGGAACTATAACTTCCTTCCATGGAAGTTAATGACTCAAAACAATAAGGTTCTCAGGCGTGATTGAGGAACTTGCTGAGAAACTGTTGGGTACGTTCTTGTTTCGGGTTGGCAAACAACGCCTTGGCTTCGCCTTGCTCGACGATCACGCCCTTGTCGAAAAACACCACACGGTTGGCCACGTCGCGGGCAAAGCCCATTTCGTGAGTGACGATGACCATGGTGCGTTTTTCTTCAGCCAGTCCGCGAATGGTCGCCAGCACTTCGCCCACCAGTTCCGGGTCGAGGGCCGAGGTCGGCTCGTCGAACAGGATCACTTCCGGCTCCATCGCCAGCGCCCGGGCAATCGCCACGCGCTGTTGCTGACCGCCGGACAGACGACGCGGATACGCATCTTCCTTGCCTTCCAGACCGACCTTGGCCAGCAGCTTCATGCCCAGGGCAACGGCTTGCTCGCGCGGCATCTTCTTGACTACGATCGGCCCTTCGATGACGTTTTCCAGTGCGGTGCGGTGGGGGAACAGGTTGAAGTTCTGAAACACGAAGCCTACGTGCTGGCGCAGGTTGCGCACCAGACTCTGCTGCTGGCTCAGCGGGCGGCTGGTATCGATTTCGATATCGCCGACCTTGATCCGGCCGCTGGTGGGTTGTTCAAGGAAGTTCAGGCAGCGCAGGAACGTGGTCTTGCCCGAACCGCTGGGACCGATGATGGCCACGACTTCGCCTTCCTTCACCTCAAGATCGATGCCTTTGAGCACCTCTTGACCCTTGAACTGCTTTGTCAGTTTTTCCACGACAATCATGGGTCAGGACTCCTGGTCGTGCCGATTGGCCCGCTCTTCCAACTTGTTCTGCAGGTGCGACAGCACCGTGGCCAGAATCCAGTAGATCAGCGCGGCGGCAAGATACATGGTGAAGACTTCGAAAGTCCGGGCGGTAATCAGTTGCGCCTGACGGAACAGTTCCGGCACCTGAATGGTGGCGGCCAGTGCCGTGTCCTTGACCAGCGAAATGAAGCTGTTGCCCAGCGGCGGCAGCGCGGTGCGCATGGCCTGCGGCAGGATGGCCCGGCGCAGGGTCTGCGCACGGGTCATGCCGATGCTCGCAGCGGCTTCCCACTGACCACGCTCGATCGAACCGATCGCGGCCCGCAGGATTTCACAGGCATAAGCGGCCATGTTCAGCGAGAAGCCGATCAGGGCAGCTGGGAGCGGATCCAGTTCCAGACCCAATTGCGGCAAGCCGTAATAGATCACGAACAGTTGCACCAGCAACGGCGTGCCGCGAAAGAACGACACGTAGATGCGGGCAATCCAGCTCACCAGTTTGAAGCGCGACAGACGCATCAACGCCAGGCCGAAGCCCAGCAGCAAGCCGAAAAACATGCCGCCCAGACTGAGGATGACCGTGTAGTACGCGCCCTTGAGCAGAAAGGGCGCGGAGTCCAGTGCGAGTTGGAAAGCTTCTTCCATTATTTGGTGACGTCAGCGTTGAAGTACTTCGTGGACAGCTTCTCAAGAGTACCGTCGGCACGCAGCTCGTCGAGAGCCTTGTTCACCGCAGCCAGCAGCTCAGGCTCGCCTTTGCGCAGAGCGATACCGGATTCCTGACGGGAGAACGCTTCACCGGCAGCCACGGTTTTCGGGGCCTTCTTGGCGTATTCAAGTGCAGCCAGACGGTCGATCAGGATGGCGTCGGTGCGGCCGTTGTTCAGGTCGGCGAACTTGGTCGGATCATCGTCGTAGGTACGCACGTCAGCGCCCGGCACGTTGGCGCGGACCCACTGTTCGTAGTTGGTGCCCAGGCCGACACCGACTTTCTTGC
Source organism: Pseudomonas sp. NPDC087803 (assembly GCF_044742995.1). Lineage (NCBI taxonomy): Bacteria > Pseudomonadati > Pseudomonadota > Gammaproteobacteria > Pseudomonadales > Pseudomonadaceae > Pseudomonas > Pseudomonas sp. NPDC087803. The sequence goes on from NZ_JBIUVO010000015.1 coordinate 59,916, forward strand.
CGGACAGATCGGCAGCAGTCTTGATGTTCAACTTGGCTGCCTTGTCCTTCAGCACCAGCGCCTGAATCCCGGAAACGGTGTACGGCTCGGAGAAGTCATACTTCTTCTTGCGCTCGTCGGAGATGGTCACTTGGTTGACCACGACGTCCAGACGCTTGGATTCCAGCGCGGCGAGAATGCCGTCCCACTTGGTCGGCTGAATCTTGGCTTTGACGCCGAGTTTCTGCGCCAGGGCTTCGGAGAGTTCCACTTCGAAACCGGTCAGTTTGCCGTTCTCGTCAACGAAGCTGAACGGTGGGTAAGTGCCTTCCAGGCCGACGTTGATAACGCCTTTGTCCTTGATCTGTTGCAGCTGCTCACCGGCGGTTGCCTGGCCGATCAGGCCGGCGCTCAGTGCAAGGCCCAGCGAACCTACCAGCAGATTGCGACGTAGTGCGGAAAAATTCATGACAAGCCCCTGTGTTTTCTTATGGAAGACGCTTAAGGAAAGTTGGCGAATTCGGGAATTGAACGACTGCGTTATCGTGCCCTAAAGCAGCTTATGCGTCTTGCCCGAAATTCGCCTGCGGCGAGACTATAAGATGTCTGCTTTAGACTTGAAAATACTTAATATTTGAAATGTTATTTCTTTGTGGAATATGCGCGGTTCGCGAAAAAGATCGCAGCCTGCGGCAGCTCCTACATTTGGAATGCGTACTCCTGTAGGAGTTGCCGCAGGCTGCGATCTTTTGATCTTCCGGTTACAGAAAATCCCGATACGCAAACAACGCCGGCGCCCCACCCGTGTGCAGGAAGATGATCGGGCCCTCGTCGAAACGCTGGCGGCCGATCCCGTCGAGCAGACCGGCCATGGCCTTGCCGGTGTACACCGGGTCGAGCAGCACCGCGTCCTGACTGGCCAACAGTTTCACCGCAGCCAGTGTCCCGGCATTCGGCTCGCCGTAACGCGGGCCGAAGTATTCGTCCCACAACTCGACCTTGAAGTTCACCGGCAATTGCACGCCCAGCAGGTCCGCCGTGCGTTCGGCCAGACCCTGCACTTTCGGTCGCTGATCTTCTTCGCTGCGTGATACGGTCACGCCGATTACTGACAATTGCGGCAGCGCTTCGCTCAACGCCAACGCCAGACCGCTGTGGGTCCCGGCGCTGCCCGAGGCCAGTACCACGGCGGCGAATTCCAGACCGGTGTCCTTGATCTGCTCCGCCAGTTCCAGGCCGGCACGCACGTAACCCAGTGCGCCGAGGGCATTCGAGCCACCGATCGGTACCAGATACGGTTTCTTGCCATTGCTGCGCAGGCGCACGGCGAGGGCGGCGAGTTGTTCGTCGGCGTTGTCGAGGTTGTCCACCAGCTCGACCTTGGTATCGAACAGGTCGAGCAGCAGGCGGTTGCCGTTGCCGGTGTAATTGCTGTCGTCGGTGCCCAGTGGATTTTCCAGCAGCGCCACGCAACCCAGGCCGAGTCTGGCAGCCAGCGCGGCGGTCTGGCGCACATGGTTCGATTGCAGGGCGCCGGCGGTGATCAGCGTATCGGCGCCTTGGGCGAGGGCATCGGCGGCGAGGTATTCGAGTTTGCGCAGCTTGTTGCCGCCCATGGCCAGCGGCGTCAGGTCATCGCGTTTGATGTACACCTCGCGGCCGAGCCAGGCGGACAGGCGTTCGAGTTTTTCCAGCGGCGTGGGTTGGCCGAGCAAGTCGAGACGGTTAAAGCGGTCCAGCTGTTGTTTGATCATGAGCCCGTACTGGCGGAGGAAGATGGGAGGACTATAGGCACGCCGTTTTACCGGAGCAACCGTGGATCGCTTATAGCCAAATGTGCTTAATCCAGCACTATCGGTTCTTAATTCGTCCTCGCGGGCATGCCGTAAAGTAGTCGCCGTTGACGCGGCCAGACCGTCCGGCCGCCCTGAGGAGTCTTTACCGTGAGCGAGCGTTCCAGCCATTGGCAATTGCAGACCATCGTCAGCCAGCTGCGTACCGCGCGGGATCAGTGGCGTACCCAGAATGGCCGGGCCAGCGGCGAGCAGGGTGGCCGCGAGTTGCCATCCCGCGCGGCGATGGCCGAGATTCTCGAAGCGCTGTGTGGCGCGTTGTTCCCGATGCGGCTGGGGCCAGTGGATCTGCGTGAAGAGAGTGAGGACTTCTATGTCGGGCACACCCTTGATACCTCGTTGAATGCCTTGCTGGCGCAGGCGCGGCTGGAGCTGCGTTATGTCGCCCGGCACAGCGCTCAAGATGACGCTGACGTCGAAGCTCAGGCGATCCGTATCATTCAGGATTTCGCGCTGGCCTTACCGGGCTTGCGCAGCCTGCTCGACACCGACGTGCTGGCGGCCTATCACGGTGATCCGGCGGCACGCAGCGTCGATGAAGTGCTGCTGTGTTATCCGGGGATTTTGGCGGTGATTCACCATCGTCTGGCGCACCATTTGTATCGCGCCGGGTTGCCGTTGCTGGCGCGGATCAGTGCGGAGATTGCGCACTCGGCCACCGGCATCGACATCCACCCAGGCGCGCAGATCGGCCGCAGTTTCTTCATCGACCACGGCACGGGTGTGGTGATCGGTGAGACCGCGATCATCGGCGAGCGCGTGCGGATCTATCAGGCCGTGACGCTGGGCGCCAAGCGTTTCCCGGCAGATGAAGACGGGCAGTTGCAGAAGGGCCATCCGCGGCACCCGATTGTCGAGGACGACGTGGTGATTTATGCCGGGGCGACGATTCTCGGGCGGATCACCATCGGGCAGGGTTCGACCATCGGCGGTAATGTGTGGCTGACGCGCAGTGTGCCGGCGGGGAGCAACCTGACGCAGGCCAATCTGCAGCATGATGACGGCACGCAGAAGTAACCCGCTCACAACCCCCCTGTAGGAGCTGCCGAAGGCTGCGATCTTTAAAATCAAAAGATCGCAGCCTTCGGCAGCTCCTACAGAGCGCGGGTTTCAGGACGAATCGAAATAGTGGCATTCAGCCAATTCAGCAGTGAACGAATCGCTCGACCCTCACGTCATAGCCTTCCTTGAACTAGCGTAAAGCGGGCCATTTCACGCTGGAACAGGGAGGGCCGCTGCGCGGCCCATCGGGGATAAATCCCCTCGCCACAAGCTACCGCTTGGCCGTGCGATTAGTCCTTGGCGCCCTATCCATGTTTAACTTGAATGTTCATTCAAGTTAAACCGGTGGTTCGCTGCCCGCTCACAACAGGAGGCTTGCCTTTGCTGAGTCCGATCATTTCAGCCACGTTTCAATTCCTCGAGGTGCACGTTTCATGAGTGCATCGTCTACCCCCGCCAGCGGTCTGGTACGCATGAATCCGCCGGTGTTCTACTTCGCCGCGACGGTCATTCTGCTGTTTGGTCTGGTGGTCATCGCCATGCCGGAGCAGGCTGGAGCCTGGCTGCTGGCCGCGCAAAACTGGGCGGCCAACACGGTCGGCTGGTACTACATGCTCGCGATGACGCTGTATCTGGTCTTCGTGGTGGTCACCGCGTTATCGGGCTACGGCAAGATCAAACTCGGTGCCGACCACGACGAACCCGAGTTCAGTTACCTGTCCTGGGCCGGCATGCTGTTCGCCGCCGGGATCAGCATCACGCTGTTTTTCTTTTGTGTCTCTGAACCGCTGACGCACATGCTCCAGCCGCCACAAGGCGAGGCCGGCACGGCGGACGCGGCGCGGCAGGCGATGCAGATTCTGTTTCTGCACTGGGGCCTGCACGGCTGGGGCGTGTTTGCCTTCGTCGGCATGGCGCTGGCCTATTTCGCCTATCGGCATAACCTGCCGCTGGCCTTGCGTTCGGCGCTGTACCCACTGATCGGCAAGCGCATCAACGGCCCCATCGGTTACGCGGTGGACGGCTTCGGCATCATCGCCACGGTGTTCGGTCTGGGGGCCGACATGGGCTTCGGCGTGCTGCACCTCAACTCCGGTCTCGACTACCTGTTCGGCATCGCACACACCCAGTGGATTCAGGTCGGTCTGATCACGCTGATGATGGGTGCGGCGATCATCGTCGCGGTCTCGGGTGTGGATAAAGGCGTGCGGGTGATGTCCGACATCAACATGCTGCTGGCCTGTGCGCTGCTGCTGTTCGTGTTGTTCGCCGGGCCTACTCAGCACCTGCTCAACACCCTGATCCAGAATCTTGGCGACTATCTCGGCGCCTTGCCGATGAAGAGTTTCGACCTCTATGCCTACGACAAACCAAGCGACTGGCTTGGCGGCTGGACCGTGTTCTACTGGGCCTGGTGGATCGCATGGTCGCCGTTCGTGGGCCTGTTCATCGCACGGATTTCCCGTGGTCGGACCATCCGCGAGTTCGTCTTCGGCGTGCTGTTGATTCCGCTCGGTTTCACCCTGGCGTGGATGTCGATTTTCGGCAACAGCGCCATTGATCAGGTGCTCAATCACGGCATGTCGGCGCTGGGTATGTCGGCCCTCGACAATCCGTCGATGAGCCTTTATCTGCTGCTGGAAACCTACCCGTGGAGCAAGACTGTCATCGCGGTGACGGTGTTCATCAGCTTCGTGTTCTTCGTCACTTCCGCCGACTCCGGCACCGTGGTGCTTTCGACGCTGTCGGCCAAGGGCGGCAACCCGGACGAAGACGGGCCGAAATGGCTGCGAGTGTTCTGGGGCGCGATGACCGCACTGGTGACCAGTGCGCTGCTGTTCTCCGGCAGCATTGATGCGCTGAAATCGGCGGTGGTGCTGACCTCGTTGCCGTTCTCTTTGATTTTGCTGCTGATGATGTGGGGCCTGCACAAGGCGTTCTATCTGGAATCGCAGAAGCAGATCGCGCAACTGCATTCGCTGGCACCAGTGTCCGGTTCGCGGCGTGGCACGGGCGGCTGGCGCCAGCGCCTGAGTCAGGCGGTGCACTTCCCGTCGCGCGATGAGGTGTACCGCTTCATGGACACCACGGTGCGTCCGGCGATCGAAGAAGTGACGGCGGTATTCGTCGAGAAGGGCTTGAACGTGGTCACCCAGCCGGATCCGGCGCACGACAACATTAGCCTGGAAATCGGCCACGGCGAGCAGCATCCGTTCATCTACCAGGTGCAGATGCGCGGCTACTTCACGCCGTCGTTCGCCCGGGGTGGCATGGGTTCCAAACAGCTCAACAACCGCCGCTACTACCGCGCTGAAGTGCACTTGAGCGAGGGCAGTCAGGACTACGATCTGGTCGGCTACACCAAAGAGCAGATCATCAACGACATCCTCGACCAGTACGAACGCCACATGCAGTTCCTGCATCTGGTGCGTTGATTGGCAACTGAGCGCCGGGACGGTTCACGACTCGGCGCTCAGCACCATGAACAACACCATCGCCGCCATCGGCACCCCGAACACCGCACTGCCCACCGCGATTTCCGATCCCAGCGGCTGCCCGGCATGCACCACCCCCACCGCGCCATTGATCACCGTCAACGCCAGCCACAGCGCGGCGAAGCTGTAGGCCAAAGTCTGCCGGCTGAAGCCGACGCGCTCGCCGATGTAGAGCATCAGGGCGAGCAGGACCAGGCCGAAGAAGATGATGATGGCGGTGTGCATAGGCGTGCCTGCGGGTTATGCGGTGCTTGATCGGACGCCTTCGCGGGCAAGCCCACTCCCACAGTGATCTCGGTCATTCACAGGTTCTGTGTACAACCAAAATCCCGTGGGAGCGGGCTTGCCCGCGAAGGGGCCACCTCGGTGTCATTAAGAGCATAGCCAAGACAGCCCGCATCAATACAAGACAACCATTCTCGATCAGACACATTTCGCGACGCATTCAAGGTATCTGGACGGCAGGGCCCTTTCCTGCTCGCCTGCGCCTGCCGTTGGTCGAACCAATTACCGAGCGTTTGCTCACCCAGCTAATATTTATCAGAGTGTGTATCGTGTGTATAAATCGGTTGCTCACGCCCTAAGGTGACCAGCTCTTGCTGTCGAACAGGGCGAAGGAAATGCGTAGTCGGGAAATGATCAGGATGATCGAGGAGGATGGTTGGTATCTGGTTGCAGTGAAGGGTAGTCACCATCAGTACAAGCATCCGCGCAAGCCGGGTCGGGTGACGATCAAGCATCCGGATTCAGAACTTCCCAAAGGGACGATCAACAGCATTTTGAAACAGGCGGGATTGAAATGAAGCCCGTTATTGGAAGTGAAAGTCCTTTTATGGACACGTCAGAGGAAGGATTCACGTTTATGAAATTCCCGGTCGTTTTGCACAAGGATGCCGACTCGGACTACGGAGTCATTGTCCCGGATGTACCGGGGTGCTTCTCCGCAGGGAGCACGGTAGCCGAAGCTTTTGAAAACACTCAGGAGGCTCTGGCCCTGCACTATGAGGGGCTGGTGGCTGATGGTGCACCGTTGCCTCGAGTTCAGGACATTGATGCACATCTCGACAACCCGGATTACGCGGGTGGAATCTGGGGTGTTGTCGACTTTGATATCACGCCCTATTTCGGCAAGTCGGTACGCTTCAACGCCACGCTGCCCGAGCAACTGCTGGAGCGTATTGATCAAACAGTCCGGCGTGATCAGCGCTACAGTTCCCGCTCCGGATTTCTGGCCGCAGCTGCGTTGCGCGAATTGTCGGCATGATGGAAAAACCTGTAGGAGCTGCCGCAGGCTGCGATCTTTCGCTTTTAGAAGCCAGAATCAAAAGATCGCAGCCTGCGGCAGCTCCTGCAAAGGCATGTGTGTCAGGTGCTCTCGCGCTCGATCACCTTGCACTGCAACAGATTCAGGCGCTGCACATCATCGCTCGGCAACACCCCAAGGCTTTCCAGCACCCGCGTTGCCGCCAGCACACCGATTTCCAGTGCCGGTGGTTTGATCGTGCTCAGGCTCGGCAACAGCATTTCGGCGAACGGGTAATCGCCGAAGCCGAGCACGGCGCAGTCTGCGGGGATCTTCAGGCCGGCGCGTTGCCCGGCGAGCAGGCCGCCGGCGGCGAGGTTGTCGTTGGCGAAGATGATCGCGTCGGGGCGGGGGACGGCGTTCATCAATACTTCCATCGCTTGCTTGCCGGCCTCGAACGGCGCGCGGTCGGCGTCCGGGCCGAACACCCACGGCTGCAGTCCGAACTCGCGCACGGTGGCGGCGTAACCATCGCGGCGCTCCAGCGCACTGAGGTCGCCGGGGGCGCTGTTCTGCACGAAGGCGATGCGGCGATAGCCTTTGTCGTACAGATAACGGGCAGCGGTCACGCCGACTTCATAGTGCGAGAAGCCGATCTGCATCGGCTCGCGATCCGGCTGGTAATCCCAGGTTTCGATCACCGGAATTTCCGCCTCGGCGATCATCTTTTCCGTGCCCGCACTATGGAAATGGCTGGTCAGCACCAGCGCCGCCGGCGACCAGCCAAGAAATGCGCGCACGGCGTTTTCTTCCTGCTCGGTACTGAAGTAACTCGACGCCAGCAGCAACTGATAACCGTGGCGGCTGAGGGTGTCACTGAAGCCCTGAATGGTGTTGGCAAAGATCGGCCCCGAGATGTTTGGAATCACCATGCCGACGATTTTCCCTCGCGCTGAGGCCAGGCCGCCAGCCACCAGATTCGGCACGTAACCCAGTTCGGCGACCACCGCTGCAATCCGCTCGCGGCGCTCCGGCGAGACCGATTCCGGCTGATTGAAGTAGCGCGACACGGTGATCGCTGACACACCGGCCTCGCGCGCCACCGCGTTCAGGGTCACGCGTCCGGCGCCACGACGTTTGCGGGGCTTTTCCTGGCTCAAGGCTTGATCCTTCTTAAAAACCAAAACGCATATAAAAGTAATTTTTCAGTATTGGACGCTCTATGCCGAGCTTGCCAATACTGGCGATGTTAGCGCTAACAAAGCGCATTGTCTGCTACTCGCTCGAGCGAATGCCCAAGACACCGATTCAGGCGCTGTCGTCGCAGAACGGCAGCGGTTCAGGGCCAATTTCGAGCGGGCAAACATGCACAACATTCCTGGGGCGACACACAAACTGGCGCAGTCGATTCGCGCCGCTGGCTGGATTTTTACCGGACTGGCGGCATTGCCGCTGCCCACTGCGTTCGCCGCCGACAGCAGCGATCAAGAGCCGACCCTCAAGTCCGTCACGGTCACCGCCACCCGCCGCGAAGAGTCGCTGCAGAAGGTGCCGGTGGCGGTCTCGGTGATCGACGGTGAACAACTGGAACGCGACAACCGCAACGGCGTGGCGAGCATCGTCCAGCAAGTGCCGTCGCTGAATTTCCGTACCGGTGCGTCGAACAAGGACACTTCGTTGTTCGTGCGTGGCGTCGGCACGATTTCCACCTCGCCCGGCGTCGAGCCAACGGTGGCCACGGTGATCGACGGCGTGGTCTATGCGCGTCCCGGTCAATCGACTCTCGACCTGCTGGATCTGGAGCGCGTCGAAGTGCTGCGCGGCCCGCAGGGCACGCTGTTCGGCAAGAACGCCTCGGCCGGTGTGCTGAACATCACCAGCAAGGCGCCGACCAACGAGACCCACGGTTACATCGACCAGTCGTACTACAGCGGCAACGAAAGCCGCACCCGCTTCGGTATTGGCGGCAGCCTGATTCCGGACACACTCAAGGGTTCGATCAGCACCCTGTTCGGTAGCTACGACGGCAACGTCGACAACAAAAACAACGGCCAGGAGGTCAACGGCTACAACCATCGCGGCGTGCGCGGCAAACTCGAGTTCACCCCGAACGATGACGTGACCTTCACCCTGATCGCCGACTACATGCAGTCCCACGACGACGGTCCCAACGGCGTCGTCAGCAAGTCGTTGACCCCGGCCTTCGCCAACGCGCTGAGCCCAGTGAATGCGACCAGCCACAACCGCGACATCAACACCGACACCCGCAGCCACGTCGAGGACACCAACAAAGGCCTGTCCGGCCAGCTCGACTGGCAACTGGGCGATTACACCCTGACCTCGATCACCGCGTGGCGCGGCTGGGACAACACCCAGTATCAGGACGGTGATCGGTTGAGCACGATCACCCCGGCGTTCCCCGGCACCGCCGACAAGGGCGATCTGGCCTTCGACCAGTACTCGCAGGAGCTGCGTCTGGCCTCGCCGAAAGGTGAATTCCTTGAATACGTCGGCGGCCTGTTCTACATGCACGGCAAGGACGACGAGACCTATCAGCGCACTTTGACCACCACCACGCGTACCGACCGTGGCGTCGCCGATTACAGCACCACCAGCGACAGCTACGCCGCGTTCGGCGAAGCCACGCTGAACTTCACCTCGGACTTCCGTGGCATCGCCGGTCTGCGCTATACCCACGATGAGCTGGAATACGACCACCGCCGCGTCTCGACCTCGGCGACCACGGTCAGCGGCATTCAACCGGCGACCAGCAGTTCCGGTTCGGTGGACGAGGACGGCTGGTCCGGCCGCCTTGGCGTGCAGTACGACCTGAGCGATGCGGTCACCACGTACCTGACCTATTCGCGCGGCTACAAAGGCCCGGCCTACAACGTGTTCTTCAACATGCAGCCGCGTGACACCGAAGCGTTGAAACCGGAAACCTCCAACACCTGGGAAGCGGGGATCAAGGCCACCAGCTGGAACAACCGACTGACCACCAACCTCGCGGTGTTCCACAGCGATTACGACAACTATCAGGCGAACTTTTTCGACACCGTCGCCGGGCAAGTGGTGACGCGTCTGATCAACGCCGGCAGCGTCAGCACCGAAGGCGTCGAACTCGATTACGCCTTGCAGGCGACCCAGCAATTGAAGTTCTCCGGGGCGTTGGCTTACACCCGCGCGCGCATCGACCAATTCAGCTGCCCGGCGGGCGCGGCGGCATCGTGCAACGTCAATGGCAAGCCGCTGCCGTTCAGCCCGGACTGGAAAAGCTACGTGCGTGCCGACTATACGATCCCGCTGGAAAACGGTCTGGATATCGAACTCGGCACCGACTACAGCTGGCAGAGCGAAGTGCAGTACGACATCAGCCAGAACGCCGACACCAAACAAGGTGCCTACGGCATCTGGAACGCCAGCGTGGCGCTGGCCGATTACAGCAATGGCTGGCGCGTGGCGCTGTTGGGCAAGAACCTCGCCGACAAGTCCTACTCACCGTTGCTGGCCAGCGGCGGCAGCTACATTTACCGCGCCGTGCCACGCGACGACGAGCGCTACTTCGGCGTGCAACTGCGCAAGGATTTCTGAGATGAGCAGACAGCTGAAACTCGGCGCCTTTCTCATGGCCACCGGGCACCACGTGGCCGCGTGGCGGCACCCGCAGGTGCCGGCCAATGCCGGGCTGGATTTCGCCCATTACAAGCGCTTGGCACAGATTGCCGAGGCGGCGAAGTTCGACACGCTGTTCGTCGCCGACAGTGTGGCCGCGCCGACCCAGGACATCGCCAGCCGCATGGCGCGTTCGGATCACTTCGAACCGCTGACCCTGCTCTCGGCCCTGAGCGCGGTGACCGAGCACATCGGCCTGATCGCCACGGCGACCACCAGCTACAACGAGCCGTACCACGTGGCGCGCAAATTCGCCTCGCTCGATCATCTGTCGGGCGGTCGCGCCGGGTGGAATCTGGTGACCTCGGACAACGCCGCCGAGGCACTGAATTTCGGTCGCGACGAACACCTCGGCCACGCCGAACGCTACAGCCGCGCCCGCGAGTTTCATCAGGTGGTCACCGGGCTGTGGGACAGTTGGGAGGACGATGCCTTTGTGCGCGACAAGGCCAGTGGCGCCTATTACGACCCGGCGAAAATGCACGTGCTGGATCATGTCGGTGAGCATTTTCGGGTGAAAGGTCCGCTGAACGTCGCGCGCTCGCCGCAGGGGCAACCGGTGATCGTGCAGGCAGGCTCGTCTGAAACCGGGCGTGAGCTGGCGGCGCAGACCGCTGAGGTGGTGTTCACCGCGCAGACTTCGCTGGCCGGCGCACAGGCGTTCTACGCCGACCTCAAGGGCCGCTTGGCCAAGTACGGGCGCAGCGCCGATTCGCTGAAAATCATGCCGGGGGTGTTTGTCGTCGTCGGGCAGACCGAAGCCGAAGCGCAGGAAAAATTTGAATCGTTTCAGCAATTGGTCGAACCGGAGGTTGGCGTGGCGTTGCTTGGGCGTATGCTGGGCAACTTCGACTTGTCGAAGTACCCGCTGGACGGGCCGCTGCCGCAGTTGCCGTTGACCGACAGCGGCCAGCAGAGCCGGCAGAAATTGCTGACTGAACTGGCGGGGCGGGAGCATCTGACCCTCGCCGAGTTGGGGCGCAAGATTGCCGGCGGGCGCGGGCATTACAGCCTGGTGGGCACGCCGGCGCAGATTGCCGATCGCTTGCAGGAGTGGTTCGAACAGGGTGCGGCGGATGGCTTCAACGTGCTGGTGCCGCACCTGCCGGGCGGGCTCGAAGACTTCGCTAATGGCGTGGTCCCGGAACTGCAGCGGCGTGGGCTGTTCAGAACCGAGTATGAGGGCCGGACGTTGCGCGAGAACCTGGGTCTTGCCCGGCCTATAAACAAATTTGTGTAGAGCACTTTTGTGGCGAGGGAGCTTGCTCCCGCAGGTCTGCGAAGCAGACCCAAAACCTGCCATCGCATTCAGACAGGCATAGCGCGCTGGATGGGTTTGCGGTTGCTGCGCAACCGAGCGGGAGCAAGCTCCCTCGCCACAGGTTTGGGATTCACCCTCAATTTGCTGGCAATCAAACAAGAGAGGATTCGATGACTTACACCGCTGCCGAAAACCGCTACGACTCCATCCCTTACCGCCGTGTCGGCCGCAGTGGTCTGGTACTGCCGGCGCTGTCGCTGGGCCTGTGGCACAACTTCGGCGACAGCACGCCGATCGACACCCAGCGCGCCTTGCTGCGCACCGCGTTCGACCTGGGGATCAACCACTTCGACTTGGCCAACAACTACGGCCCGCCGTACGGCAGCGCTGAAATCAACTTCGGTCGCCTGCTGCGCGAAGACTTCAAGCACTACCGCGACGAGCTGATCATCTCGAGCAAGGCCGGTTGGGACATGTGGCCCGGCCCGTACGGCCAGGGCGGTGGCTCGCGCAAATACGTGCTGGCCAGCCTCGACCAGAGCCTGCAGCGTCTCGGTCTGGACTATGTGGATATCTTCTATTCGCACCGCTTCGACCCGGACACCCCGCTGGAAGAAACCGCCAGCGCCCTCGCCACCGCCGTGCAGCAGGGCAAGGCGTTGTACATCGGTATCTCGTCGTACTCCGGGGTAAAAACCCGCGAGATCGCTGCGCTGCTCAAAGAATGGAAAGTGCCGCTGCTGATTCATCAACCGGCGTACAACCTGCTCAATCGCTGGGTGGAAAAAGACCTGCTCGACACCACCGAAGAACTCGGTACCGGCGTCATCGCCTTCACCCCGTTGGCGCAGGGCCTGTTGACCGACAAATACCTCAATGGCGTGCCGGCGGATGCGCGGGTCAATCGTCCGGGCGGTGGTTCGCTGCAGGCTTCGCACTTGTCCGAGGCCAACATCGCACACGTGCGGGCGCTGAACGAGATCGCCAAGCGTCGCGGCCAGAGCCTGGCGCAACTCGCGCTGGCCTGGACCCTGCGTGATCCGCGAGTGACCTCGGCGCTGATCGGTGCGAGCCGGCCAGAGCAGATCATCGAGAACGTCGGGGCGTTGAAGAACCTGAGCTTCAGTGCCGAGGAACTGGCAGAGATCGACCGCTTTGCCCAAGAGGGCGGGATCAATCTGTGGGAGAAGCCTTCGACGGCTGAATAATCGGCAAAGCAAAAGATCGCAGCCTGCGGCAGCTCCTACATTGAAACGCGTTCCTCTGTAGGAGCTGCCGCAGGCTGCGATCTTTTGATCTTAAAAGTAAGGTACATCCCCCAACACCGTAGCCCGCTGCATCACTCGCCGCGCCGGGCGGTAATCATCCACCGCGTAATGCTGGGTCACGCGGTTGTCCCAGAAGGCAATGTCGTCCTGCTGCCAGCGCCAGCGAATGGTGAATTCCGGGCGGGTCGCGTGGGCGAACAGGAACTTCAGAATCGCTTCGCTCTCGGTGTCCGACAGCTCGTTGATCTTCGAGGTGAAGCCTTCGTTGACGAACAACGAACGGCGTCCACTGACCGGGTGAGTGCGGATCACCGGGTGTGACAACGGTGGATTCTTGCGCCGTGCCTCTTCCCACTGCGCCAGGGCTTGCGGCGTGTTGCCGTAGCGCTCCAGCGGAAACGAGCGAGTGAAGTCGTGAGTCGCGGTCAGCCCTTCGAGCAGGGTTTTCATCGGCGCCGACAGCGCTTCATACGCGGCAATTCCGCTGGCCCACAAGGTGTCGCCACCAAACTCCGGCAGCAGCTTGGCACTGAGTACCGCGCCCATCGCCGGGGTCAGCAAGAAGGTCACGTCGGTGTGCCAGATCGCGTTGTCGCGCACGTCGGTGACGGCGGTGTCGAGGATCAGCACTTCGGGCTGCTCCGGCACGTTCGGGTAGATCGGGTGAATGTGCAGGTCGCCGAAGTACGCAGCGAAACGTGCCTGTTGCGAAGGCTCGATCGGCTGATTGCGGAAGAACAGCACTTGGTACTTGAGCAGCGCCTGCTCGATGGCATCGCGCTGTTCCAGGTTCAACGGCTGGCTGACGTCGACGCCGCTGATCTGCGCGCCGAGGGCCGAGCTTAATGGGGTGATGGTCAGGCTGCTCATGGTCTTACTCTTCGAATTCGGGGGATAGAGCTTTTGTAGGAGTGAGCCTGCTCGCGATTGCAGGCTGGCAGTCAATGCTGGGGTGAATGACACACCGCAATCGCGAGCAGGCTCACTCCTACAGGGGGTTCACATGAAATTTGTCAGTGGGTTTGGCCGTGCCACGGCACCAGTTTGCGCTGCAGGGCACGCAGGCCCATTTCCATGGCGAAGGCGATCAGCGCGATCACCAGAATCCCCAGCACCACCACATCGGTGACCAGGAACTGCGCGGCCGACTGCACCATGAAGCCCAAACCGCTGGTGGCGGCGATCAGTTCGGCGGCGACCAGGGTCGACCAGCCAACACCCAGACCAATGCGCACACCGGTGAGAATGTCCGGCAAGGCGCTGGGCAAAATCACGTGGCGGATCAGTTGTGCGCGAGTGGCACCGAGCGACTGCGCGGCACGCAATTTCGCCGGGTCAACGGTGCGCACGCCGGTCGCGGTCGCGATGGCGATCGGCGCGAAAATCGCCAGGTAGATCAGCAGCACTTTCGACAGCTCGCCGATGCCACACCAGATCACGATCAGCGGCAGATAAGCCAATGGCGGAATCGGCCGGTAAAACTCGATCAGCGGATCGAGCACGCCACGGGCGATACGGTTGGCGCCGATGGCGATGCCCACCGGCACTGCGGTAAGAATCGCGAAGCCAAGGCCCAGGCCAATGCGGCTCAGGCTCGCGCCCAAGTGCTGCCACAGGGTCGAATCCATGTAACCGGTGGTCGCCAGCAACCAGCCTTTTTGCAGCACGGCGGACGGTGGCGGCAGGAACAGCGGTTCGATCAAACCGGTGGCGGTCACCGCCCACCAGATCACCAGCAAGGCGAACAGGGTCAGCAGGCTGATCCAGCGGGTGCTGAGGCTGCGCCGCACGGGAATCGCCACCGATGGGCTTTTCACTGCGCGGGCGGAAACGTCGTAACTGCTCATGCGCGCTCCTGCCGTTGCACGGCGCTGCGTTGCGAGAACACTTTGCTCAGCACGTGCTCGCGGGTTTCGATAAAACGCGGGTCGGATTTGATCGCCCGTGCCGATTCACCGGCGGCGTAGCGTTGACCGAAATCCAGATGCAGGCGCTCGACGATCTGCCCCGGATTCGGCGCCAGCAGAATCAGGTCGGTGGCGAGGAATACCGCTTCTTCGATGTCGTGGGTAATCAGGAACACCGGTTTGGCGGTGCGCTGCCAGACTTGCAGCAACAGTTCCTGCATCTGCTCGCGGGTGAACGCGTCGAGGGCGCCGAAGGGTTCGTCCATCAGCAGCACGCGCGGGTCGGCGGCGAGAGCGCGGGCCAGGCCGACACGCTGTTTCTGGCCGCCGGAAAGCTGCCAGATACGGCGGTGCTCGAACCCTGTGAGATCAACCAGCGCGAGCATTTCCCGGGCGGTCTTTTCGCGTTTGTCCTTGGCGACGCCGGCCAGTTCCAGACCGAAAGCGACGTTGGCCAGCACGTCCTGCCACGGCAGCAGGGCGTCATCCTGGAACACCACGCCACGTTCGGCGCTCGGGCCTTTGACCGGCACGCCGTCGAGGGTGATGCGCCCGGCGCTGGGTTCGACGAAGCCGGCAATCAGGTTCAACAGCGAAGTCTTGCCACTGCCGGACGGGCCGAGGGCGACCAGCAATTGCTGAGGCCCGAGGGTCAGAGAAATGTCCGCCAGTACCGGTTCCGGGCTGCCGGGATACTGTGCGCTGATGCGCTCCAGTTGTAGCAAGGCCATCGCAGTTAACTCCCGATCAGTTGGTGATGTATTTGGCGCTGACGTACGGCGCGTAGTCCGGCAGTACGGCTTCGACCTTGCCTTGCTCCTTGAGGAACGCGGCGGTGTCGGTGATGGCTTTGGTGGTCGGCGCGCCGAGGGTGATCACCTGATCAGCCGCCAGCGGGTAGACGTTGCCTTGCAGCAGCAATGGAATGTCGCTGGCCTTGGCGCCGGAGAGTTTCACCAGCTTGTCGACGTGGGACTGATCGGCGAGCCAGGCTTTAGGATCCTTGCGGTAATCGGCGTAGGCGTCGAGAGTGACCTTGGCGAACGCGGTGACGATTTCCGGGTGTTTCTCGGCGAAGTCTTTACGCACGATCCAGGCATCGAAGGTCGGCGCGCCGAACTTGGCTAGTTCGCCGGAAGTGATCAGCACCTTGCCGTTTTCCTTGGCCACACCGAGGGCCGGATCCCAGACGTAAGTGGCGTCGATGTCACCGCGTTTCCATGCGGCGATGATCGCTGGCGGTGCGAGGTTGAGCACGGTGACTTTCGACGGATCGATGTTCCAGTGCTTCAGCGCCGCGAGCAGGCTGTAGTGACCGGTGGACACGAACGGCACGGCGATTTTCTTGCCGATCAGATCTTGCGGAGTCTTGATCCCGGAACCGTCGCGAGCGACCAGTGCTTCGGCGGCGCCAATCTGGGTGGCGATGAGGAAAGTTTCCACCGGAACTTTGCGGGTGATCGCAGCGGTCAACGGGCTGGAACCGAGATAGCCGATCTGCACGTCACCGGAAGCGATGGCGGCGATGATGTCGGCGCCGTTATCGAACTTGCGCCAACTGATATCGGCCTTGGTGGCTTTCTCGTAGACGCCGTCGGCCTGGGCGACTTTCGCCGGGTCAACGGTGGTCTGGTAAGCGACGGTGAGGTCGGCGGCCTGCGCCAGAAAGCTCGCAGCAGCCAACGAGGCCACGGCCAGCAGGCGAAGCGGGAAATTCAGTTTCATGGGGGAGTGCTCCAGATCAGGCTACCGAGGATCGGCGTGAAAGGAGACTAAATGATCTAAGAATCTAAAAATAAATAACTTTTTAGACTTAGCTTATGAGCGGAAAAATCTAAAGATCAAAAGATCGCAGCCTGCGGCAGCTCCTACATGGGATAGACGTACACCCTGTAGGAGCTGCCGAAGGCTGCGATCTTTTTAAAGGACTGCGCTTAGTTGCTGATCGCCAGAATGCTCGCCTGATACGACCCGACAAACACATCGAAATCGCCGACTTCGTTCTGCTCAAGCTCTGCCTGTTGCGCCAGCGACGAACGCGCCAGTTCCTCAAACTTCGCCTGCTCATCCGCTGCCAACGGCTCGCTGCGGAAGAACTCGGCATGCGCCTGGCTCTGACGCAGGGAGAACTGCGCGAAGCTTTCCTTGTGCTCGGCCATCGCCGCCAGCACCTGGGCCGACGGCGTCAGGGACGAATCCTTGACCTTGGCCAGTTGCGCGTCCAGCGCTTTGCTGTGTGCGTCGCCACCATGGCTCTGATCGAGCAGGGCCGCCAGCGGGGCGATTTTTTCCAGAAGATCGGCTGCCCAGACCTTCAACTCGACCGCTTCACCGTCGCACTGCAATTGCAGGCCCGGACGGCGGCCTTCCTTGACCACGCTGAGGAAGTTCGAAGTAGCGTTGCTGCAGGAATTGCTGGTCAGCAACGGACTGTCGTTCAGCGCGCAGTACAGCAGGAAGGCGTCAAGGAAGCGCGACTCGGTAAGGTCGATGCCCATCGGCAGGAACGGGTTGATGTCCAGGCAACGCACTTCGACGTACTGAATGCCACGGGCCACCAGCGCCTGGATCGGCCGCTCGCCGGTGTAGGTCACGCGTTTCGGGCGGATGTTGGAGTAGTACTCGTTTTCGATCTGCAGGATGTTGGTGTTGAGCTGTACCCACTCGCCATCCTGGTGCGTGCCGACTTCAACGTACGGCGGATACGGCGTGGCCACGGCTTTGCGCAGGCTGTCGGTGTAGCTCGCCAGATCGTTGTAGCACGGCGTCAGGCCGGCCTGGGCGTTGCTCTGGTAACCGAGGTCGCTCATGCGCAGGCTGGTGGCGTAAGGCAGGTACAGGGTGTCCGGATCCAGCTGTTCCAGTTGATGCGAGCGCCCACGGAGGAAGCCTGCGTCCAGCGCCGGCGAAGCCCCGAACAGGTACATCAGCAGCCAGCTGTAGCGGCGGAAGTTGCGGATCAGCGCGATGTACGACGACGACTGGAAATCACGGTCGGTGCCGACGAAGCCTTCGGCCTCGCGCAGCAGCGGCCAGAGCTTTTCCGGCAGGGAAAAGTTGTAGTGAATCCCGGCGATGCACTGCATGGTCTTGCCGTACCGCAGGGCCAGGCCCTTGCGGTAAACGTACTTGAGCTGACCGATGTTGGAGGTGCCGTAGTAGGCGATCGGG
The DNA here is from genome assembly GCF_044742995.1 of Pseudomonas sp. NPDC087803. Classification (NCBI taxonomy): domain Bacteria; kingdom Pseudomonadati; phylum Pseudomonadota; class Gammaproteobacteria; order Pseudomonadales; family Pseudomonadaceae; genus Pseudomonas; species Pseudomonas sp. NPDC087803. The sequence continues at coordinate 77,767 of NZ_JBIUVO010000015.1, forward strand.
ATGTCTTCCTCGGCCGGCAACGGGCACGGCATCGATGGACTCCACAGGTACTCGTTGCCGAGCTTGCTGTAGGCAAAGCGATGAATCTTGTCCAGGCTCGCCAGCGTATCGGCCGGATCGGGCAGGGCGGGGGTGATGAATTCCAGCAGCGACTCGGAGTAGTCGGTGGTGATCTGTTCATTGGTCAGCGCGGAACCCAAGGCTTCCGGGTGCGGCGTTTGCGCCAGACGACCTTCACTGGTCACGCGCAGGCATTCACGTTCGATACCGTGAAGGCACTGCTCGAGCAGAGAGAGGTTGGCGCGCTCGCCGAGCAGAGCCAGGCGGCGGTTGAGAAGTTCGCTCAATTTGGATTCCTTCACGCGTCAGTCGCCCCAATATGGGGGTGGGCAGGACGGTCTACAAGGGTGAAGTTGAAACTGGCGTTTTCGCCTGGTTTTCTAGCCGGTCAGCCACACACACACATAACTGTAGGAGCTGCCGCAGGCTGCGATCTTTTGCCTTTGTTTTTAATAGCAAGATCAAAAGATCGCAGCCTGCGGCAGCTCCTACAGGATTCGTTGCGCCGAAATTAACTCAAAATGATGAACAACATCTACAGGACAGCGAACGTGCCTTGCGCTTTTGCGACCAGTTTGTCGCCCTGCATCACGTCGGCCTCGACCACCAGCGTGCGGCGGCCCGGGTGGATCACCCGCGCCGTGCACAGCACCTCGCCGTCGGACACGGCGCGGATGTAGTTGATCTTGCACTCGATGGTCGCGCTCTGCTGGTCGAAGCCGTGGGTGCTGGAACAGGCCAGCCCCATGGCGATATCGACCAGACTGAACAGCGCACCACCGTGCAACTTGCCGCCGCGATTGCGCAGTTGCGGTTCCAGCACCAGGGCGACTTGCGCCACCCCGGTTTCCAGGCTGTGCAGGCGGCAGCCCAACAGCTTGAAAAACGCGCTCTCGACGAGCCCGGCCGGAACTTCCATCAGCGTTTCTTCAACTGCTTGGCGTTGGCGAACAGCGAGGCCATGGCGTTGTTCACCGGTGCGGCGGTGGCCGTTTCCTTGCGCGGCGCGTTGCCCGAAGACTGGCGCGGTGCCGAGCCCGGACGCGAACCACGGGCACCGTCGATCTTCTCGCCCGGGGTGTCGCTCATGCGCATCGACAGGCCGACGCGTTTGCGCGGGATATCGACTTCCATGACCTTCACTTTCACCACGTCACCGGCCTTCACCGCTTCGCGTGGATCCTTGATGAACTTCTCCGACAGCGCCGAGATGTGCACCAGACCGTCCTGATGCACGCCGATGTCGACGAACGCGCCGAACGCGGTCACGTTGGTCACGACGCCTTCGAGGATCATTCCCAGTTGCAGGTCCTTCAGGTCTTCGACGCCTTCCTGGAACTCGGCAGTCTTGAACTCCGGACGCGGGTCGCGACCCGGTTTTTCCAGTTCTTGGAGAATGTCGGTGACGGTTGGCAGACCGAAGGTTTCGTCGGTGAATTTCTTCGGATCCAGACGCTTGAGGAACGCGGCGTCGCCGATCAGTGAGCGAATGTCGCGGTCGGTTTCAGCGGCAATGCGCTGCACCAGCGGATAGGCTTCCGGGTGAACAGCGGAAGAATCCAGCGGGTTGTCGCCGTTCATCACGCGCAGGAAGCCTGCCGCCTGTTCGAAGGTTTTCTCGCCCAGACGCGCAACTTTCTTCAGCGCCGCACGGGTCTTGAAGGCGCCGTGCTCGTCACGGTGAGCGACGATGTTCTGCGCCAAAGTCGCGTTGAGGCCGGAGATCCGCGCCAGCAATGCCACCGAAGCGGTGTTCACATCGACGCCGACGGCGTTCACGCAGTCCTCGACCACCGCGTCCAGACCACGCGCCAGTTTCAGCTGCGACACGTCGTGCTGGTACTGGCCGACACCGATGGATTTCGGATCGATCTTCACCAGTTCGGCCAGCGGATCCTGCAGGCGACGGGCAATCGACACCGCGCCACGGATCGACACGTCCAGGTCCGGGAACTCCTTGGCCGCCAGTTCCGACGCCGAGTACACCGAGGCGCCGGCCTCGGACACCATGACCTTGGTCATCTTCATCGCTGGGTATTTTTTGATCAGCTCGATCGCCAGTTTGTCGGTCTCGCGGCTGGCGGTGCCGTTGCCGATGGCGATCAGGTCAACCGAGTGCTTGGCGCACAGGGCGGCCAGGATCGCGATGGTCTGATCCCACTTGTTGTGCGGCACGTGCGGGTAAACCGTGGCGTGATCGAGCAGTTTGCCAGTGGAGTCGACCACCGCGACCTTGCAGCCGGTACGCAGGCCCGGATCGAGGCCCAGCGTCGCGCGCGGGCCGGCCGGCGCGGCCAGCAGCAGGTCATGCAGGTTGTGGGCGAAGACGTTGATCGCCTCGGTTTCGGCGCCGTCGCGCAGCTCGCCGAGCAGGTCGGTTTCCAGGTGGGTGTAGAGCTTGACCTTCCAGGTCCAGCGCACCACTTCACCGAGCCATTTGTCGGCCGGACGGTTCTGGTTCTGGATGCCGAATTGCTGGCCGATCATGCCCTCGCACGGGTGCATGGTGCCCGGCAATTCGTCGCCGACTTTCAGCGCGGAGCTGAGGATGCCTTCGTTGCGGCCACGGAAAATCGCGAGCGCACGGTGCGACGGCATGCTCTTCAGCGGCTCGTCGTGTTCGAAGTAGTCGCGGAACTTCGCGCCTTCTTCTTCCTTGCCGGCGATCACGCGGGCGCTGATGGTCGCTTCCTGCTTGAGGAAGTTGCGCAGCTTTTCCAGCAGGCTGGCGTCTTCGGCGAAGCGCTCCATGAGGATGTACTTGGCGCCTTCCAGCGCAGCCTTTACATCGGCCACGCCTTTTTCGGCGTCGACGAAGCGGGCGGCTTCGGTTTCCGGCGTCAGGTTCGGGTCGTTGAACAGGCCGTCGGCCAGCTCGCCGAGGCCAGCTTCCAGGGCAATTTGGCCCTTGGTGCGGCGCTTCTGCTTGTACGGCAGGTACAAGTCTTCGAGGCGGGTCTTGGTGTCGGCGAGCTTGATGTCGCGCTCGAGGGCAGGGGTGAGTTTGCCCTGCTCCTGAATGCTGGCGAGGATGCTGATGCGCCGTTCGTCGAGTTCTCGCAGGTAGCGCAGACGCTCTTCCAGATGACGCAACTGGGTGTCATCGAGGCTGCCGGTGACTTCTTTCCGGTAACGGGCGATGAAGGGAACGGTAGAGCCTTCATCGAGTAGCGCGACGGCCGCTTCGACCTGTTGCGGGCGTACGCCGAGTTCCTCGGCGATGCGGCTGTTGATGCTGTCCATAAAACCACCTGACATATTGTGAAAGCAGGCTCGCAGGCACGGAAATAAAGGCCCGGAGTCTGGTTGAGCGGCTAGAAAATTGCCGCTGCCTGGGTCAAAAGGCAGCCCATTGACCCGTGAAATCGAACAATTACTGCGGCCACCGGGAAAAAATCCCGGCCACCTGCGGTAACGATTCAGACGTTGCCTGGCACAAAACGCCGCGCATTATAACCAGCGTTCTGTCATTCGGGGTGTAGCAGTCTGTAGGCAGAAACCCCGGTTTTCTGGCAGTGAAGGAAAAATCTGCTAACAATGCACACGGTGCGTATAACGGCAGCTACGCCATAATGCGCGCCGAGCTAAAAGGAGCATCCAATGAGCAGCACTGCAAACAATGCTGAAGGCGAAAAAATTCTTATTGTTGACGACGATCCGGGGCTGAGCAGCCTGTTGGAACGTTTCTTCGTCAGCAAGGGCTACCGTGCCCGTGCCGTACCGAACACCGAGCAAATGGACCGTCTGCTGTCGCGCGAAGTGTTCAATCTGGTCGTCCTCGACCTGATGCTGCCGGGCGAAGACGGCCTGACCGCATGCCGTCGCCTGCGGGCTGCGAACAATCAGATTCCGATCATCATGCTCACCGCCAAGGGCGATGAGATGAGCCGTATCAAAGGCCTGGAACTGGGCGCCGATGACTATCTGGCCAAGCCGTTCAACCCGGACGAGCTGATGGCCCGGGTCAAAGCGGTCCTGCGGCGTCAGGCCGCACCGGTGCCGGGCGCACCGGGCAGCGAAGACGAAAATGTCACCTTCGGTGATTACGTGCTGTCGCTGGCGACTCGTGAACTGAAACGTGGCGAAGAAGTGCACATGCTCACCACCGGTGAGTTCGCGGTACTCAAGGCGCTGGTGATGAACGCGCGTCAGCCGCTGACCCGCGACAAACTGATGAACCTGGCCCGTGGTCGCGAGTGGGATGCCCTCGAGCGTTCCATCGACGTGCAGATTTCCCGTCTGCGCCGGATGATCGAGCCTGATCCGTCGAAACCGCGCTACATCCAGACGGTCTGGGGCGTGGGCTACGTGTTCGTACCGGATGGCGCCGCCACCAAGTGATCGGCGATTTGTAGGAGCGGGTCTGCGCAGATCGGGTTGATCGACCCTCTGCGCAGACTCGCAATCCGCAATATGCGAGCATGGCTCGCTCCTGCAAGTGTGTAACGGTTAACGATGAAAACCCCCGTCTGGTTCCCCCAAAGCTTTTTCTCCCGCACCCTGTGGCTGGTGCTCATCGTCGTGCTGTTTTCCAAGGCGCTGACCCTGGTTTATCTGCTGATGAACGAGGACGTGCTGGTGGATCGTCAGTACAGCCACGGCGTCGCCCTGACGCTGCGTGCCTATTGGGCGGCCGATGAAGAAAACCGCGCGAAGATCGCCGATGCCGCGACCTTGATCCGGGTGGTCGGCGCCGGGGTGCCGGAGGGCGAGCAGCACTGGCCGTACAGTGAGATCTATCAGCGGCAGATGCAGGCGGAGCTAGGCGCCGACACCGAGGTGCGTTTGCGCATGCACTCGCCGCCGGCGCTGTGGGTGCGGGCGCCAAGCCTCGGTGATGGTTGGCTGAAAGTGCCGCTGTACCCGCATCCCTTGCGCGGCCAGAAAATCTGGAACGTGCTCGGCTGGTTCCTCGCCATCGGCTTGCTGTCCACCGCCTCGGCGTGGATTTTCGTCAGCCAGTTGAATCAGCCGCTGAAACGACTGGTGTACGCCGCGAGGCAACTCGGTCAGGGCCGCAGCGTGCGTCTGCCGATCAGTGATACGCCCAGCGAAATGACCGAGGTGTATCGCGCCTTCAACCAGATGGCCGAAGACGTCGAGCAGGCCGGTCGCGAGCGCGAGCTGATGCTGGCGGGGGTGTCGCATGACTTGCGCACGCCGCTGACCCGCTTGCGTCTGTCGCTGGAGCTGATGGGCGACCGCAACGATTTGACCGACGACATGGTGCGCGACATCGAAGACATGGACGCGATTCTCGACCAGTTCCTCGCCTTCATTCGCGACGGTCGTGACGAGTCGGTGGAAGAGGTCGACCTGAGCGATCTGGTGCGTGAAGTGGCCGCACCGTACAACCAGAACGAAGAGAAAGTGCGCTTGCGTCTGGAGCCGATCCAGCCGTTTCCACTGCGCCGGGTGTCGATGAAACGCTTGCTGAACAACCTGATCGGCAACGCCTTGAATCACGCGGGCAGCGGGGTCGAGGTTGCGGCTTACGTGTCCGGTGACACCAGCGCGCCGTATGTGGTGCTGAGCGTGATGGACCGTGGCGCAGGGATTGATCCGTCGGAGCTGGAGGCGATTTTCAACCCGTTCACCCGTGGCGACCGTGCCCGGGGTGGCAAAGGGACGGGGTTGGGTCTGGCGATCGTGAAGCGGATTGCTTCGATGCATGGCGGCAATGTCGAGTTGCGCAACCGCTCCGGAGGCGGATTGGAGGCGCGGGTAAGGTTGCCGTTGGGGTTGATGTTGCCGCGGGATGCCGTCTGACAGCTGAGATATTCAGCGGGGCTGATGGCCGCTTCGCGAGCAAGCCCACTCCCACAGGGGAACGCATTCCAAAATGGGGGAGCGGGCTTGCTCGCGAAGGCGGCTTCTCAGCCGCTACATCGCTTGCGGATTAACCCTTGCCTTTGGTGCGGGTCATATTCGGCCCGCCATTCTTCTCAAGGTGTTCGATGATGATCCCCGCCACGTTCTTGCCGGTGGTGGTCTCGATCCCTTCCAGGCCCGGTGACGAGTTCACTTCCATCACCAGCGGCCCGTGGTTCGAACGCAGGATATCCACACCCGCGACCGCCAGGCCCATGACCTTGGCCGCACGCAACGCGGTCATGCGTTCTTCCGGGGTAATCTTGATCAGGCTGGCGCTGCCGCCACGGTGCAGGTTGGAGCGGAACTCGCCCGGCTTGGCCTGACGCTTCATGGCCGCGATCACTTTGTCGCCGACCACGAAGCAGCGGATGTCGGCACCGCCGGCTTCCTTGATGTATTCCTGGACCATGATGTTCTGCTTCAGGCCCATGAACGCCTCGATCACCGATTCGGCTGCGGTTGCGGTTTCGCACAGCACCACGCCGATACCCTGGGTGCCTTCCAATACCTTGATCACCAGCGGCGCGCCGTTGACCATGTCGATCAGGTCGGGGATGTCATCCGGCGAGTGGGCGAAGCCGGTTACTGGCAAGCCGATACCGCGACGCGAGAGCAGTTGCAGCGAGCGCAATTTGTCCCGCGAACGGGCGATGGCCACCGATTCGTTGAGCGGAAACACCCCCATCATTTCGAACTGGCGCAACACCGCGCAACCGTAGAACGTCACCGACGCGCCGATCCGCGGGATCACCGCATCGAAGCCTTCCAGCGGCTTGCCGCGATAGTGGATCTGCGGCTTGTGGCTGGCGATGTTCATGTAGGCGCGCAGGGTGTCGACCACTACCATTTCATGCCCGCGTTCGGTGCCGGCTTCGACCAGACGACGGGTGGAATACAGACGCGGATTCCGCGACAGCACAGCGATCTTCATGCAACACCTGTGGAGGAGGTAGATACCGGGAACACCGGCTTGTCTTGTACATATTTGATGCCCGGATTGACCACCAGCTGGCCGTCGATCAGGGCTTTGGAACCGAGCAACAGGCGATAGCGCATGGACTTGCGGCAGGCGAGGGTGAACTCGACTGCCCAGACCCGATCACCGAGGGCCAGGGTGGTGCTGATCACATAGCGCACCTGCGCCTGGCCGTTGGAGCTTTTAATGGTTTTGCGCGTCACCAGCGGCGCTTCGCAACGCCGGTGACGCAACTGCACCACCGTGCCCAGGTGCGCGGTGAAACGCACCCACTTCTCGCCGTCGCGTTCGAACGGCTCGATGTCGGTGGCATGCAGGCTGGAGGTGCTGGCGCCGGTGTCGATTTTCGCCCGCAGGCCCGCGACTCCCAGATCAGGGAGCGCCACCCACTCGCGCAGACCGACAACGGTCAAATGGTCAAATGTCTTCAAAGGTACTCAACCGGCAGAAACCGCTCGGGCCGCGTGCGGCCGAATTCGCGGTATTCACGCAGAATAAGGATTAAAAGGCGACAGATTTCTACGGCCCGGATCGCCGACGCTTCAAGCAGGTATCGGCTGGTGCGCAGTGTAATCCGGGACGGTGAAATTCATGGCACGAGAGAAACGGTAGTACAGTTCATCAATATTTCAGAATGAGGAAATTCCATGGCACAAAAAAGCGAAGAGGACGACAAGGTCCGTCTCGACAAGTGGTTGTGGGCGGCGCGCTTTTATAAAACCCGGGCCTTGGCCAAAGCCGCGATCGAGAGTGGCAAGGTGCATTGCCGAGGCGACCGCTGCAAGCCTGGCAAAGAGCCACGCATTGGCGATGAATTCGAGATTCGTACCGGCTTCGAAGAACGCACGGTGAGGGTTGAAGCCTTGTCGATCGTACGTCGCGGCGCACCCGAGGCGCAGACGCTGTATACCGAGACCGAGGCGAGTATTGCCAAGCGTGAAGCGGCAGCGGCGATGCGCAAGGCTGGGGCGTTGGGCGTCAGCACTGACGGCAAGCCGAGCAAGAAGCAACGGCGGGATCTGTTCAAGTTTCGTGGCAGCAGCCACAGCGATTGACCGGCACGGCACATCATCGTGGCGAGGGAGCTTGCTCCCGCTGGAGGCCGAAGGACTCCCTATCCAGTCGATCATGTATTTCAAAGTACAACCGGGTCGACTGGTTCAGTGACTGCTGCGCAGTCAAACGGGAGCAAGCTCCCTCGCCACAGGTGAACTATCAGCTCGCGGCAGACACCACACTCATCCGCGAAACCACCGGCAGCTTGCCCAGCAAAGCGAAAACCGGTGCCGTCACCTTCAGCCAGAAGTTGGCGGCGTGATAAGCAAACGGCGTGTAGTAGCCCCAGCCCAGCGCCCACACCGCCAGCAGCATGCCGCCGATGTAATCGTCCTGACCCCAATGCGCGCCGGCCACCAGACGTGGCAGCATGAACAGCAGCGCCAGGCCCCAGACCGTCAGGAACTGGCCGACAGTTCGGCTGAACACGCCCATGAACAGCGCCCAGATCAGCAGCACCGAAGCGTGGTCACCGGGGAAGCTCTGGCTCGAGCGGTCCTTCAGCTCCCAGGCCTTCTCCAGGTGCGGAAAGTAGTCACTCAGGTGCACCGCGCCTTCCAGCACCATCGACGGACTGCTGTGCTGCCAGTCCATGTAGTCGGCGAACTTGGAAAACAGCGCGCGGATCACCACCATCAGCAGCAGAATCGAGAGAAAACCGAAAAAGGCGCGACGTACATCAATCGCCTTGAACACCCAGTCACCCTTGATCAGCAGCGTCAGCAGAATCAGTCCGACGACGATGTCGAACGGGCGCAGACTTGCAATTGCCCAGATGTGGAGCCATATGGGGTTGCTGGCCAGTGGTGCATTCAGCGAGCGGAACAGCCACTCGTCGAAAATCACACACAGCATCTGGCCCGTAGGCCATAACCAGAAAGCCAGTAGTGCTAATGGCACTACGTTGCACAGAACCAGCCGGCCGAGGTTCCACCTTGATTGGAACAAACCCGGATTGTTCATAAAATGCCTCCCGTGGCTGAACATTTCGCACCAAACGGGTGCGGAGAAGCGCGGGATTTTCATCTTTTGTAACCATTTTGTCATCAATTCAGATACCCAGACCTATGACCGACCTACCGGATACCGACTACACCCAACGCTTCATCTTCGATGACAGCGACACTCGCGGCGAACTGGTGGCGCTGGAACGCAGCTACGCCGAAGTCCTCGCCAAGCACCCGTACCCGGAGCCGGTCGCGCAGTTGCTGGGCGAACTGATGGCGGCCGCTTCGTTGTTGGTGGGCACCCTGAAGTTCGACGGCTTGCTGATTTTGCAGGCGCGCTCCGAAGGCCCGATTCCGCTGCTGATGATCGAATGCTCCAGCGAGCGCGAGATCCGTGGCCTGGCGCGTTATCACGCCGAGCAGATCGCCCCGGATGCAACTCTTGCCGACCTGATGCCGAACGGCGTGCTGGCCCTGACCGTCGACCCGACTGTCGGCCAGCGCTATCAGGGCATCGTCGACCTGGACGGCGAAAACCTCTCCGAGTGCTTCACCAACTACTTCGTCATGTCGCAACAGGTCGGCACGCGCTTCAAGCTGTTCGCCGACGGCCGTCGTGCCCGTGGCATGCTGCTGCAGCAACTGCCGGCCGACCGTCTGAAAGACGAAGAAGAGCGCGCCGCCAGCTGGCAGCACATCACCGCGCTGGCCAGCACCCTGACCGCCGATGAATTGCTCAGCCTGGACAACGAAACCGTGCTGCATCGCCTCTACCACGAAGAGGAAGTGCGCCTGTTCGATGTGCAGAAACTGCGCTTCCGTTGCAGCTGCTCGCGTGAACGCTCGGGTAACGCGCTGGTCAGTCTGGGTCTTGAAGACGCGCAGGCGCTGGTGGCCGAACGCGGTGGCGAAGTGGAGATCGATTGCCAGTTCTGCAACCAGCGTTACCTGTTCGATGCGGCCGATATTGCTCAATTGTTCGCTGGCGCAGGCGTCGACACGCCGTCAGATACCCGGCACTAAAACGGTTCAGCGCAGGTAAATTCACTGCGTAGCGACGGAATTTCGCCGTTACGACGGGAGGACCCTACTCTTTTTGGGCTTTTCTGGCATAATCCGGCCCACTTTTTTCGCGGTAGTAGTGCACGACTTTCTACTACAAAACGTTTGGAGCACACTCGGCCACTGGCCGACGGGGAACCTCATGACGCAAGCCAATAACGCCGTGTACACCGATCTGAGTGTTGATGATCTGGTAAAAGAAGCCCTGCAACGCGGTGAGGGCGAGCTTGCCGATACCGGCGCTCTGGTTGTCCGCACCGGTCACCGTACCGGTCGTTCGCCAGTCGATCGTTTCATCGTTGAAGAGCCTTCCACCCAGGCCGCTATCGCCTGGGGCCCGATCAACCGCAAGTTCCCGGCCGACAAGTTCGACGCGCTGTGGGCTCGTGTCGAGGCGTTCAACAACGCGCAAGAGCACTTTGTTTCCCACGTGCATGTAGGTGCGGCTGAAGATCACTACCTGGCCGTAAAAATGACCACCCAGACTGCCTGGCAGAACCTGTTCGGTCGTTGCCTGTTCATCAACCCGGCCCAGTACAACCCGGCCGGTCGTGAAGAGTGGCAAGTGCTCAACGTGGCCAACTTCGAGTGTGTGCCTGAGCGTGACGGCACCAACTCCGACGGTTGCGTGATCATCAACTTCGCGCAGAAGAAAGTGCTGATCGCCGGCATGCGTTACGCCGGTGAGATGAAAAAAGCCATGTTCTCCGTGCAGAACTTCCTGCTGCCGGCCGCTGACGTGCTGCCAATGCACTGCGCTGCCAACATCGGCGAAGAAGGCGACGTGACCCTGTTCTTCGGTCTGTCGGGCACCGGTAAAACCACCCTGTCCGCCGACGAAAGCCGCTACCTGATCGGTGATGACGAACACGGCTGGT